>NZ_JAGIPX010000034.1 GCF_017814945.1 Paraburkholderia sp. LEh10
CAACCGTCACGACGGTCACGTCGATCGTGGGGCGCGGGGGTTCCGTGGGGGCTTTTTTGCAGGCGGTGAGGGAGGCCGCCGACGCGAGCGCCGTCGCCAGCACGATTCGCGAGATCACGCGACGCGTGCGCGAGACGGCAGCATGGTTCGCTTCGGACATCCACGCGTACGATCGACAGTTCATCGCGGCTCCCTTCGATCGCTGTGTCATCACGTCGAATACCCGCGTCCCGTCATGCAGGCCGCGAGCGCACGGTTCCATGTGGCCATCTGCTGCGATGTCTGCTGCTGCATGGCCTGCTGTTGCTGTTGGGCAGCCGCCGTCTGATGGCGCTGCCGCACACCGCCCGCCATCGTGCCTGCGATCGCGCCCGCTGCCGCGCCTTTGCCCGCGTCGCCCGCGATCGCGCCAATCGCCGCGCCCGCCGCCGCACCGCCTGCCGCGCCGCGCACGCGCTGCCCCGACGGTGCGGGCGGCGGCGCCTGGTTGGCGGCGTTCTGCGCGAGCACAGCGGGATTGATGCCTGTGTTCTGCGTCGCCCAGCTCTCGCATTGCGACATGTCGCTTGCCTGTTTTTGCGGGCTCTGTCCTTTGGCCGGATAGAAGATCGGCTGCTGTGCCGTTGCCGCGCCTGCCAGCAGCAACAATGCGGCGAGCGTCGAGGCGTTTCGGGAGGCTCGTCTCATGATGATTTCCTCAATCTGATTCCCTTAATCGATACGAGTCGATGCGTCGCACGCATCGCGCGGCCCGCGCAGTCCATATGCGCCCTTCGGCCTCGCGAAGCGGATGCAATCAAGTGTGGAAGCCCGCCATGTCAAAGACAATTGGACCTTGGTCCAATACCGCGCCTTGCGAATTCGATCTGGCGCAACACGCGATGCGCGTGTGCGCGCACCGCAGTTACTGGATGAACGCGGGTCTCTCATAGCGGCGCAGCGATGCCGAGCACGGCACACACCGTCCTGATGAACAACACGTCGTTGAAGGGCTTGCGCAGATAGGCCTTCGCGCCCGCCGCGAGCGCGGCTTCGCGCACGCCCGCATCGTCGTGGGCTGTGATGAATATGACGGGCACGGCGCTGCCGGCCAGCCGGCGCTGCACCTCGATACCGTTGGAGCCTGGCATCTGCACATCGAGAATCACGCAGTCGGGACGATACGTAGGCGTGGCCGACAGCACATCGAGAAACTCGTCGCCACTCGTGTACGTATCGGCTGCGATCCCGACGGAGCGCAACAGACGCCTGATCGCCCTGCCCACCGATGCATCGTCGTCGACCACGACGACGAACGGTTTGTCTGTGCCCATGCTGATTAGTCCGTTGACCGTCACGCACACGCACACGATGCATGGCGCTTCAGCAATAGACTATGAGACTGCGGGCGTCGGCGGTATTGGACCTTGGTCCCGTATCCCCTCGCTCGTGGCGTGCGCGGAAGGGGAGCCCGCATGCGCCTGCGCGGGATCGGCGTGATTGTGCGAAGCGTTCGCTACGGCAACCTTGTCGGCGATGCGCACCAGTTCCGCGAGCGAGCCGACTTCCATCTTCTGCATCACCCGCGCGCGATGTGCCTTGACGGTCTTCTCGACGGTGCCGAGTTCGCAAGCGACCTGCTTGTTCAACAAGCCGAGCACGATGAGATTCATCACTTCGCGCTCGCGCAGCGTCAGACGGCCGACGCGGCTGCGCAATTCTTCCAGCTCGCGCGTCGCCTTCGACACTTCGATGGAATGCGCGAGCGCCTGCTCGATGGCGCGCAGCAGAGCGTCGTCGCGGACGGGCTTGGTGAGGAAATCCGTCGCTCCCGCCTTGATCGCGCCGACCGTCATCGCAATGTCGCCGTGCCCCGTCAGAAAGATGATGGGCAGACGCGCATCGAGTTCGCGCTGCAATTCGAGTCCGCTCAGGTCGGGCAACTGCACGTCGAGCACCACGCAAGCGGGCGTGCGCTCGACACTCGCGAGTTCGAGAAACTCGCGTGCCGAGCCGCAGGCCTCGACACCATGCCCAGCTGATCTGACGAGACGCGTGAGCGCGCGGCGCACGGACGGGTCGTCGTCGACGATATAGACGAGCGCGGCCGGGTCGCTGTCGAGGCGGCTTCCCGTATCGCTCGCGAGGCCGCTCATGATGCCGCCTGCGCAGCGGTGCCGCCGACATCGCGCGATGCGGGCAACGCGACATAGAACGTCATGCCCTGCTCCGCATTGGTCTCGGCCCACAGACGGCCGCCGTGCATCTGCACGATCGAGCGGCTGATCGACAAGCCAAGCCCCAGGCCCTGCGGCTTCGACGTGATGAACGGCTTGAAGATGCATTCCAGCTTGTCGGGCGTGAGTCCGGGACCGCGGTCGCGCACCGCGATGCGCACCATGCCTTTGCGATCGGGTTGCGCAAAGAGCGCCACCACGCGATCGGACGCACCGCACTCGCTCACGGCATCGAATGCGTTGAGCAGCAGATTGAGTAGCACCTGCTGCAGTTGCACCCTGTCGCCACGCACGGGCGGCAGCCCATCGTCGATCACGTGCGACACGTGAATGCCGCGCGCGACGGCATCGCTGTGCACGAGCAGCGCCACATCACGCAGCAATCCGCCGACATCCAGACTCGCGAGTTGCTGCTGCTCTTCCTTCTTCACGAATGCGCGCATGCGCCTTATCACTTCGCTCGCGCGGCCGCTGTCGTCGACGATGTCCTTCAGGATGTCGCGCACTTCGGCAAGATCGATCGGTTCACGGTCCATGAAGCGCTGCGCGGCCTGGCCGTTGCTGAGGATGGCGGTAAGCGGCTGATTCAGCTCGTGCGCAAGCGATGCCGCGAGTTCGCCCATCGTCGATACGCGCGTCAGATGCGCCAGCTCGCGCCGGTTGCGCTCGAGCTCGAAGCGCTCTGTCATGTCGGTGATGAAGGCGACCGTCATCATGCGGTCTTCGTAGCGGATGGCGCTCGTCGCGATCTCGACGGGAAACTCGCTGCCGTCGCGGCGACGCGCGCGAAGATTGCGCGTGTGTGTCACCGCGGGCCGTTTCGCTTGCGGCGCGGCGGCCGCATCCGCGTGGCGTTCGTGCGCGCGGCTTTCTTCCGACAACGCCGGCGCGACGAGCCCGACACACGCACCGTCGAGTACGCCGCGCCGATAGTCGAACAGACGCTCCGCCTGCGCGTTCGCGAGGACGATCACGCCATGCTCGTCGAAGACGACGGACGCGACGGGCAAGCATTCGAAGACGTCGGCGAGCCCCGTCATTGCGCCTGGCTGGCGTTGCGCCGCAAACCAGAAACCCGCCGCGCCACGCGTGACTCTGAAGCGCGCGACCGTGGCCGTCATTCGATTGAGCAGCGGCGGAATGAACAGGCCGTTGCGCGTGTGCGCGACGGTCCCGGCGCGATGCGCCGCGACGCGGCGCGGATGCAGCGACCACCAGACGACGATTGCAGCCGCTACCACCGTGACAGCAGAAATAGCGATGTGCATAGCTCACCGTTCCTCGAGGGCGCTTGCACCGTAAAGCCGTGACAACGCAGGCGCCTTCATTGTTGTTAGCAACGCAACCGGGCGACGACGCAGCTTCGGGCCTGCGACGCCTCTGCCTTCACGCATCAAACCGTGACAAACATCTGTACTAATGCAGCTCGTCGGTCGATAAACACAATGATTTGCGGCAAACACTTAACGACGCTGCCGCCAGCGAGGTATTCAAATCCTCTTGTGGACTACGAATATTTCCGCATCACTTTTTTGTCAATGATCGCAGTCGATTTTTTACTCGTGCGTGTGTCGGCGGGCGGAAAAAAGTGCAACTTCATCGTATGCACAAAGTACGCGGTAGTAAAGGAATGCCGGGCGATTGTCGGAATCTGAGGGGTGTACTTATTGGCGGGGAATCTTGATACGCGGCCCGAAACGATCGCGCATTTTGTCGAACTTTTCGGGCCGCTGATTGAAGCCGGAATGACGCCGGAATGAGGCCGGAAGAATGGATGAACAGAAAGCGATCTCATGCGAAATCGGACGGTCCAGGGGGAGGCACACCGGGCGGCGGATCGTCATCGCCTATCGGTTCGTCCAATGATTCGTCCTCTGTCTTCGGCTTCTCGGGCAATGGCTGATCGAGGCCGGGCTCGACGGGTGCAGGTATGGCGTCGCCGATTGGCTTGTTGAGCTCGTTCGGCGGGATTTCGGCAGGGTCTTTCGGCCGTTTGCTTTCATCGCGATCGGGGTTCGTCATCGTGGATTCCAATTGTGATTGGCAGACGCCCTTCGATTACGCAACGACCGTACCATTTGTTTTGTGCAGGTGCGTGGGATGACGAGAAGACTGCCCACCGAGCCTGAATGACACCCGATGTGCAGACGAACATTCGCGCAAAGCGCTTCAAAGAAACGCCGCGAATGAAAAGAAGAAAGATAGGCGAGGCAGGCGGAGGCGTTGTAATTTGCGAAGCCCGGTGAAGAGGCACGCGGAGTGTGCAACTGAATTGCTTGCGCAGAAAAACGCGCGCAAACGAAAACAGGCCCGAAGGGCCTGTTTCGCTTTACATCTGGCGGAAAGGGTGGGATTCGAACCCACGATACGGTATAACCGTATACCGGATTTCGAGTCCGGCGCATTCGACCACTCTGCCACCTTTCCTGATTCTTTGACTTGCCACCAAGGTGGTCTTGTCGCCTCACACTAAGCGGGTCGCTGCTTGCGTGAGACGAAGATTATAGAACACCTGTTTTCGAAAACCAAGCCCTTTTTCGCAGAAAGTTGAAAAGAGCCTGGCTCGATCGGCAAAGCGCAAGCTGCCTCAGGCCGCCGGGACTTCCAGGCGCTCGACGCCGCCCAGATACGGACGCAGCGCCACAGGCACCGTCACCGATCCATCCGCGTTCTGGAAGTTCTCCAGTACCGCGACGAGCGTACGGCCCACAGCCAGCCCCGAACCGTTGAGCGTATGCACGAGCTCCGGCTTGCCTTGCGCATTGCGGTAGCGCGCCTGCATGCGGCGCGCCTGGAATGCCTCGGTGTTCGAGCAACTCGAAATCTCGCGATAGGTGTTCTGCGCCGGCAACCACACTTCGAGGTCATACGTCTTCGCCGCCGAGAAGCCCATGTCCCCCGTGCACAGCGTAATGACGCGATACGGCAACTCGAGCTTCTGCAAGATCGCTTCCGCATGCGTGACCATCTGCTCCAGCGCGTCATAAGACGTTTCCGGCGACACGACCTGCACCATCTCAACCTTGTCGAACTGATGCTGACGGATCATGCCGCGCGTATCGCGGCCATACGAGCCCGCTTCCGAACGGAAGCACGGCGAGTGGGCCGTCAGCTTGATGGGCAGCTCGTTCGTATCGACGATGCTCTCGCGCACCGTGTTCGTCAGCGAAATCTCAGACGTCGAGATCAGATACTGCGTGACCGTGTGTTCGCCGCCGCCCTTCTCGACACGGAACATATCGTCGGCGAACTTGGGCAGCTGGCCTGTGCCGAACAGGATTTCAGGATTGACGATGTACGGCGTGTAGATTTCCGTGTAGCCGTGCTGCTGCGTATGCGTGTCGATCATGAACTGCGCGAGCGCGCGATGCAGGCGCGCGATCTGTCCGCGCAGCATCGTGAAGCGCGCGCCCGACAGCTTCGCGCCCGTCTCGAAGTCGAGGCCGAGCGGCGTGCCGACATCGACATGATCCTTCACCTCGAAGTCGAACTGGCGCGGCGCGCCCCAGCGGCGCACCTCGACATTCTGCGTTTCGTCGTTGCCGACGGGGACGCTTTCGTGCGGCAGATTCGGCACGCCGAGCAGCAGATCCGACAGGCGCGTCTGGATGTCTTCGAGCTGTACGGCCGACGCCTTCATCTCGTCGCCGATGCCGCCCACTTCGGCCATCACGGCCGACGTGTCCTCGCCCCGCCCTTTCATCGCGCCGATCTGCTTCGACAGACTGTTGCGCTTCGCCTGCAATTCTTCGGTACGGGTCTGGATGGCGCGGCGTTCGGCTTCGAGCGCGGAGAACGCCGCGACGTCGAAGGCATAGCCGCGATCGGCGAGGCGTTTCGCGACGCCGTCGATATCTTTGCGCAGCAGCTGGATGTCAAGCATGGGATGGGGCAACTGTTCGTGATGTGAATGGCGATTTTAGCGCACCGGCGCGGGTGGCCGGCAGCCTGATCGAGTCGGATGAAAAGCCCGGCTCAGCTTTTCTTTTTGTTCTCGTTGCGCCATTGCGCGTCGAGTTCGGCAAGGCGTGCGAGCTTTTCGCCGATCTTGCCTTCGAGCCCGCGCGGCGTCGGCTGATACCAGCGCGGCTCACGCATCCGATCGGGCAGATAGGTTTCCCCCGCCGCGTACGCGTCGGGCTCGTCGTGCGCGTAGCGATACTCGTGGCCGTAGCCGAGTTCCTTCATCAGCTTGGTCGGCGCGTTGCGAAGGTGGACGGGCACTGCGCGCGACTGGTCCTTGCCGACGAAACTGCGCGCCGCGTTATACGCGTTGTAGCCGGCATTCGACTTTGGCGCGACGGCCAGGTAGATCACCGCCTGCGCGAGCGCCAGCTCGCCTTCGGGCGTGCCAAGGCGCTCATAGGTCTCGGCGGCGTCGAGCGCGATGCGCGCGGCGCGTGGATCGGCGAGCCCGATGTCTTCCCACGCCATCCGCACGAGGCGCCGCGACAGGTAACGCGGATCCGCGCCGCCGTCGAGCATGCGGCAAAACCAGTACAGCGCGCCGTCCGGGTTGCTGCCGCGCACCGACTTGTGCAGCGCGCTGATCTGGTCGTAGAACGCGTCGCCGCCCTTGTCGAACCGGCGCAGGTTTTCGGACAGCGCACTGGCGAGCAGTTCGCCGTCGATCTCGGTCTTCTTTTGCCGCGCCGCCGCGCGCGCGACGATCTCCATGTTGTTCAGGAGCTTGCGGCCGTCGCCGTCGGCGGAACCGATCAGGGCATCGCGTGCTTCTTCGGTAAACGTAAAGCCGCCGAGTTCCTGTTGCGCCCGGTCCAGCAGTTCGCGCTGCTCGTCCGTATCGAGACTCTTGAGCACATAGACGGCCGCCCGCGACAGCAGAGCGCTGTTCACCTCGAACGAGGGATTTTCCGTCGTCGCGCCGACGAACACGAACAGCCCCGATTCGACGTGAGGCAAGAACGCGTCTTGCTGGCTCTTGTTGAAACGATGGACTTCGTCGACGAACACGAGCGTCTGATGGCCGTTCGCGCGATGGATCTGCGCGGTTTCGACGGCCTCGCGGATGTCCTTGACGCCCGAAAGCACCGCCGACAGCGCGATGAACTGCGCGTCGAACGCGTCGGCCATCAAACGCGCGAGCGTGGTCTTGCCGACGCCCGGCGGGCCCCAGAGGATCATCGAGTGCGCCTCGCCGGACTCGAACGCGACGCGCAGCGGCTTGTTCGGGCCCAGCAGATGCTTTTGCCCGATGACTTCGTCGATGCTGCGGGGCCGCAGGCGCTCGGCGAGGGGAACATTGGCGCGGTTTTCTTCAAACATGGCGTTTTGGGGATAATCTCGGCTTTTCGGGTATAAACCGTCGCGATGCACGAAACGGCGCGCGACGGCCTTGCCTATAACGGCATGCAGCCGTTTCGAACCGTCATCCGGCGAAAGACGGCGCATGCAGGGTTGTGCATTATGACAGCCGGCGCGCGACGGAGCCTGCGGCAAATGCCATAAGCGGTTTCTCATAGGCGCGGCCCGCAAGGCGCGTACCGCAAGCCGGCGATGAACACGGCCGCCACCACGACAACGACAGACAGGAAACAGATTCGATGGCTCAAGATCCCATCACCGGCGAGGCCGGTTCGACCTACGCGCCGCTCAAGCCGGTGCCGGATTCGCGCCGCGCGTTCAAGACGGGCGACGCGTTCGCACTGTGGTTTTCACTCGGCATCGGCCTGCTGGTCGCGCAGGCTGGCGCGCTGCTCGTACCCGGCCTTTCGCTGCCGCACGCGCTTGGCGCCATTTTGATCGGCAGCGTGATCGGCGTCGTGCTGCTCGCGCTCGCGGGCGTGATCGGCACCGACACCGGGCTGGCGGCGATGTCGTCGCTGCGTCCGACGCTCGGCGTGCGCGGCGCGTCGATTCCCGCCGTGCTGAACATGATCCAGCTGGTCGGCTGGGGCGCGTTCGAAGTGATCGTGATGCGCGATTCCGCCGATGCACTGTCGAAGCAGGCCTTCGGCTTCTCAGCGCCGCTCGTTTGGACGCTGATCTTCGGCGCGCTCGCGACGCTGCTCGCGATCAGCGGCCCGCTGTCGTTCGTGCGGCGCTTCCTGCGCACGTGGGGTATCTGGCTGCTGCTCGCGGGCGCGGCCTGGCTGACTTACGCCGTGCTCGCGCAGCACGATCTGGGCGCGCTGATGCGCCGTCCGGGCAATGGCGAGATGCCGTTCGGCAGCGCCGTCGACCTCGTCGTCGCGATGCCGCTGTCGTGGCTGCCGCTGATCGCCGACTACACGCGTTTCGGCCGCAAGGCGGGCGAGACGTTTCGCGGCACGATCTTCGGCTATGGCATTGCGAACATCTGGTTCTACGCGCTCGGCGCAGTGTACGGGCTGACGGCAGGCGGCGGCGATGCGCTGCTGACGACCGCGCTCGCGCAAGCGGGCGGCGGCCTCGCGCTGCTGCTGGTGCTGATCGACGAAATCGACAATGCGTTCGCCGACGTGCACTCGGCCGCCGTCTCGACGGGCACGTTTTGGACTCGCGCGAGCGTGCCGCTGCTGTCCGCCGCGTTCGGCGCGCTGTGCACGCTGATCGCGCTCGCCGTGCCGATGGCGAAGTATCAGAACTTCCTGCTGTTGATCGGTTCGGTATTCGCGCCGCTGTTCGGCGTGGTGCTGGTCGATCACTTCATCGTGCGCAAGCGCCGCATCGACGCGGGCTCGCTCGCCGATACGCAAGGCCGCTACGGTTTCTCGGGCGGCTGGCACGTGAGCGCGTTCATCGCGTGGGCGATCGGCATTGCCGCGTATCAGGCGATCAACCAGTGGCTGCCGAATCTCGGCGCGACGCTGCCCGCGCTGGCGATCGGCGGGCTGTGCTATCTCGCGTTCGTGTCGACGCGCAAACAGGCGTACGCGTAAGCGCGCTCGCGGATTCAGGCCGGCATGCGCTCGCGTGCCGGCCATGCTTCGAGCGCGAGCCTCACGCGCCCGATCACCTCGCCCCACTCGCCTGGCTGCCGCTGACGGAACAACCGCGTGTTCGGATACCACGGCGTATCGTCGCGATCATGTAGCCAGCGCCAGCAGCCATCGTGGCGCGACAGAATCCATACCGGCTTGTTCAGCGCGCCTGCGAGATGCGCGACCGATGTATCGACGGTAATCACGAGGTCCAGTTGCTCGATGATGGCCGCCGTGTCCGCGAAATCGTGCACATCGTTCATCGGGTCGAACGGACGGAGATGGGGCGGCAGCGTGTCGATCTGCGGCTGCGTCGTCTTGCCCTTTTGCAAGCTGACGAATGTGATGCCCGGCACGCTCAACAACGGCAGGTAAGCGAGAGCATCGATCGAACGGCGGCGGTCCACTTCGTTTGCTGACGGCTGATCGGGGCGCGGATCGCCCGCCCATACGAGTCCGACCTTCTGCCCTTTCGGCAGCCGCCCTGCCCATCGCGAGCGATGCGCGGGCGGCACACTCAGATAAGGCATCGTCGCGGGAATGCTGTCGAGCGTCGTGCCCATCCGGTGCGGCAAGCTCATCATCAGACACCAGTAGTCGTGAGGCGGCGTAGCGTGTACGTCCTTCGCGATGCACGCATCGACGCCCTCGATCCCCTCGATCAGACTTTGCATCCCCGGCTGGCACGCGACCGTCACTTTCGCGGCGCCAAGCCGCTTGAGCATCGGCAGATAGCGGCAAAACTGCAGCGAGTCGCCATAACCCTGCTCGGGCCACACGACGATCGATCTGCCATCGAGCGCTTCGCCTTGCCATTGCGCGAACGGCAGCGGCGGGCGCTTGACGGAGTCCGCTTTCCACGCGTCGTCGTAGCGGCACTCGAAGAGCTGCCAGCCTTCGACGTATTGCCCGCTAGCGAGCAGCAGATGCGCCAGATTGAGCCTGGCTTCGAGCATGTGCGGCTCGCCCTTCAGCGCGCGGCGATAGACAGCCTCCGCCTCGCGATGACGCTTTTGCGACTGAAGCACGATGCCGAGATTGAAGCACGCGTTCGCCAGATCCGGCTCGATCGCCAGCGCCCGGCGATAGCACGCTTCGGCTTCCGGCATGCGTCCTTGCCTCTGAAGCATCGCGCCGAAGTTGTTGTGCGTATCGGCGTGGCCGGGGTAGAGATCGAGGCCGCGCCGATAGGCAACTTCGGCTTCGTGCACGCGCCCAAGCGACTCCAGCAGGCGCGCGAGATTGATATGCGCACCCGCATGGTCCGGGTTCGCCGCGATCGCCTGCTGGTGCGCCTGTTGCGCTTCGTCGGGCCGGCCGAGCTCACGCAGCACGACACCGAGATTGTTGTACCCGTCGGCATGGGTCGGATCGATCTGAAGCGTGCGTCGCAAATATGTTTCAGCATCGGATGCGCGGCCCAATGCGAGCGAGCATCCCGCCGCGAGGTTCAACATGCGCGCATCGGCTTGATGTGTTTCGATCGACAGTCGCAGCAGCGCGAGGCCCTCGTCGAAGCGTTGGTTCTCGTAGTGATCGACGGCAGCGAGGAAGCGCTCGTCGCGAGTCATCGAGCGTTCGGCGGCAAGCTGATTGGCGAAGTGTTCGAGCTCGTGCGTCACGCGTTCGATCACATCGTCCCAGTGACCGTGGCGCGTCTGACGGAACAGACGGGCGTTCTGATACCACGGCGTCTCGTCGCGATCGTGCAGCCAGCGCCAGCAGCCGTCGTAGCGCGACAGAATCCACACGGGCTTGTTCAGCGCGCCTGCGAGATGCGCGATCGATGTATCGACGGTAATCACCAGATCCAGTTGCTCGATGATGGCTGCCGTGTCCGCGAAATCGTGGACGTCGTGCATCGGATCGAATGGGCGCAGCCCGGGCGGCAGAGTATTGATTTGCGGCTGGGTCAACGCGCCCTTCTGCAGGCTGACGAACGTGATGCCCGGTACGCGCAGCAATGGAACATAGGCGTGCGCGTCGAGCGAGCGCTGGCGGTCGACCGCATTGATTGCCGGTTGGTCGGGGCGCGGATCGCCAGCCCAGACAAGACCGACCTTGATGTTGCCTTCGGGCAAACGCCCCCGCCATTTTGCCGCGCGCGACGACGGCACCCGCAGATAAGGCGTCGCGCCGGGAATGGTCGCGAGCGTCGTGCCGTGACGATGCGGCAGGCTCATCGTCAGGCACACATAGTCGTGCTGCGCAATGTCGTGCTCGCCATCGAGCGGAATGCATTCGTCGATGCCGTCGATCGTTTCGAACAGACTCCGCAGCGCGGGCGAGCACGCGATGCTCAGTTTCGCGAGGCCTTGCGCCTTCAACATCGGCAGGTAGCGGCAAAACTGGAGACTGTCGCCGTGCCCCTGTTCGGGCCACACGAGCAGCGACTTGCCCGCAAGCGGCTCGCCGCGCCAGATCGGAAAATCGACGGGCGGCGGCGCGATCTTGCGCTGCGGCCAGGCGGCGTCGTAGCGGGTTTCGAACAGCGCCCATCCTTCTTCCAGCCGTCCGACCATCAGCAGCAGATGCGCGAGGTTGATCTTCGCCTCGAAATAATCGGGGCGAAGCGCGACGGCGTGTCGATATGAGGCTTCGGCTTCGTCGAAACGCTTTTGCTTTTTGAGAACTGCGCCCAGATTGAAGTGCGCCCTGGCTGAACCCGGATCGGCCGAAAGTGCATTTCTGTATGCTGCCACGGCCTCCGATAAGCGCATCTGATCCTGATACAGCACGCCGAGATTCAGATACGCATCGCTGTCACCGGGATGCAATTCGATCGCGCGCAGATACGCCTGCTCTGCATCGGCTGGACGGCCGAGTTCGACGAAGAGGCGCCCCAGGTTCACGTACGCGCCCGCATGGTCCGGCGCGATAGCCAGAGCCCGTCGATAGCACGCCTCGGCTTCCGTCAGGCGGCCGAGTTCCTTGAGCACGACACCGAGGTTGCTATGCGCATCGCAGTAGTCGGGCTTCGCATCGATCGCGCGGCGCCAGTATGTCTGCGCGTCGTCCAGGCGGTCGAGAGACAGACAGCATGCGGCGGCCAGATTCAGAACCTGCGCGTCGGTCTGATGCCGTTGCAGCAGCGCTTCGAGCAGCGATAGCGCTTCGCCAAAACGCCCGTTGCCATACAAAGAGGCTGCGCTTGAATAGGGTTCGACCGCGGGCTCGGGATTCTGCTGCAAATCGCCGTACATGACTGGATCCTGCGAGAGACGTTTTCGGATGGCGGCCGCATACGCAGCCGGTTCAGGCGGCGCGCTTTACGATTTATCAGAGAATTCGGGTCGAACGCGCGCCGAACCCTGCGTAGCCTACCGGCGCGGCACGCCCATCTGAAGCTCACTATTCTTAAAAAGGCTGACGCGGGCAAATTGCCGCGCAACGAACGGCAGAAACGACAACGCCCATAACGGGCGTTATGGGCGTTGTCTCGACGATTGCATGAATCGTCCGTGCGGATGCGGCGCCGTGCAGGCGCCATCGTTGATGCGCTATTAACGTGTCGCCGGCCGATACTCGACGCCCGGCAGCACGCACAGCAATTCGAACGCGAGATTCGCGCCGAGCAGCGCCGTGGTGCCGAACGGATCGTACGGTGGCGCGACCTCGACCAGATCGCAGCCGACGATATTCAGCCCGCGCGCGCCGCGAATGATTTCGAGCGCCTGCGGCACCGTCAGTCCCGCAATCTCCGGCGTGCCCGTGCCCGGTGCGAACGCCGGATCGATGCCGTCGATATCGAATGTGATGTAGACGGGACCATCGCCCATCTGCTCGCGCACGCGCGACATCAGCGGCACCAGCGACTGGTTCCAGCACGACTCGGCCTGCACGACCTGGAAGCCCTGATCGCGGCACCAGTCGAAGTCCTCCGCCGCGTAACCCGTGCCGCGCAGCCCGATCTGCACGACGCGGTCGCAATCCAGCAAGCCCTCTTCGACCGCGCGGCGAAACGGCGTGCCGTGCGCGATCTTCTCGCCCATCATCGTGTCGTTGACGTCCGCGTGCGCGTCGACGTGAATCAGCCCGACCTTGCCGTACTTGCGATGAATCGAGCGCAGGATCGGCAGCGCAATCGTGTGGTCGCCGCCAAGCGTGATCGGCTTCGTGCCGTGTTGCAGGATTTCGTCGTAAGCACGCTCAATCCGGGCGATCGAATCCAGCAGGTTGTACGGATTGATCGCAACGTCACCGATATCGGCGACGCGCAGCGAATCGAACGGCGCGGCGCGCGTCGCCATGTTGTACGGACGCAGCAGCACCGATTCCGCGCGAATCTGACGCGGGCCGAAGCGCGCGCCCGTGCGGTTCGACGTGCCCAGATCGAACGGCACGCCGACGAAGCACGCATCCAGCCCTTGCGCCGAGCCCACGTTCGGCAGCCGCATCATCGTGGCGATCCCGCCCGAGCGCGGCATCGCGTTGCCCGACAACGGCTGCGGCCGCTCCGTGAGATCCGGGGATACGAAATTCGAGGAAGTATTCATCGTGGTTCGCCAATGAAAAGGCACAGCATCTTGGGAAAGCGTCGAATCCAGCCGTCGCAAGGCGTGCGACGCCGGGGCATTGCTTATTCTTGTGCAGTTCCGGCGAACATAAAATGCCGACGGAATAAACTTCACATCGATCGCTACCGATGTATCCTGCCGTATGTTCTCGCAACTCACCGATCTAGACCTGCGCCTCATCCGCGTGTTCTTGGCCATCGTGGACGCGGGCGGCGTTTCGCCTGCTCAGGCTACATTGAACGTCGGCCAATCGACGATCAGCACCCAGTTATCGACACTTGAAACGCGTCTGGGCTACCGTCTGTGCGAGCGCGGCCGCAGCGGTTTTAGCCTGACCGCGCGAGGCGAGCAATTCGTCGATGCGGCGCGCACGCTGCTTTGCGCCGTCGATGCGTTCGGCGTGCAGGCGCGAAACGTCGGACGAAAGCTGGTCGGCACGCTCGGAATCGGCATGATCGGCCATACGCCGGTGTCAGAAAGTGCGCGAATCAGCGATGCGATTGCCCGTTTCCGCGCTCGCGACGAATCCGTGCATTTCTCGATTCTCGTACGCTCGCCGGGTGAGCTCGAAGAACTGCTGCTGAGCGGACGGATTCAGATGGGTATTGGATATTTCTGGCATCGCGTGCCGTCACTTGAGTATACGGAGATCTTTTCCGAGGAACAGTTTGCTTATTGCGCGAACGGGCATCCGCTGTTCGCTCAAGCAGGCAATGTGTCGCCTGCAGAAGCGGCGCAACACGGATGGGCATGGCGCAGCTATCCGCTGCCCGAAGCCGAAGCGTCCGCGACGCCGCACAACGTCACGGCCGTCGCCGACAATATGGAAGCCGTCGCGATGCTGGTGCTGTCCGGACATCACCTCGGCTATCTGCCGGGGCACTTCGCCGCGCCGTATGTGAAGGAAGGTTTGCTTGCCGCGCTGAACTCGCAGCAGATGAGCTACCGCGTTGCGTTTCACATGGTGACGCGCATGCGGCAGCATCGGACGGAGATCGTCGAAGCGTTCATCGACGATATGAAGGCCGCGCATCCGTCGCCCGGCCTTCATCTGTGAACACAGCGTCTAGCCGTTGATCACGTCGGCGCCCTTGGGCACCGTGAACTTGAACGCGTCGGCGGGCAGCGGCGGGTTCTTCTGGATGTTCGAGAATTTCAGCAACGTCACGTTGCCGAAGACATCGTGCAGTTCCATCGCTTCGAGGTTGCCGTCACGAAAGCCGATGCCGACCCGCTGAAACTGCGTGTCCTTCGACTTCGGAATCAGTTCGAGCCAGTCGATGCCAGCCTTCACGCCCGCGTCCTTCAGCGTGAAGTTCTTGTCGAGATCGTTGCTGCCGAACAGGATCGCCGCCGGACTCGCGCCGAGCGCGCCGCCCAGCTTGCGCACCGTCACCTGGTTCAGGTCCTTGTCATAGACGTAGAGCTTGTCGCCGTCGGCTTGCAGCAACTGCGAATACGGCTTCTCATATGCCCAGATGAATTTGCCCGGACGCGCGAACGTGAACGTGCCGCTCGACACCTTGTTCTGCGTCGCGCCTTGCGTCGACAGCACGCCGCTCGCCTGTTGCTGCGCGTTGCTCGGCGCGCGCACTTCTGTCTGCACGAAATCGCCGCGCGCCGAATGTACCTGCGAGACGAACTGTTTCAGCTGATCGGTGCCGCCTGCGAACGCATGCGACGCAACGAGCAGCGAAGCGCCGAAAGCCAGCGTGCGCAGCAGACTGCCAAAACGGGTCTTAGACCCAACAATTTGCAGCATGTTGTTTTCTCCCTTGAGTCGGACCGATACGGACGGGAACGTGAATCAAAAAAGCGGCGACGCTACAACGCGTGCCGCTGTCCGCCATCCGTAACACGATTGAAGCGCCGTGGATTATTCCGTCTCGCGCGCCGGCACGAGAATCTCCCGGTTGCCGTTCGATGACATCGCCGACACCAGGCCCGACTGCTCCATCTGTTCGAGCAGACGGGCCGCGCGGTTGTAGCCGATGCGCAGATGCCGCTGCACGAGCGAGATCGACGCGCGACGGTTCTTGATGACGATTTCGACCGCCTGATCGTACAGAGGGTCGGACTCGCCGCCGCCCGCTCCCGTTCCCGCGGCGTCGGCGGAGCCTTCGTCGCCTTCACCCGACACGCCGCCTTCCAGCAGCCCTTCGATGTAGTTCGGCTCGCCCTGCTCCTTGAGCTTGTCGACGACGCGATGCACTTCGTCGTCGGACACGAACGCGCCGTGCACGCGAATCGGCAGGCCGGTGCCCGGCGGCAGATACAGCATGTCGCCCATGCCGAGCAGCGATTCCGCGCCCTGCTGGTCGAGAATCGTGCGCGAGTCGATCTTCGACGACACCTGGAACGCCATCCGCGTCGGCACGTTGGCCTTGATGAGACCCGTGATCACGTCGACGGACGGACGCTGCGTCGCGAGAATCAGGTGGATGCCTGCCGCACGCGCCTTCTGCGCGATACGCGCAATCAGTTCTTCAACCTTCTTACCGACCACCATCATCAGATCAGCCAGTTCGTCGATCACAACGACGATATTCGGCAGACGCGACAGCGGTTCAGGATCGTCCGGTGTCAAGCTGAACGGATTCGGAATCTTCTCTTCGCGCTTGTTCGCTTCTTCGATCTTGTTGTTGAAGCCCGCGAGATTACGCACGCCAAGCTTGCTCATCAGCTTGTAGCGACGCTCCATTTCAGCGACGGTCCAGTTCAGCGCGTGACCGGCCTGGCGCATGTCCGTCACGACGGGACACAGCAGATGCGGAATCCCTTCGTAGACGCTCATTTCGAGCATCTTCGGATCGATCAGGATCATTCGCACTTGATCTGCGCTCGCCTTGTAGAGCAGCGAGAGAATCATCGCGTTGATACCGACCGATTTGCCCGAGCCCGTCGTACCCGCAACCAGCAAGTGCGGCATCTTCGCAAGGTCCGCGCACACCGGCTTGCCGCCGATGTCCTTGCCGAGGCCCATCGTCAGCGGCGAACCGGCGTCGGCGTAGACGGTCGAGCCGAGAATCTCCGACAGCCGCACCGTCTGGCGGCGCTGGTTCGGCAGTTCGAGCGCCATGAAGTTCTTGCCCGGGATCGTCTCGACGACGCGGATCGATGTCAGCGACAACGAGCGCGCGAGGTCCTTCGCCAGGTTCACAATCTGGCTGCCCTTCACGCCGACCGCCGGTTCGATTTCGTAACGCGTGACAACGGGGCCAGGATAAGCGGCAACCACGCTCACATCGACGCCGAAGTCTTTCAGTTTCTTCTCAATGAGACGCGAGGTGAATTCGAGCGTATCGGCAGAAATGGTTTCCTGTGTCGCCGGCGCGGGGTCGAGCAGCGAGATCGGCGGCAGCGTTGAGTCGCCGGGCAGGCTCTCGAACAGCGGCACCTGCCGTTCCTTCTCGACGCGCTCGGACTTTTCCGGTTTCGTCACCGGCGGGACGATCATCACCGGCTCGTGTTCCTCGATTTTCACGCGGCTCTGTTCGACCTTGCCTTCGCGCTTCACGGCGGCCGCTTCGCCGAGCTTGCGGTCGCGGCCCGCTTCGCGGCGCAGCTTGGCGAGCGTGACGGCATTGATGATCGAATCGCCGACTTTCTCGCACACCGACAGCCACGAGAAACGGAAGTACAGCGACAAGCCGATGCCGAGCGCGATCAGCAGCGCGAGCGTGCCGCCCGTAAAGCCGAGCGCGTGCGACACACCCTTCGCGACCGCCTCGCCGAGCACGCCGCCCGGCGCCCGCGGCAACTGCACTTTCAGTGACCACATGCGCAGCGCCTCGATGCCGTCGCACGCGAGCAGCACCAGCACGAACGCGAACACATCCGCGAGCCAGCTGTTGTCGCGCGGCGCGTCTTCGTCGGGCTCTTCATGGCGCGTGATGCGCTTGTAGTTCGCCGAGATGCGTCGCGCGAGCAGCACGATCCACCACCAGGCGGACAGGCCGAAGAGCAGAAGGAGAATGTCGGAGGTCCAGGCGCCGACGCGGCCGGCCCAGTTCGAGATGTGATCGACCTGCGCCGCGTGCGTCCAGCTTGGGTCGCGGCGGCTGTAGCTGATCAGCGCCATCACGAGGAAAACGCCGAGCGCCAGCTGGAGAATCCAGCGGATTTCGGTGAAAAGGCGCGACATGCGGTGAGGCAATGCCTGCGCGTTCGCGGAATAGGGAGCTTTTGCCATTGAGCCTGTTGCGTGTGCGGCCTGCAGCGGTTTCACGTTCCCGTCCCGGTGCCGGTTTCAGTTGCCCTTCAATTCACCGTCGGGACCGGTCCTGATGCCGACGGGTTGACCCGTTTTGCTGCCGGCAAGCCGCCTGTCGTTCGTTGGCGCCTATTGTAAACGCACTGTTGCGCGCAAGGCTGTAAATGACGGTAACGTTGGCCGGACGGCCAGGAATGTCGTAAAACACATACGCTTTGGGCAAAATCGGGGCGTTTTCGGCCGTTTTGGCGCGAATGCCGGTTGCGTCTTAGGGGTTCGGCTATCGGTTTGATCGTAAAGCTTCATGAAGCAGCGGCTAGCCTGCCCTTTATAATATCGGGCTGATACCCATCTACGGCGTCAACCAGCTTTCCCGGCTCGACGCCAGTGCTGCCGGTCATCGCGGACGCTTCGTCGCTGTTGACCGACGCTTTTAACGGATTTCGATCATGCCAGCTTCCCCGACCAAACACGCGAAGGTTCTGATTCTCGGTTCCGGCCCCGCCGGTTACACGGCGGCCGTCTACGCGGCGCGCGCCAACCTGTCGCCCGTGCTCGTCACGGGCCTCGCGCAAGGCGGCCAGCTGATGACCACGACGGACGTCGAAAACTGGCCCGCCGATGCCAAGGGCGTGCAAGGCCCGGAACTGATGACGCGCTTCCTCGAGCACGCGGAACGCTTCAACACCGAAATCATTTTCGATCACATCCACACGGCCAAGCTGGACGAGAAGCCGATTCGCCTGATCGGCGATTCCGGCGAGTACACGTGCGATTCGCTGATCATCGCGACGGGCGCGTCGGCGCAATATCTCGGCCTGCCGTCGGAAGAGCTGTACATGGGCCGCGGCGTATCGGCGTGCGCGACCTGCGACGGATTCTTCTACAAGAACCAGCACGTCGCCGTGGTCGGCGGCGGCAATACGGCTGTTGAAGAAGCGCTGTATCTGGCGGGCATCGCGAAGAAGGTGACGGTGATCCATCGCCGCGACAAGTTCCGCGCCGAGCCGATCCTGATCGACCGTCTGCTGGAGAAGGAAAAGGAAGGCGTCGTCGACATCAAGTGGAACCATGTGCTCGACGAAGTGAAGGGTAATGAAGGCGGCGTCAATGGGCTGCGCATCAAGGATGTGCAGACGGGCGCGGCCTCGGATCTCGAACTGCAGGGGTTGTTCGTCGCGATCGGCCACAAGCCGAACACGGATATCTTCGAAGGCCAGCTTGAGATGAAGAACGGCTACATCATCACGAACGGCGGTTTGAACGGCAACGCGACGGGTACGAGCGTGCCGGGCGTGTTCGCTGCTGGGGATGTGCAGGATCATATCTACCGTCAGGCGATTACGAGCGCCGGTACGGGCTGCATGGCGGCGCTCGACGCGCAGCGTTACCTCGAAAGCATCCATGAGTCGATCGGCGAGCGCGCGATGAGCGCCGAGGCCGAGCGTTGATGTTTGCTGGCTTGATCGCGTCGCCTGTTTGGGATGCGGGTCGGTAGAATAGTGGCGGATACCAGTCTGCCGCGCGTAGTTTGAGATTCGTTGATGTATGAAAGGGCTGCGGCGGAATGCCGGCGGCCCTTTTCTTTTTTGTTCTTGTATCTCGTTTGCGGTGTTGGTCGTTTGTCCGCTTCGTTTTCGAGTCCTGTCGCCATGCCTAAGAATCTGCCCCATCCTAGCGAACCGAAACGGCCGCGTAACGCGGCGCCTGGTCCTGCGTCTGCTTCTGCCGATTCGTCAGCGTCGTCTGGTGTCGCTTCGGGTTCGGCGAAGAAACCGTTGGTCGAGACGGGTGCCGGATTGGCGGGGCTCGGTGGATTGCGCGATGCCTTGAAGGGCGCTGCTCAACGCGCTCAGCGCGAGAAAGCTGCGGCGACGCAAGCCTCGCGTGAGGCGGCGGCTGATGCAGAACTGTTTCGGCGGGAGATTGGCGAAGTTGCGCCGATTGGTGCGAAACCCCGCGCGAAGGTCACGCGCACGCCGCCTGCGCCCGTTCCTATTCAGACGAAGCTCGACGAAGAGGCGGTGCTGCATGAGGCGATTTCGGACGAGTTCGATCCTGAGGTATTGCTCGATACCGATGAGTCGCTTTCCTACTGCCGGCCGGGTGTGAGTCAGGAAATCGTTAAGAAGCTGCGGCGTGGGGCCTGGATCGTTCAGGCGCAGCTTGATTTGCATGGGATGCGTCGCGAGGAAGCGCGTGAGGCGCTGTCCGAGTTCATTCGTGAGGCGAGTAAGAAAGGTCTGCGGTGTCTGCGGGTGATTCATGGGAAAGGGCTGGGTTCGGTCGGGAAAGAACCCGTGCTCAAAGGCAAGGTCCGCGCGTGGCTCGTGCAGAAGGAAGAGGTCATCGCGTTCTCTCAGGCGCGTGCGCATGATGGTGGTGCAGGCGCTGTGCTTGTGCTGTTGCAGCCTGGGTCGGTCGGCTTCGGGTCTTCTTCGTCATCGCACGGTAAAGTCTGAGAAGGCTTTCGATGATGCATCCTCGCCTCACTCTCGCGCTTGCCATCATGGAAGCGCTGGCTATTCTTGCGTACGCCATCTCAGGGTTTATCGAAGCAAGGACGAAACGGCTTGATGCTGTTGGGACTTTTCTTGTTGCGATGGCTACGGCGTTTGGCGGTGGGACGGTCAGGGATATCTTGCTCGATCGGAGACCGTTCTACTGGGTCGAGCATCAGTGGTATCCGATACTGATCTTTGTTCTTTCGTTTTTCGCGCCCCTGGTGCTTAAGACGTTTAGTCGCGTGCTCAATGAGCGGGTTTTGCTAGTCGCCGATGCGGTTGGACTCGGGCTGTTTAGTATTTCGGGGACTTCTCTGGCGCTCGATGCGCAGATGCCTTGGTTCGTGGCTTCGATGATGGGTGTCGCGACTGGCGTGTTTGGCGGCATCATCCGCGATGTGATCTGCAATGAGGTTCCGCTGATTCTGCGGGATTCACGGCCTTATGCGACTTGTGCGCTGGCTGGGTGTTGGGTTTATCTGCTGTTGGACTACGTCAACTTCGATACGGTGTACAGCGTGCTGATTGCGACAGGGTTTATTCTCGTGGCGCGGTTGGTGACGTTCAAGTTGGATGTGAGGCTCCCGCATTGATCCAAATGCTTCTTCAGGGTAACAATCCGAAGACAAATGGCTGCGCCAACCGGGCCCTTCGCGCAGGCAGACGAAAATCCGAGGCTCCAAAACACAGAAAGCCCCGAGCGCATCTGAAGCGCTCGGGGCTTCCTCAGGTGAATTTACCTGCGGTACTAACCCTTAAGCAATCCGCTCTTCCGTCTTAGGATCGAACAGCACAGCCTTGGACACGTCAAACATCAGCGACATGCCCTGGTCAGGCTGCGGATTCGCGCCCGGGTGAACCCGGCTAACGATGCGCTTGCCATTCACTTGCGCGAACACCAGGGTGTCAGGCCCAGTCGGCTCGATCACATCGACCTTGACGTCGATCGGTTGCAGTTTGCCGTCTTCGACGTTATGAGCATTGCGCGTATCGGTGATGCGTTCGGGGCGCAAGCCAAGAATCACTTCCTTCCCGACATGCGACTTCACCGCGCCATCGAACGGCAGATTCAGCACCGACCGCTTGACGCCCGTATCGAGTTCAAGCCCAACGCCCGAACCCTGCTCGACAACCTTGCCTTGAATGAAGTTCATCGGCGGCGCGCCGATGAACCCGGCCACAAACAGATTCGAAGGCGAATCATAAATCTCTTGCGGCGCGCCGAACTGCTGAACGATACCGTCCTTCATCACGGCAATGCGATCGCCCAACGTCATCGCCTCGATCTGATCGTGCGTCACATAGACGATCGTGGTCCCGAGGCGCTGATGCAGCAGCTTGATCTCGGAGCGCATCTCGATACGCAACTTGGCGTCGAGGTTCGACAACGGTTCGTCAAACAGGAACATCGCGGGGTCCCGCGCCAGCGCGCGGCCCATCGCAACCCGCTGCCGCTGACCGCCGGACAGCTGCCCGGGCTTGCGATCCAGCAAATGCTCGATCTGCAGCAACTTGGAAACACGAGACACGATCTGATCCTGCTCTCCCTTAGGCACCTTGCGGATATTCAACCCAAAAGAGATGTTGTCCCGAACCGTCATCGACGGATAAAGCGCATACGACTGAAACACCATCGCGATATCGCGATCCTTCGGTGAGAGGTTGTTCACCGTTTTACCGCCGATCTGAATCTCACCCTTCGTCACCGTCTCGAGACCGGCGATCATATTGAGCAGCGTCGACTTACCGCAGCCCGAGCCGCCGACAAGGATCAGAAATTGACCGTCTTCGATGTCGATGTTGACACCCTTGAGGACGGGCACCCCGTTCGGGTAGGTCTTGTACACGTCACGGATGGAAAGGCTTGCCATGCTGTGAATCCTCTAGTCTCTGTACTGCTGATGCGTCGCTAGCTGGCGACGCGAGCCGAATACCGTTCAAGCCGCCGCCCACCTCACGGAACGACGCGGGCGGCACGTCAAAGAAAATTAGCCCTTCACCGCGCCCGCCGTCAGGCCGCGCACGAAATAGCGGCCGGCAATCACGTAGACGAGCAGCGTCGGCAGCGCAGCGATAATCGCGCCCGCCATGTCGACGTTGTATTCCTTCACGCCCGTCGACGTATTCACGAGGTTGTTCAGCGCCACGGTGATCGGCATCGAATCGACGCCGGAGAACACGATACCGAACAGGAAGTCATTCCAGATCTGCGTGAATTGCCAGATCAGGCACACCATGAAGATCGGCAGCGAGATCGGCATCATGATCTTCGTGAAGATCATGAAGAACCCGGCGCCGTCGATACGCGCCGCCTTCACGAGTTCAGCCGGCACGCTCACGTAGAAGTTGCGGAAGAACATCGTCGTGAACGCGATACCGTAGACGACGTGCACCAGCACCAGCCCGCCGATCGTGTTCGACAGGCCGAAGTAGCCTTGCAGCCGCGCCATCGGCAGCAGGATCGCCTGGAATGGAATGAAGCAGCCGACCAGCAGCATCGTGAAGAACGCGTCCGCGCCGCGAAAGCGCCAGTGCGTCAGCACATAGCCATTGAACGCGCCGATGATCGACGAGATCAGCACGGCGGGAATCACCATCTTCACCGAGTTCATGAAGAACGGCTGCATGCCTTCGCAGCGCACGCCCGTACACGCTTCGCTCCACGCCTTCACCCACGGCGCGACGGTCCAGTGCGACGGCGGCGTCAGCAGGTTGCCCGTGCGCAACTGCTCGATGTCCTTGAACGACGTCGACAGCATCACGTACAGCGGGAACAGGAAGTACAGCGCAAACAGGATCAGTGCCGCGTAGATGACAGCACGGCTGATGTTCATCTTAGGCTGCATTGCGCGTGCTCCTCGATTCCAGATACATCAGCGGCACGAGCACGGCCACGACGGTCGCGAGCATCATCATCGACGACGCTGCGCCGACGCCCAGTTGCCCGCGGTTGAACGAAAACGTGTACATGAACATCGCGGGCAGCGACGACGACGTGCCCGGACCGCCCGCCGTCAACGCGACGACGAGGTCGAAGGTCTTGATCGTGATGTGGCAGAGAATCAGCAGCACCGAGAAGAACACCGGGCGCATGCTCGGAATCACGATCTTGCGATAGATGGTCGGCAGCGTCGCGCCGTCCACTTGCGCGGCCTTGAAGATTTCGCTGTCGACGCCCCGCAAACCGGCGAGGAACAGCGCCATCACGAAGCCCGTCGATTGCCATACGGCCGCGATCACGACGCAGAAAATCGCCTTGTCGGGGTCGCCCAGCCAGCCGAACGAAAAGCTGGTCCAGCCCCAGTCGTTCAGCACTTTCTGGAAACCGAGATCGGGGTTCAGAATCCACTGCCACGCCGTACCTGTCACGATGAACGACAGCGCCATCGGATACAGGAACACCGCGCGCAACGCGCCTTCGTTGCGAATCTTCTGATCGAGCAGGATCGCGAGGAACAGACCCAGGCCGACGCAGATCGCGATAAACGGAATGCCGAACCAGCCGAGGTTCTTGGCCGACGTCCACCAGACGTCGTTATCGAACAGTTCGGCGTACCGGTCCAAACCGGAGAAGTCGTAACGTGGCATCAGTCGCGATGTGGACAGCGACAGATAACCCGTAACCAGAATAAAACCGTAGACAAAGACAAGGCTGATCACGATGCTGGGCGACAACACCAGCTTCGGAATCCAGCGGTCGGCCATTGCCGCCATCGGCGACACGCGGCGCGCCGCGGGCGCCGTGCCTTTTGCGTTTCCGCTAATAGAAGCAGTCACAACTCGACTCCTGGAACTGTACCGTCAGGCATCGCCAAAGACACCGGAGCGGCGAAGGCGCGGTGATGCATTGCACCATGCACGCTCCATCGTCGCCCGGCGGGCACGCGTCTTCATTCCTTCATTAAAGACCATGCGCGCCGGGCGTTCTGCTACATCTGTGCGACGACTGCCTTACTTGGTCTTCGCAGCCTTCGCGAGTGCTGCAACGGCGCTCTTGGAGTCCTGATTCGAGTTCATGAACTTCGTCACGACGTCCGAGATCGCGCCTGCTGCTGCGTCCGGCTGAGCCATGCCGTGAGCGAGCGACGGCACATAGCCGCCGGATTTGATGGCCGTCTGTTCATCAGCGTAGGACTTCTTCGCGCAGTCGTCGAATTTATCCATCGCCACGCCGAGACGCACCGGGATCGAGCCCTTGTACAGGCTGAACTGCTCCTGGAATTCCGGGCTCATGATCGTCTTCGCGAGCGCGAGCTGGCCCGGCGTCGCAGCCTTTTGGCCCTTCTGCTGGAAGAACACGAACGAGTCGACGTTGAACGTGTACGACTTTTCCGTGCCCGGAACAGCGGCGCAGATGTAGTCCGAGCCGGACTTCTTGTTCGCGTTCGCGAACTCGCCCTTCGCCCAGTCGCCCATGAACTGCATGCCGGCCTTGCCGTTGATGACCATCGCCGTCGCGAGGTTCCAGTCACGGCCCGTGCGGCCGCTGTCGAAGTAGCCCTGGATCTTGCGGACCGTGTCGAACACGCCGACCATCTTGTCCGAGGTCAGCGTCTTCTGGTCGAGGTCGACGAGCGCCTTCCTGTAGAAGTCCGCGCCTTGCGACAGCACGACGTCTTCCCACAGCGTCAGGTCTTGCCACGGCTGGCCGCCCATCGCGATCGGCTGGATGCCGGCCGCCTTCATCTTGTCGGCGATAGCGAAGAACTCAGGCCACGTCGTCGGCACCTTGCCGCCCGCCTTGTCGAGCGCTTCCTTGTTGATGTACAGCCAGTTGACGCGGTGCACCGAGAACGGCGCCGCGACGTAGTGGCCCTCTGCGTGCATGATCTTGTCGATTTCGGGCGGCAGGTTCTTCTTCCAGTCGCCGGCGACGGAGTCGATGTTCACGAGCACGCCTTGCGATGCCCAGTCCTGGATCAGCGGGCCCTTGATCTGGGCCGCGCTCGGCGCGTTACCCGAGATCACCTGGGTCTTCAGTGCCGTCATGGCCGCCGCGCCCGCGCCGCCTGCCACCGCGAAGTCCTTCCACGTGTAACCCTGCTTCTGCAGGTCGTCCTTCAGCACGCCGACGGCCTTCGATTCGCCGCCCGACGTCCACCAGTGCAGCACTTCGACAGATTCGGCCGCCTGTGCCGTGGCGACGCCACACATCAGACCTGCGGCGCACAGGGCACCCATGATCGCACGGAATTTCATTGCTTATCTCCTCCAGACACCTGAACTAAAAACGAGTGGCCCCTGATGTCACCAGGGTGTGATGGTTGGTCAAACAGGCAATGCGCTGGACGGTCGAGCGTCGGACAGGCACCGATTGAAGCGGATGTGCCCGCGTGCCGAGGTTCGGCCGCGCGACGCTCAAGAGATGAGTGATTTGCGATGCAAGGAACTGTCTCCTCTTTTGATTTTTGCCTGCTCCGCCTTCTAACTGCGGCGCGTTGCAGACTCGAGGTGGTCCGCGCACGTCATTCGCTGAAAACGCCTTGCTCCGTCATGCCTGCGCGGTACTCGAACGGCACTCTGACGCATCGCGGAACGCGTTGTCCATTAACATGCAGGGAAGCTACGCTCACTCGCGAAAAGGCGCCTGTTCTCAGGCCCCGCACGCTTTTTTCATCGAATTCACGTTACCTCTTGATTTGGATTGTAGTTAAACTACAATTCAGTGTCAAAAAAAATTTTATCGGACTACGGGCGCCTTACAGGCCCATCGGACATCCCACGGAGACTCATGCATACCGACTCGAGCTTCACCTTTGTTCTCTTCGGCGGAACTGGCGATCTGTCGATGCGCAAGATCCTCCCTGCTCTGTATGAAGCGCACCGTGCAGGCATGCTCGCGGCGAGCGGCAAGATCGTCGCCATCGCGCGACATGAGGAAGACCGTGGCCACTATCTGCAATGGGTCAATGAACATGTAAAGACGCACGTGTCGAAGAGCGGCGTCGATGAAGACGCGTGGTCGAGCTTTCTCGATCGCATCGAGTACGTGAAGCTCGATCTCGGCCGCGCCGAAGACTTTGTGATGCTGCGCGACGCGATGCAGGACCTGCCCGGCACGCGCGTGTTCTACCTGGCGACGGGCCCGTCACTGTTCGTCCCGATCTGCCGCGCGCTCGCCTCGGTGGGCCTGAACGAAAATGCGCGCATCGTGCTCGAAAAGCCGCTCGGCTACGACCTGCGTTCGTCGAATGCGATCAACGACGCCGTCGGCGAAATCTTCGCCGAAGAGCAGATCTACCGCATCGACCACTATCTCGGCAAAGAGCCCGTGCAGAACCTGCTGGCGCTGCGCTTCGGCAATGCGCTGTTCGAGCCGCTGTGGCGCCGCGATTGGGTCGAGAGCATCCAGATCACGATTGCGGAAGAGCTCGGCGTCGAAGCGCGCGGCGACTTTTACGACAACACGGGCGCGTTGCGGGACATGGTGCAGAACCATTTGCTGCAACTGCTTTCGATCGTCGCGATGGAGCCGCCGCATTCGATGGACTCGGATTCCGTGCGCGATGAAAAGCTGCGCGTGCTGCGCGCGTTGAAGCCGGTCGATCCGCGCGACATCAGCAAGCTCGCCGTGCGCGGCCAGTATCATGCCGGCGTCATACGCGGCACGTCGGTGCCCGCGTATGCGACCGAGCCCGGCGTGAAGCCGGACAGCACGACGGAAACGTTCGTCGCGCTGAAAGTCGAGATCGAAAATTGGCGCTGGGCGGGCGTGCCGTTCTTCCTGCGCACGGGCAAGCGGCTGGCCGACCGCGTCGCGGAAATCGTCGTGAACTTCCGCCCGGTGCCGCATTCGGCGCTGGGCGCACCGGCGTTGCGCGCGGGTGCAAATCGTCTGGTGATCCGTCTGCAGCCGAACGAAACGATCCGCCTCTACTGCCTCGCGAAGAAGCCGGGCGAAGGGATGAACCTGTCGAGCGTGCACCTCGACCTCGCCTTCGACCAGTTCTTCAAGGAAGGCCAGATGGAGGCGTACCAGCGCCTGCTGCTCGACGTGATCAACGGGCGTCTCGCGCTCTTCGTGCGCCGCGACGAGCAGGAAGCGGCATGGAAGTGGGTCGAGCCGATCCTCAACGAATGGGCCGCGTCGGGCAAACCGAAGCCTTATGCGGCGGGCACGTGGGGGCCAGCGGCCGCGAGCGCGATGCTCGCGCAGCACGGCACCTGCTGGCTCGAAGAAGAGAACTGATTGACGTTTGTGCGGCGCGTTTGGTTTTGTCCTGCGATGATCGGCGTTTTGCTCGCAGCGCGCCTTGGCAGTATCGGTTGAACACAGCATGAATCGCCGGACCGGGCCTCGTTGGCGAAGGGCCGGTAGCGGCAGCAGCGGGACACATCGACGCCGGCGCACATGATGGCCGGCGTCAACCCGTGGCACTTCAGATCAAACAAAGAAAGCAGCATGGAGGAGAAGTGATCGAGCTTCACGCTTTCGACGACCCGCGCGCCCAATCCGACGCGCTGGCGAAGGCGGTCGGCGACGCGTTACATGCGTCGCTCGCCGCCGACGCGCGCGCGGCCCGCGCGCGCCCGACGACGCTTGCCGTATCCGGCGGCACGAGTCCGCGTCCGTTCCTGCACACGCTCTCCACGCAGCCGTTCGACTGGAAGCGCGTCGCTGTCACGCTCGTCGACGACCGCTGGGTGCCCGAGGCCGACGACGCGAGCAACGCCCGCCTCGCTCGCGAGACGCTGTTGCAGAACGCCGCACGTGAAGCCGCCTTCCTTCCGCTCGTGGATACGGCGCAAGCGCTCGCTGCGCAGGTCGCCGCATTGAATGGCGATGTCGCAAACGGCGCGCGTCATCTGCCCGACGTCGCCGTGCTCGGCATGGGCGAGGACGGCCACACGGCATCGATTTTCGCGGACGCGCCCGAATGGGAACACGCCGTCTCGACGGCCGAACCGTTCGTCGCCGTGCATCCCGGCGCCGCGCCGCATGCGCGCGTGAGCTGGTCGATGTCCGCGCTGAAGAAGATCGACCGGCTGTTCCTGCTGATCGCCGGTCGCAAAAAGCTCGACGTGCTCAAGGCCGCCGCAGCCGCCCCACAAAAAAATGCCATCTCCGCGTTGGCGAACGACAAGGGAGTGAGACTCGATGTCTACTGGTGTGCAAACTAAGCCTGTTCCCGGCGTGGGACAGCACGCCGACGGACCGAGGCTGCTCGCCGACATCGGCGGCACCAATGCGCGCTTCGCGCTCGAAACCGGTCCCGGCGAAATCACGCAGGTTCTCGTCTATCCGTGCGCGGACTATCCGGGCGTTGCGGAGGTTATCAAGAAGTATCTGAAGGACACCAAGATCGGCCGCGTGAATCACGCGGCGATTGCGATTGCGAACCCGGTCGACGGCGATCAGGTCAGCATGACCAATCACGACTGGACGTTCTCGATCGAAGCGACGCGCCGCGCGCTCGGTTTCGATACGCTGCTCGTCGTCAACGACTTCACCGCGCTCGCGATGGCGCTGCCCGGCCTCACCGATTCGCAGCGCGTGCAGGTGGGCGGTGGAACGCGTCGTCAGCACAGCGTGATCGGCCTGCTCGGTCCGGGCACGGGCATGGGCGTGTCCGGCCTGATTCCCGCCGACGACCGCTGGATCGCGCTCGGCAGCGAAGGCGGCCACGCGACGTTCGCGCCGATGGACGAACGCGAAGACCTGGTTCTCCAGTACGCGCGCAAGAAGTGGTCGCATGTGTCGTTCGAGCGCGTGGCGGCTGGCCCCGGCATCGAAGTGATCTATCGCGCGCTCGCGGCTCGCGACAAGAAGCGCGTGCCCGCGTCGATCGAAGTGTCGGAGATCGTCAAGAAAGGACTCGACGGCGATCCGCTCGCGGCGGAGACCATCGACGTGTTCTGCGGCATTCTGGGCACGTTCGCCGGCAATATCGCGGTGACGCTCGGTGCGCTGGGCGGCATCTATATCGGCGGCGGCGTCGTGCCGCGCCTGGGCGAAGTGTTCGCGCGCTCGTCGTTCCGTCAGCGCTTCGAGGCGAAGGGCCGCTTCGAGTCTTATCTGAAGAACGTGCCGACGTACGTGATCACGGCGGAGTATCCGGCGTTTCTCGGCGTGTCGGCGATTCTCGCGGAGCAACTGTCGAATCGCGCGGGCGGCAGCTCGTCGGCCGTGTTCGAGCGGATTCGCCAGATGCGCGATGCGTTGACGCCTGCCGAGCGGCGCGTCGCGGATCTCGCGCTGAATCATCCGCGTTCGATCATCAATGATCCCATCGTCGATATCGCGCGCAAGGCCGACGTGAGCCAGCCGACCGTCATCCGGTTCTGCCGTTCGCTCGGCTGCCAGGGCCTGTCCGATTTCAAGCTCAAGCTGGCGACGGGGCTGACGGGCACGATTCCCGTCTCGCACAGCCAGGTTCATCTCGGCGATACGGCGACGGACTTCGGCGCGAAGGTGCTCGACAATACCGTGTCGGCGATCCTGCAGTTGCGCGAGCACTTGAACTTCGAGCATGTCGAGGCGGCGATCGATCTGTTGAACAGCGCGCGGCGCATCGAGTTCTACGGTCTTGGCAACTCGAACATCGTCGCGCAGGACGCGCACTACAAATTCTTCCGCTTCGGCATTCCGACGATCGCTTATGGCGACCTGTACATGCAGGCTGCGTCGGCGGCGCTGCTCGGCAAGGGCGACGTGATCGTCGCGGTGTCGAAGTCAGGACGCGCGCCGGAACTGCTGCGCGTGCTCGAAGTGGCGATGCAGGCAGGCGCGAAGGTGATCGCGATCACGTCGAGCAACACGCCGCTGGCCAAACGCGCGACAGTCGCGCTGGAAACCGATCACATCGAAATTCGCGAGTCGCAGTTGTCGATGATCTCGCGGATCTTGCATCTTCTGATGATTGACGTCCTGGCTGTTGGCGTCGCGATCCGGCGTGCTGCTCCGGCGTCGGAGGTGAGCGCGGCGGTCACGAAGGCGCGTAAGGGGGCAGATGACGATACGTCGGCCGTGCTCGACTGGCTCAGTCATGGGGCTGCCGCTTCGCCGAGAGATTGACGGTTGGGCACGCGGCGATTTGCGCCTCGCGGCGCGGGTATTCGTGTTCGGGTTCCTAACTTTGCGCGGGCGTCAGCGCCGGGGTTTGTTCTGCCCCGCGCCGGTTGCCCGCGATAGCGGCAAAACAACCCGCTTCGCAAATGTCCAAAAAAGGGCCAAGAAAGGGCGATACGAATCACCAGCGGCAACAAGTCGCCGTCGCAAACACCCCTACACTGCGGGCCGCCCATGCCAGCGCACCACCAACGCTCGCCCAACAAAGCACAACGAACCCGCAACTGCGATCGTCACCCCCATCCCTTGCGGCGAGCCGTCATGCCACAGCCCGACCGCAAAACTCGACAGCGCGCCGAGCGCAAGCTGCATCGCGCCAAACACGGCCGCCGCCGCGCCTGCGTTCCGCGGATAGCGGTGCATCAGATCAGTTGTGCAATTGGCCGACAGCAAACCGACCACACCGACCACGAAAAATAGTCCGGCGACGATCGACCACAGCCCACCCCACCCCGTCAAACACATCAGCGCAACGTACAGCGACGCGACGAAGCTGATCGTCGCCGCAACAGAAATCACGGGCAGCGGGCCGGTACGCCCGACAACCCGCGTATTGATGAAGTTGCCGAGCATGATGCCGATGATGTTCAGCCCGAACAGAAAGCCGTAATGCTGCGCCGACACGTGGAAGTACTCGATATAGACGAAGGGCGTCGCAGTGATGTACGCGAACATCGACGCGAACGCCATCCCGCCGCACAGCATATGCCCCCACGTGACGGGGTCTTTCAGCAGCTTGCCGTATGCCCCGAAAGACTGAAACACGGCGCCATGCGCGCGCATTTCGCGAGGCCAGGTTTCGGGCACGCGCATGAACGCGGTCACCGCGCAGGCTGCGCCGAAAATCGTCAACGCGACGAAGACCACCCGCCAGCCGCCCAGCAACAGCAATTGCCCGCCGATCAGCGGCGCGAGCAACGGGCCGACGGACGTGACGATGGCGAGCATCGACAGCACGCGGGCCGCATCGGACGGTCCGTGCGCGTCGCGGGCGATCGCGCGCGCGAGCACCGACGCCGCGCCTGCCCCGAGCGCCTGAACGAAGCGGAACGTGACGAGCGCGCCGATCGACAGCGACATCGCGCAGGCAATGGTTGCAAGCGTGTACATGACAATCCCGCCGAGCAGCACCGGCCGCCGCCCATACGCGTCGGACATCGGCCCGTACAGCAGCATGCCGATCGAAAAACCGAGCATGAAGCTGGTCAGCGTGCTCTGCGCGGCGCCCGCGCTGACGCTGAACGCCTGCGTGATCGACGGCAGGCTGGGCAGATACATATCGATCGAAATCGGCCCGCACGCGGCAAGCGCGCCGAGCAGCAGAATCAGCCGGATATCCGGCCGGGATCTGGCGACATGAGACATGGGATTCCATTGAGAAGCCACGTGCAAAGACCGGCCCGAAACAGGCCGCGCATCATGGCGGATACGGCCCCCGATTGTAACTGACGGCTGCGGTTGCCCCTCGCGAAGGCGCGGCCGGACGGCCTTTCTCGCCTGATCGGTTAAGCTGGCCGTCCGTACTTTCGATACAGACCTTCGACCCGGATGACCGCCTTTCTGCTGATCTGGAGCCCCAGGAAGTGGCCGTGGCCCGAACTGCCGGACGTGGCAAAACGCGTCGCGGCGGGCGAAGCCGTCACCGACGTGTGGGGCTGCGGCTTCTCGCGCAGCATCCTGCCGGGCGACCGCGTGTTCATTCATCGCGTGACGCTCGAACCCAAGGGCGTGTTCGCGTCGGGCTACGTCACGCGCGCGCCATATGAAGTGCCCGACGCGACCAAAAAGCGCGGCTACCGGCTGTGCGTCGACTTCGTGTACGACTACCTTGCCGACGCGCATCACGAAGTCGTGATTTCGCGCGACGAACTGCGCAAGCATCCATTCTCCGTCCAGACATGGGACGCGCAAACGTCGGGCATCTCAATCAAGCCGATTGCAGAAGGCGCGCTTGAAAAGCTGTGGATCGAACGGACGGGCAGGCGCGCGCGGCCCGTCGTCGCGCCGCAGACCGGCGAGCCGGCGAAGTCGACAAAGGAAAAAGCCACGCAAGCCTGGAGCGCCGCGAACAAGGCGGCGGCCGGCAAGCGCGCGGCGCGGGTCGCGATGTACTTCGGTCCGGCCCGGCGCGCCGGCGGCACGCCCGGCGATGGCAACGGCGGTGGCGACGGCAATGACGGCGGCAACCCTGGCGGCGACGCCTGAGCGACGCCTGAGCGACGCCTGAGCGCCGCCCGCAACGCGTTGCCACGCCGCCTGGCTCACGGCTGGTTCGACACGACTCCGGTACAATTTCGTGAGTTCGCTCTTACGGCGAGTGCGGTGCGCTGCGCGCTTCTGCGCCGTTCGCGCCGCATCGCTGCCGCCCTTGTATGCACTCGCGCCCGTCAAGGCCATCCGACGCGCGAGCCCAACCCAAGCAGGTCCAACGCTCATGTCCAGCAATCAAGAACTCTTCGAACGCGCCCAGAAAACGATTCCAGGCGGGGTCAATTCGCCCGTGCGCGCGTTCCGCTCGGTCGGCGGCACGCCGCGTTTCATCGAACGCGCGCAAGGCGCGTACTTCTGGGACGCCGAGGGCAAGCGCTATATCGACTACATCGGCTCGTGGGGACCGATGATCGTCGGGCACGTGCACCCTGACGTGCTGGAGGCCGTGCAGCGCGTGCTGGTGAACGGCTTCTCATTCGGCGCGCCGACGCAAGCCGAGATCGAGATCGCCGAGGAAATCTGCAAGCTCGTGCCTTCGATGGAACAGGTGCGGATGGTGTCGAGCGGCACGGAAGCGACGATGAGCGCGCTGCGCCTCGCACGCGGTTTCACGAACCGCAGCCGCATCGTCAAGTTCGAAGGCTGCTATCACGGTCACGCGGACAGCCTGCTCGTGAAGGCGGGCTCGGGCCTGCTGACGTTCGGCAACCCGACTTCGGCGGGCGTGCCCGTCGATATCGCGAAGCACACTACCGTGCTCGAATACAACAACGTCGCGGCGCTCGAGGAAGCGTTCAAGACCTTCGGCAACGAGATCGCTTCCGTGATCGTCGAACCGGTTGCGGGCAACATGAACCTCGTGCGCGCGACGCCGGAATTTCTCGGCGCGCTGCGCCGCCTGTGCACGGAGTACGGCTCGGTGCTGATCTTCGACGAAGTGATGTGCGGGTTCCGCGTTGCGCTGGGCGGCGCGCAGCAGTTGTACGGCATCACGCCGGACCTCACGTGTCTGGGCAAGGTGATCGGTGGCGGCATGCCTGCGGCGGCTTTCGGCGGACGGCGCGACATCATGGCCCATCTCGCGCCGCTCGGCGGCGTGTATCAGGCGGGCACGCTGTCGGGCAATCCCATCGCGGTGGCGGCGGGTCTCAAGACGCTGCAACTGATCCAGGCACCGGGCTTCTACGACGCACTGACGCGTCAAACGACGCGCCTCGTGCAAGGCCTGACGCAAGCCGCGCGTGAAGCGAAGGTGCCGTTCGCGGCAGACTCGGTCGGCGGCATGTTCGGCCTGTACTTCGCCGAGTCCGTGCCGGGCAGCTTCGCGGAAATTTCGCGCTGCGACGTGCCGCGCTTCAATGCGTTCTTCCACAAGATGCTCGATGCGGGCGTGTACTTCGCGCCTTCCGCGTACGAGGCAGGCTTCGTGTCGAGCGCGCACGACGACGCGATCGTCGACGCCACGATCGAAGCGGCGCACGGCGCATTCAAGTCGCTCGCCTGACCGACGCTGACGAAATACTGAACGGATAACACGACGCCGATGTTCTCGCAGACCGATTTCGTCCATATGGAACGTGCGCTGGCCCTCGCCTTGCGCGGCTTGTACACGACCGACCCGAATCCGCGCGTCGGCTGCGTGCTGGTGAAGAACGGCGAGGTGATCGGCGAAGGCTACACGCAGCCGGCCGGTCACGATCACGCGGAAATCCAGGCGCTGAAAGACGCGCGCAAGCGCGGCAACGATCCCAAAGGCGCAACCGCCTACGTGACGCTCGAACCGTGCAGCCACTTCGGCCGCACGCCGCCGTGCGCGAATGCGCTGATCGAGGCGAAGCTCGCGCGCGTGGTCGCGGCGATGGAAGATCCGAACCCGCGCGTGTCGGGACGCGGCCTCTCGATGCTGCGCGACGCAGGCATCGAAGTGCGCTGCGGCCTGCTCGAAACGGAAGCGCACGAGCTGAACATCGGCTTCGTGTCGCGGATGACGCGCGGACGGCCGTGGGTGCGGATGAAGGTTGCCGCTTCGCTGGATGGCCGCACGGGCTTGCCGTCGGGCGAAAGCCAGTGGATCACGAGCGAGGCGGCGCGCAACGACGGCCACGCCTGGCGCGCGCGCGCGTCCGCGATCCTGACTGGCATCGGCACCGTGAAGGAAGACGATCCGCGCATGACCGTGCGCGCCGTCGATACGCCGCGCCAGCCGCATCGCGTACTGATCGACAGCCAGCTCGAAGTGCCGCCCGAAGCGCAGATTCTCGCGGGCGCGCCGACGCTGATTTTCTGCAGCGCGCTCACGCCGCTGCTCGAAGAACGCGCTGCCGCGCTGCACGATCGCGGCGCGGAGATCGTGCCGCTCGCGAATGAGCAAGGCAAGGTCGACTTGCCGCGCATGCTCGAAGAACTCGCAAAGCGCGAAGTCAACGAACTGCACGTGGAGGCCGGCTACAAGCTGAATGGTTCGCTCCTGCGCGAAGGCTGCGTCGATGAGCTGCTGATCTATCTCGCGCCGAGCCTGCTCGGCAACGACTCGATGAGCATGTTCAATCTCGCCGCGCCCGGCTCGCTCGACGCGCGCACGCAACTCGAATTTCATGCCGTGGACCGGATCGGCAGCGACGTGCGGATTCTCGCGCGCCTGATGCCGCTGCCGCCCGCGCATTGACCGAAAAAAGGACACGACACGATGTTTACCGGAATTGTTGCGGCTGTCGGCCGCATTGCATCGATCAAGCCGCTTGGCAGCGAGCCGGACGCGGGCGTTCGCCTGACCGTCGAAGCGGGCGGCCTCGACCTCGAAGATGTGCAGCTGGGCGACAGCATTGCGATCCAGGGCGCGTGCATGACCGTGATCGAAAAGTCGGCGACCTCGTTCGACGTGGACGTTTCGCGCGAAAGCCTCAACCGCACGGCGGGTCTCGCCGATGCGGGCGAAGTGAACCTCGAAAAGGCGCTGCGCTCGCACGATCGCCTCGGCGGCCATATCGTGTCGGGCCATGTGGACGGCCTCGGCACGGTGACGCGCTTCGCACGCGTAGGCGAATCGCACGAACTGCGCGTGCTCGCGCCGCGCGAGATCGGCAGGTATCTCGCGTACAAAGGCTCGATCACCGTGAACGGCGTGAGCCTCACCGTGAACTCCGTGACGGACGGCGACGACGGCTGCGAGTTTTCGATCAATCTGATTCCGCATACGGTTGAAGTGACCACGCTCAAGGCTTTGAAGGAAGGCGCGAAGGTCAATCTGGAGATCGACCTGATCGCACGCTACGTCGAGCGGATGCTCAACGCGCCGAAGTAGTCTCGCGCGCCGGCTGGCGGCTGAACATTCGTCCGAATGGCATATGCCGTTCGGACGGGCGACTTGCCGGGCGGCGTGGCGTAAAATACGCGCTTTCCCAAACTTCTCGCCAACATGACCCTCGCCTCCACTCTCGAAATCATCGCCGAGCTCAAAGCTGGCCGGATGGTGATTCTTGTCGACGAAGAAGACCGCGAAAACGAGGGCGACCTCGTCATCGCAGCGGAATTCATCACGCCGGAAGCGATCAACTTCATGGCCCGCTACGGCCGCGGCCTGATCTGTCTGACGCTCACGCAAGAACGCTGCAAGCTGCTGAACCTGCCGCTGATGACGCACCGCAACGGCACGCAATACGGCACGGCTTTCACGGTCAGCATCGAAGCCGCCGAAGGCGTCACCACGGGCATTTCGGCGGCCGACCGTGCGCACACCATCGCCACAGCCGTCGCGGCGAACGCGCGCACCGAGGACATCGTCCAGCCGGGCCACGTGTTCCCGATCATGGCGCAGCCTGGCGGCGTGCTCGTGCGCGCGGGCCACACGGAAGCCGGCTGCGACTTCACGGCGCTTGCTGGCCTCACGCCCGCCGCGGTGATCTGCGAAATCATCAAGGACGACGGCACGATGGCGCGCCTGCCCGACCTGCTGACGTTCGCCCAGGAGCACGGCCTGAAGATCGGCACGATAGCCGACCTGATCCACTATCGCAGCCGCACGGAATCGATCGTCGAGCGCGTGTGCGAACGCACGATGCAGACGGTGCATGGCCCGTTCCGCGCGGTGATGTATCTGGACCAGCCGAGTGGCCAGCCGCATATGGCGCTGGTGCGCGGTACGCCGACGCCCGAGCGCGAAACGCTGGTGCGCGTGCATGAGCCGCTGTCGGTACTGGATCTGCTCGAAGTCGGCCGCTCCACGCACTCGTGGACGCTCGACGCCGCGATGAAGGAAATCGCCGCGCGCGACCATGGCGTGATCGTGCTGCTGAACTGCGGCGACTCGAAGGAACACATGATCGACGTGTTCAAGGCATTCGACGAAAAAAGCCGGGCCGAAGCGCTCAAGCGCCGCCCGGTGGACTTCAAGACATATGGCATCGGCGCGCAGATTCTGCGCGAACTCGGTGTCGGCAAGATGCAGGTGCTGTCGAACCCGCGCAAGCTGGGCAGCATGTCCGGCTACGGGCTCGAAGTGACCGGCTTCGTGCCGATGCCGGGCAGCGCGGCCGAAAAGCCGCAGAACTGTTGAACGCTCCAGCTGCTTTCAAGCCCAGTTTTTGCATCGTTTTCGCTCATCTGCGCTTAACCAACACATTACGGACCTCATATGGAAATCGGACAATACCAACCGAATCTCGACGGCGACGGTCTGCGCATTGGCATCGTCCAATCGCGCTTTAACGAACCCGTCTGCAATGGCCTCGCCGACGCATGTATCGAAGAACTCGAACGCCTCGGCGTGACGGGCGAAGACGTGCTGCTCGTCACAGTGCCGGGCGCGCTGGAAATCCCGCTCGCGCTGCAAAAACTCGCCGAAAGCGGCCAGTTCGACGCGCTGATCGCGCTGGGCGCGGTCATCCGCGGCGAGACGTATCACTTCGAACTCGTGTCGAACGAAAGCGGATCGGGCATCTCGCGCATCGCGCTCGACTTCGGCATTCCCGTCGCGAACGCCGTGCTGACGACGGAAACGGACGAACAGGCCGTCGCACGCATGACCGAAAAGGGCCGTGACGCCGCGCGCACCGCCGTCGAAATGGCGAACCTCGCGGTCGCGCTCGAGCAACTGGACGGCGACGAGGACGACGAAGGCGAAGACGAGGACGACGAAGAGGAACGGGCATGAAGAGCGCACGCCGACGCTCCCGCGAACTGGCCACGCAGGGGCTTTATCAGTGGCTGCTGTCGGGTTCGCCGGCAGGTGAGATCGACGCGCAACTGCGTGGCGCGCAGGGTTTCGACAAGGCCGACCATGAGCATCTGGACGCGATCCTGCATGGCGTGATCCGCGATTCGGAGGCGCTGTCCGCCGATCTCACGCCCTGTCTCGATCGCCCCATCGACCAGTTGTCGCCCGTCGAGCGCGCTGTGCTGCTCGTCGCCGCCTACGAGCTGAAGAATCACATCGACATTCCGTATCGCGTGGTCATCAACGAAGCCGTCGAGCTGGCGAAGACCTTCGGCGGCGCGGACGGCTACAAGTACGTGAATGGCGTGCTGGACAAGCTATCGGTAAATCTGCGGGCCGCGGAAACGCAGGCAGGCGGCCGCAAGCAGTAAGCGAGGTCCATCGGCGTGGCTGGCTTGCGTTGCCGCTGATGCAGGCGGGTCCGGCGTTACGCTGACCCGCCTTTGTTTTTTGCGCGGTCGCGATTGTCCGTGCGCTTTTGTATTGAACTGGACTCATCGAATGAACAGCGTCACCGAACCCCTCGTGAAACTGGCCGCCCGCGTCGACGCGATTCAGCCGTTCTATGTGATGGAACTGGCGAAGGAAGCGGCGCTGCTGGAGCGCGCCGGGCGCGACATCATCCACATGGGCATCGGCGAGCCCGATTTCACGGCGCCGGAGCCCGTCATCGAGGCGGCCACGCAAGCATTGCGGCGGGGCGTCACGCAGTACACGAACGCGCTCGGCATTCATGCGCTGCGCGACGCGATCGCCGGTCACTACAAGCATGCGTATGGCCTCGCCATCGATCCGGCGCGGATCGTCGTGACGGCGGGTGCATCGGCGGCGCTGTTGCTGGCCTGCGCGGCGCTCGTCGATCGCGACGACGAAGTGCTGATGCCCGATCCGAGCTACCCGTGCAACCGTCATTTCGTCGCCGCCGCCGAGGGCAAGCCGGTGCTCGTGCCGAGTGGCCCCGCCGAGCGTTTCCAGTTGACAGCGGCTGACGTGGAGCGTCTGTGGAATGAGCGCACGCGCGGCGTGCTGCTCGCATCGCCGTCGAATCCGACGGGCACCTCGATCGAGTCGGCTGAACTGAAGCGCATCGTCGAGGCCGTTCGCGCACGCGGCGGTTTCACGATCGTCGACGAGATCTATCAGGGTTTGAGCTACGACGCGCCGCCTGTGTCGGCGCTGTCGTTCGGCGAGGATGTCGTCACCGTCAACAGTTTCTCGAAGTATTTCAACATGACGGGCTGGCGGCTCGGCTGGCTTGTCGTGCCGCCCGCTCTCGTCGGCGCGTTCGAGAAACTGGCACAGAATCTGTTCATCTGCGCGTCGGCGCTCGCGCAGCATGCGGCCCTCGCCTGCTTCGAGCCGGACACGCTCGCGATCTACGAAGCGCGCCGCATGGAGTTCAAGCGGCGCCGCGATTTCATCGCGCCCGCGCTTGAGTCGTTGGGCTTTTCGGTGCCCGTCATGCCGGACGGCGCGTTCTACGTGTATGCGGACTGCCGCGGCGTCGCGCATCCCGCCGCGGGCAACAGCGCCGCATTGACCAAGGCGATGCTGCACGACGCGGGCGTGGTGCTCGTGCCTGGCATGGACTTCGGGTCGTATCAGCCGCGCGCATACATCCGCCTGTCATACGCGACGGCGTACTCGAAGCTCGAGGAAGCTGTCGAGCGTCTGCAAAAGCTCTTCGGCAGGTGAGGCGAGGCCGAGCAAGACGCAACCGCCCGGATGGCGGTTCGTCGAATGACTGGATAGCGCAACAGCAAAGCTGACGCAACAATGACAAAGGGCACCCGAAGGTGCCCTTTTCTCTTGCACGGTCAGCAAGCCTGCGTATTTCTAATGCGCGATTACGCGCCAAGCTCCGGCTGCTGGGTCGCATGCTTCGCCGAATTCGCGCCGGCATCGTCCTGCTCCGCGCTCTTGTCCGGCGACGCCGCCGTCTTCGCCGCCGCCAACGGATGCCCGTCGAGTGTCACCTGCACACGTTTGGTCGATGCAGTCGACGAGGCCGCCGACGTCGTCGATGCCGTCACCGTCGAGGGCGCCTGCGGCGAGTTGATCGGGACCTTGCGGCCGCGCGCGACATCGCGCAGACGCGTACGCTCCGCCATCACCTTCGCGCCGTAGCCGCCGTCGTCCTGCGACGTCGAGCCGACATACAGGCGCAAGCCGCCTGGCAGCGACCCGCCGCGCGCGATGCAGTCCTTCAGCACGATCGCGCCGACCTTGATGTTCGCGAGCGGCTCGAGCGCCGCGCTCTGGCCGCCGAAGTAGCGGAATTTGTCCGAATGAACGGTCGACATGACCTGCATCAGGCCCTTCGCGCCGACGCCGCTTTCCGCATACGGATTGAAACCGGATTCGATGGCCATCACGGCGAGCAGCAGTAGCGGATCGAGTCCGACTTCGCGGCCGGTGTCGAACGCGGCCTTCACGAGCTCGCTGACGGGCTCCTGGGCGACGCGATAGCGGCGCGCGAGAAACGACGCAACGAGGTCCTGCTCGCGGGTCGAAACCAGCACGCGGTCGTCGCGTGCGTCCGGCGACACGCGTTGCGAAGGAATCATCGATGCGATCGTGCTCACGCTCGGCAGCGTGCGCGGATCGAGTCCGTTCAGCGCCGCTGACGAGAGACCCGTGCTGGACGAAGCCGTCAGGCCGCCGTTATCGCCGACGACGTTGTAGCCGGCATCAGCGGCCGCTGCGGCGGTATTGGGTTTGTCGACCGTATTCGACGACGTCGACAATGTGTCGTCCTTAGACACCGCGTTGCCGCGCTGTTGCGGGGCGAACGACGGCAGCGGGTTGCCCTGCAGCAGACGGGCTGGACCAGCCTGCACGGCGGCCGAAATGAAGGGCATCAACCGCGCAGCCAGCGTCAGGCGCCAGCTGGGCATCAACCACAGCGTCAGAGCAAACAGGACAGCGACGCCGCCAACCACGCTGAATAGATGGTGACTCAAACGCGTCCCTTGACGCAGCGCGCCGCGCATCACCTGCGCGAGACGCTCATCGGGACGCCACGATAACCAGGCGTTCATTCGGATCTCCCATGTTGCTGGCCTCGCGAACACCGTAAAAGTGACCGGCTAGAAATACTGTCCGCAAAAGCCAAGACGCCGTGCGCTCTGGTTAAGGCGACACCGACGTCGGGAAACGGCAAAAAGTACCGTTGGGGGGCCAAAACCTTGAAAAGGGCCGCCTGCATGCCAGATGGCACGCATTCGGTGGCTCCCACGCGAAAAAACCAGCGTCGAATTGCGCTGGTAAAGACTACCTATGACCGTCAAGTACCGTGCAGGGGGCGGTAAGAGCGACGCGTTGCGTCTGAGGACCGGGGGACGGTGGTAAAAACTATCAATTCCCTGCAACCAATGTGACCGGATTCTATCAGGGTTTTATAGATCGTCAACACTATACGTGGTCAAAATTATAACTAATTGTAATAATGAACAGCGTTCAGGAGGCCAGACTCCACTCCCCTAGCGCTTTTCAGCGGATTCGCACTTTCGGTTTTCAACGTGCACTTTCCAACGCAGGTAAAATCGACAATCCGTTCGGCCCGACGCGCGCTCAGGCGTTCAATCGCCGCGCCGCCTGCTGTCGTCACCGTTTTCAAGCCTTTGCCCCGGCCGCTTCGCGGCTGCCAACCGGACCCATGAAATACAAAGACCTGCGTGACTTCGCGAGCCGCCTCGAATCGCTCGGCGAACTGCGCCGTATCTCGCAAAAGGTATCGCCTGTGCTGGAGATGACCGAACTCTGCGATCGCGTGTTGCGCGCGGGCGGCCCGGCGCTCCTGTTCGAGTCAAAACACACACACGCGTTCCCGGTGCTCGGCAATCTGTTCGGCACGCCGCGGCGCGTCGCGCTCGGCATGGGCATCGATGCTGCCGCGCAAGGCGATGCAGGCGGCGACCAGGCGTCGCTGGAGTCGCTGCGCGATGTCGGGCGGCTGTTGTCCGCGCTGAAGGAGCCGGAGCCGCCCAAGGGTCTCAAGGATGCCGGCAAGCTGCTGTCGCTGGCGAAGGCTGTCTGGGACATGGCGCCGAAGACGGTCGGCGCTCCGCCCTGCCAGGAGATCGTCTGGGAAGGCAATGACGTCGATCTCGCGAAGCTGCCTGTCCAGACGTGCTGGCCCGGCGACGCCGGTCCGCTGATCACGTGGGGTCTCACCGTCACGCGCGGTCCGAACAAGACGCGGCAGAACCTCGGCATCTATCGCCAGCAGGTCATCGGGCGCAACAAGGTCATCATGCGCTGGCTCGCCCATCGGGGCGGCGCACTCGACTTCCGCGAATTCGCGCTGAAGAACCACGGCAAGCCGTATCCCGTTGCCGTCGTGCTCGGCGCCGACCCGGCGACGATCCTCGGCGCGGTGACGCCCGTGCCCGATACGCTGTCCGAATACCAGTTCGCCGGGCTGCTGCGCGGCGGCCGCACCGAGTTGGCGAAGTGCCTGACGCCCGGCGTCGACACGCTGCAGGTGCCCGCGCGCGCCGAGATCGTACTCGAAGGCTTCATCTATCCGCAGCAAGGCGCCCTCGCGCCCGTGCCCGAGGGCGCGCCGCCGCGTCCGTCGAAGGGGGCGAGCGCCGCTTACGAGCACGCGCTCGAAGGGCCGTACGGCGATCACACCGGCTACTACAACGAGCAGGAGTGGTTCCCCGTGTTCACGATCGAGCGCATCACGATGCGGCGCGACGCGATCTATCACTCCACCTACACGGGCAAGCCGCCCGACGAACCGGCCGTGCTCGGCGTCGCGCTGAACGAGGTGTTCGTGCCGCTGTTGCAGAAGCAGTTCACCGAGATCACCGACTTCTATCTGCCGCCTGAGGGCTGCAGCTACCGGATGGCGATCGTGCAGATGAAGAAGAGCTATCCGGGCCACGCCAAGCGCGTGATGTTCGGCGTGTGGAGCTTCCTGCGGCAGTTCATGTATACGAAGTTCATTGTGGTCGTCGATGAGGACGTGAACATCCGCGACTGGAAGGAAGTGATCTGGGCGATCACGACGCGCATCGATCCGACGCGCGATACGGTGCTCGTCGATCGCACGCCGATCGACTATCTGGATTTCGCGTCGCCCGTGGCCGGCCTCGGTTCGAAGATGGGCCTCGACGCGACCAACAAGTGGCCGGGCGAGACCGACCGCGAATGGGGCCGGCCGATCGTCATGGACGACGCCGTGAAGGCGCGTATCGACGGTCTGTGGAATGAACTCGGTTTGTGACTCGCGTGCGCGTCCATTTGAACAACAACAATTCACCTGAGCGGTTGAAGGATGCGTAGCTTGTCGATGTTGTCGGACGGTTTTTTTCTGTCGTTGTCGTTGTGCCTCGATATCGGTCTCGTCAACGTCGCGATCATCTCGCTGACGTTGTCGCGCGGCTTCCGGCCCGGCTTCTGGCTCGGCCTCGGTTCTTGTTTCGGCGATCTGATCTACGCGGCACTCGCGCTTGCGGGGATGGCGGCGCTGCTGCAGTTCGAATCGGTGCGTTGGGCGGTGTGGATCGGCGGCGCGGCGATTCTGCTGTTCCTCACGTGGAAGATGGCGCGTGAGGCGCTGTTTCCGGCGTCCACGCCGCCTGTCGAGGGCGAAGCGGATGCGTCGATGCCGCATCTCGATCCGAAGCGCGGCTTCCTGCGCGGCGTGTTGCTGGCGGTCTCTTCGCCGAGCGCGATCTTGTGGTTCGCGGCCGTCGGCGGCGCGCTGATCGCCAAGGCGGGCGCAACGTCGGTGACGACCGCGCCGGTGTTTCTCGGCGGCTTTTTCCTTGGTGGACTGTGCTGGACGCTTTTCATATGCGGACTCGCGAGCCACGGACGCAAACGCGCGGGCGCGGGACTGCTGCGCGTCTGCCATGTGCTGTCGGCGATGTTGTTCGCGTACTTCTCATATAGCGTGATCGTCAACGGCTACCATGATCTGATCGTGCCGACGGCGCACGCGGCGAGTTGACAGGCGCCGCACGCCGGGGAAATCCCGCTTATCGGCCGCCGAAATGCAAACGGCGCAACGCGGCGTCGAGCCGGCGTTGCGCCGTTGTGTCGGTTAGCGTGCGCGGCACGCGCTACGCAGCCAAGCCATCAATAACGGTAATACGGGCGGCCCCAGTAGCCGTGACGATAGTAAGGCCGGTGATAACCATAGTAGCCGCCAACTACGACCGGCGGCGCGTAGTACACGGGCGGCGGCGGCGCATACACGACGGGCGGCGGCGCGTAGTACACGGGCGGCGGCGCTGCATAGACGGGATAGGCCGGCGCGACGGGCACTCCAATGCCGATGCCCACGGATACATGAGCCTGTGCTGCGGTGCTCAAACCAGCCCCGAGTGCGGCAGCAGCGATAAACGGAACCATCTTCTTCACTTGTATTTCTCCTGGCGGCCCGGCCAGCGGGCTGGGTCGCATGACGGACATGCTCTTATTGAATGTATCGAAAAAGCTCGCACGCCGTCGTCTGCATTTGTTGCAAATTGCAATTGCTGGAAAGCGGTTCGTCAGCCATGCCTCTCCGTATACTGGCCAGATGACGTTCGGGGCATTGGAAATCAAGGGTTTCGCCGCTGATCGCATGACGATCGGGCAGGTTGACTGCATCGGACAACCGCGCATCGCGCGCGTCGGTAATCTTTGATTACAAAATTCACTCGGCGCCCGTTGCAGGCGCGCATCAGACGGCGCCCAAGGCCGTTAAACGACAAGGCCCGGCACTGGCCGGGCGGTGCGGATAATCCGATACAACAGAGCATCAACCGACTTTCACATATGTGAACTCACGCGTCACGTTAGGCGGCACATACGCGCCGCTTATCTTCACCCGTGGAGTGAGCCGCTTCTTTTGATCCCACCAGCGACGACGTTGAGAATGCGTGAGGAACCGCAAGTGCTTTCGGTAAGAAAAGATGCTCATCGTAACCTCCCGATTCTGACTGCGAGACATTGAAAACGACGGTGTCGACCAATCCGCTCCTACGGAAATCCTCAAGCAGTTTTCGCGCCTGTTTGCTCGTCTTTTCGGCTGCGGCAAGCGAACCGCCAGCCGATTGCGAAACGCGCGCTTGCATGCGCCTAAACCGCCGCTGAAAGCCTCCAGTTCGCGCCCGCGATTTATTGGCGCGATACTCCAGCTTCCTTCACCAGTCCCGTCGGGAGCAGGAACCATGTCCCAGCCCTCCTTGCCGCGCCTCGGCTTCGTCGGCGCGGGCCGGATTGCGCGCTGTCTTGCGCTCGGCTTCGCACGCGCCGGGTATCGCGTCACGGCAATCGCGAGCCGCTCGCCTCAGTCGGCTCGGCAGCTCGCCAGTCAGATCGAATTCTGCGCCGCGTATGACGACGCCCAGCGAGTCGTCGAGTCGGCGGACATCCTCTTTTTAACCGTGCCCGATGACAGCATCGGTACGACAGCGAACACACTCGCCTTTCCCGCTCGCGCGGCGCCCGGCAGCGAAGCTTGGGCCGTCGTGCATTGCAGCGGTGCATCGCCCGTCGAACTGCTTGCCCCGGCTCGCAACCAGGGCGCGTCGATCGGCGGTTTTCATCCACTTTACCTGTTCAGCGGCGATTTGACAGACGTCGACCGGATCGCCGGCTGCTCAGTGACGATCGAAGCCGAGGGCGCGCTCAAGGACGCGCTGTCCGCGCTCGCCGCCGCTTTGCGCTGCCATCCGCTGTCGATTCCGCCCGGCGGCCGGATGCTGTATCACGCGGCGGCGCACTACGCCGCCAGTTTTGCCTTATGCAATCTGGGTGAGACCGTGAATCTGTGGCGCAAGTTGGGTTTCGACGAACGCGACGCGCTTCGCGCGCTGCTGCCGATGATGGCGGGGACGCTCGAAACCGCGCGCGACCGGGGCCTCGCCAACGCGCTCGCGGGCCCTGTTTCACGAGGCGACCTGGGCGTGGTGGAAAAGCAACTATCGCTGATGGAGGCGCTTGGTGCAGATCATGGCGCATTGTTCGGCCTGATGTCGCGGCGCGCGGTTGCACTCGCCCGCGACCGCACGACGCCGCCCGCCGCGATCGATGCGATCGACGCAGCAGTCGAACAGTCGCTCAGCCGTACGCTGAAAGGCGCGGCGACAGGTGCAGGCGCCGAGTAAGCCGTGATAATGTGACGTCCGGCATGAACGGGACTACGGCGGCCTCGGCTTCCAGTGGAATCCGTGCCGGGACGAATCCCGCGGGCATCGCCAGAACCAACACGCGGGCAACGATGCGCAGCGGGGCGCACAACGCCTCCCCGCGCTTCGTGACCAAACGACGAGAACGCACAATGATCAAGGTCAGCATCCTTTATCCGTATCGAGAAGGCGGACGTTTCGACGTCGACTACTACTGCCGCACGCACATGCCGCTCGCCGCGAAGCTGTTCGGCGCGGCGCTCAAGGGCTGGTCGGTCGACGTCGGCATCAATGCCGGGCCGCCGGGCTCGCCGCCGCCGTTCGTCGCGGCCGGACACTTTCTGTTCGACACGGCCGAGGCGTTTTATCAGGTTTTCAAGCCCGCCAGCGACACATTGCTGGCCGACATTCCCAATTACACCGACGGCGGCAACGGCAAAATCCTGATCAGCGAAGTGAAAGTCTCCGTCTGACGAGCCTGTCCACGTGAAGCCGCCGCGTGCGGCAATCGGTGAGCTGCACCGCACGACGCGCGCTCGATGTCATCAGCCGTCCGCCGGCATGCCGGCGCCATGCGTCCCGCCCAGCGAGACGCTTTCTGAAGGAAAGGACCCACGATGTTCGGCGATATCGCCCGTTTTCTGCTCAATACCATCTTCACGCTGTTCGGCGCGGCGCTGCTGCTGCGCGCGTGGCTGCAGTTCATCCGGATGCAGCCGTACAACCCGGTGTCGAGCGCCGTCATGCAGGTGACCAACTGGCTCGTGCTGCCGCTGCGCAAGATCATTCCGGGCGTGCGCGGCATCGACTGGGCGAGCCTCGTCGCCGCGCTGCTCACGTCGATCGTCTATGTGGTGCTGATGGTCGTGATCGTCGGCGTCGATCCCCTCGGGCTGATGCCGTCGCTGCTGATCGTCGCCCTGCTGACCGTCGTCAAGTGGGCGCTGAACCTGATTATCTGGCTGACGATCCTGATGGCGCTACTGTCATGGCTCAATCCGCGTTCGCCCGCGATGCCGATCCTGTATCAGTTGACAGCGCCGTTCCTCGATCCGCTGCGCCGGATCATGCCGCGCCTCGGCGGCATCGATCTCTCGCCGATCCTGCTGTTCGTGATCGTCCAGGTGCTGCTGATGGTCGTGACGCGAGCAGCCGTGTCGCTGACGCTGTTCGGCATCTGAGGCTGGGACAGGCGCCGCGCGCCCGGCGATTTGCCCAAAGCCGCCGAAACCGCGTAAAATGGCGCGCTCTGCGGGCGTCGTATAATGGCTATTACCCTAGCTTCCCAAGCTAGAGACGTGGGTTCGATTCCCATCGCCCGCTCCACTTTCAGCCGCTCCCTCTGCCGCACTGCGTACGGGCAGGGAGCCAGGCGGAGAATACAGCGCGAGAGCCGCCTCCATGAAGGCGGCTTTTTTGTAGCGTGCTCGTCGGCGACGCAGACGCCCGCCCTCGCGCGCAACCGTTCCCGCCGCCACTCTTGCCTTCATCCACGATGATTCACGATCCGAACGAAGCCGGTTTGCCGCGCGATCCTTCCCAGATGTCCAGCGACGACCTTTCCGCAGCCGCCGACACCGACACGGGCGCACCCGAAGAAGCGCTGCACCTTCGCCGCATCCGCAGCTTCGTGACGCGCGCGGGCCGCGTCTCGACGGGACAGCGCCGCGCCATGGACGAGCTCGGCCCGCGCTTCGTCGTGCCGTACGCGCCCGAACAGCCGGACTGGGACGCCGTCTACGGCCGCCGCGCGCCGCGCATTCTGGAGATCGGTTTTGGGATGGGCGCGACCACGGCTGAAATCGCGTCGCATCGTCCCGGCGACGATTTCCTTGGCGTCGAGGTCCACGAGCCGGGCGTCGGCGCGCTGCTGAAGCTGATGGGCGAGCACAATCTGTCGAATATCCGCATCATCCAGCACGACGCCGTCGAGGTGCTGGAAAACATGATCGCGCCAGAGAGCCTAGACGGCGTGCATATCTTCTTTCCCGACCCGTGGCATAAGGCGCGCCATCACAAGCGTCGCCTGATCCAGCCGAAGTTCGTCGCGCTGCTCGTGTCGCGCATGAAACCCGGCGCCTATATCCATTGCGCAACCGACTGGCAGAACTATGCCGAGCAGATGCTCGAAGTGCTCGGCGCGCAGCGCGCGCTGGAAAATACCGCAGATGGCTATGCGCCGCGTCCCGATTATCGTCCTGTGACGAAGTTCGAGAAGCGCGGCCTGCGTCTCGGGCATGGCGTCCGGGATCTGATTTACAGGCGTCGCCCGAACAGCTGAAAACTGAAACGGATGCGTCATTCCAGCCAAAACGGCCTGCGGCTCCCAAAAAGCCGCAAGCCGTTTTCACATTTGACGCCCGAAGCTCGACGGAATGTCAGTCCGCCCAGCTCAACCCGCCGCTGTAGCCGATCAGCAGGATCAACAAGCCGAAGCCGATCCGATACCACGCGAATGCGCTGAAATCGTGCGACGCGATGTAGCGCAGCAGCCAGCGCACGCACGCGAACGCGCTGACGAACGCCGCCAGAAAGCCGATCGAGAAGAGCCCGAGCGCATCGGACGACAACGCCTGCCAGTCCTTGTGCAGCTCATAGACGGTCGCGCCGAAGATGATCGGAATCGCGAGGAAGAACGAGAACTCGGTCGCCACGCGCCGGTCGAGCCCGAACAGCATGCCGCCAATGATCGTCGAGCCCGAGCGCGACATGCCGGGAATCAGCGCGAAGCATTGCGCGATGCCGACCTTGAGCGCATCGAGCGGGCTCATGTCGTCCATCGAATGCACGCGCGCCCGGACTTCCGGCCGGTTGCGCTGCCGCATTTCGACCCACAGAATCAAGACGCCCCCCACCACCAGCGCGAACGCGACGGGCACGGGTGAGAACAGCACCGCCTTGATCGATTTTTCGAACAGCAGGCCCAGCACGATCGCGGGAATGGTCGCGATGATCACGTTGAGCGTGAAGCGACGTGCGTCCGGGCGCGTGGCGAGCCCGGCCACGACGTTGCCGATGCGCTGGCGGTATTCCCAGCAGACGGCGAGAATCGCGCCGAGCTGGATCACGACATCGAAAGTCTTCTCCTGCGGAATGTCGAAATTCAGCAGACTGCCGGCGACGATCAGGTGCCCCGTGCTCGACACTGGCAAGAACTCGGTCAAGCCTTCGACGACGCCGAGGATCAACGCCTTTAACGTGAGAATCCAGTCCATCCGTGGCCCTTTTCGCTTGGAGTTGGTAGGCGATGCGCGGCCGCGCTGAAACGACGGGGCCGCCCGGCCGCGCACGTCACTTTTCGACGATCTGCACGCGTATGCCGTTTGTAAGGACCGTGATTGTACCGGGTTCGTAATTCACTCCGGCAAATTGCAGTTGTTCGGGCTTGAACGTATAGACGGGATAGTTGGTGAGCAACTGCGTCGCGACCAGCGCGGCGGCCGCGTTGATCTGCTGCGTATAGGCCTGCGCGTCGCCGTCGACGCTGACGTTGTCGACATTGGGCGCGCGCAGTACGACGGAACGGCTCTGCGGGTCGTATTCGAGCTGGCTCGACAGCGTGAACACGCCGTTCACCGGCCGCTGCAGGAACGGACTCGCGAGCCGCGCGTCGAGCCGCACCGACACGCGGTTTGTATCCGGCTGCAAGCCGACGACGGGATTGGTCAACGCAACATCGAACACCTGCGACACCGTGCGCTGATACGGAAACTTGCGCTGCACTGCGTCCTGAACCTGCTTTTGTGAAAACGTGTAGTGATCCGGAATAAACGGGAACGTGGACGTCGCGCACGCGGCGAGCGGTGCAGTGGCGCCAGCGGCCGCGCACGCATACAGCGCGGAAATCAGAAAGCGGCGCCGTGTGAGCGCTGCGGCTTGGGTCATGCAGATTCTCCTTGTGACGCGGACAGCCCGCCGCATCGATATGGCTGTGGTTGTCGGCGAACGGATTCCAGCGCTTGCCGATGGGCGGATGCGCGCGCAAAACGCCACGCCGCGATCACGGCCTGGTATCGGCTTCGAGACGCGTGAGCCAGATGAGCGCTTCGTCGCGCGTTTTGCCGCACATGTCCGCCTGCGGCTGTAGACCCGAACAGCAGGCCGGACGTTCCGGCTTGCCGAAGATTGCGCAGCGCAGATCGTCGCCGAGCTGTACGCAGCGCACGCCTGCGGGCTTGCCGTCGGGCATGCCCGGAATCGGACTGGAGATCGACGGCGCGATACAGCACGCGCCGCAATTCGGGCGGCACGCGTGATCCGCAGCCGCGGACGACGAATACGACAAATGAGCAGACACAGCACGCTTCCAGAAACATGAAAACTGACGACCGCGCATCAATCGTTCGAAAACTTGACGTCGGTCAAACGACATTGTGCCATTTGACGCATGCGACCTTTTTACCCGACTCGTCGCGCGCGTGGTCTCGTACACTCTTCAGAGTTCAATCACGCTCGCACGGCGCCTGCCCTGATCGACCGAGCGCAACGAACGAGCCGCGTGCACGGCGGCTTGCGCATCATTCGGCGGGCGCCGGGCCATCTGTCCCATGACTACCGCGCCTTCGTCCGGCTTTTCGTCCGGCTTTTCGTCCGACTCGCTGTTCCGCCCCGACCTGCTCGCGAAGTACAGCGCGAATGGCCCGCGCTACACGTCCTATCCGACAGCCGTGCAGTTCCGCGACGACTTCTCACCCGACCACTACCGCCGCGCCGCCGCGGACCAGGGTGCGGCAGACACGGATCTGTCGTTGTACTTTCATATACCGTTTTGCGACACCGTCTGCTTCTATTGCGGCTGCAACAAGGTCGTGACGAAGAACCGCGCGCGGGCGCGTCCGTATCTCGACCGGCTCAAGCGCGAACTTGCATTGCAGGCGTCGCTCTTCGACACGCGGCGTCCAGTGTCGCAACTGCATTGGGGCGGCGGCACGCCGACTTTTCTGTCGCATGACGAAATGACGGAGTTGATGGCCGCGACGCGCGAGCGCTTCGCGCTGTGCAGCGACGCTGAAGGCGAGTTTTCGATCGAAGTCGATCCGCGCGAGGCGCCGCCGAAGACCATCGTGCATTTACGCAATCTCGGCTTCAACCGGTTGAGCCTCGGCGTGCAGGACTTCGACCCTGTCGTGCAGCGCGCAATCAACCGCATTCAGCCGCTCGAGATGACCGCGAGCGTCATCCGTGCAGCGCGCGCGACTGGCTTTCACTCGATCGGTGTCGACCTGATCTATGGCCTGCCGTACCAGACCGTCGGCAGCTTCAGCAGGACGCTCGATACCATGCTCGAACTCGCGCCCGACAGGCTCTCCGTGTTCGGCTACGCGCATATGCCCCAACTCTTCAAGATGCAGCGGCAGATGGATGCCGCCGCGCTCCCTTCGCCCGCCGAGCGGCTCGCAATTCTGCGGCTCGTCGTCGAGCGGCTGACGGAGGCGGGCTACGTGTATATCGGCATGGATCACTTCGCGCTGCCCACCGACGAACTCGCGCGCGCGCAGGCGCAGCGCACGCTGCATCGCAACTTCCAGGGCTATAGCACGCGCGCGGAGTGCGATCTAATCGCCTTCGGGGCGTCGTCGATCGCCAAGGTCGGCGACGTCTACGCGCAGAACGTGAAGGACCTGGCCGGCTACGCGGCGGCAATCGACAAAGGCCAGCTCGCGATTACGCGCGGCATCCGCCTTTCCGCCGACGACCGGTTGCGGCGCGACATCATCACGCAGTTGATGTGCAACCTGGAATTGCGCTTCGACGAATTCGAAGCTGCCTACGGCATCCGTTTTCACGACGCGTTTGCCCCGGAACTGGAACGCCTGCGTGGCTTCGAGGACGACGGCCTCGTGAAGTTCGGCGCACGGCGGCTCGAGGTGCAAATGGCGGGACGGATGCTCGTGCGCAACATCGCGATGGTATTCGACCGGTATCTGGGCCAGCAGTCGATGCAGCGGTTTTCGCGCACGGTGTAGCGTCGGCATTGGCTTGCCCGCCGACGCGTTTTCAGCCATAATCTGCGTCTTCGTCTCGCGAGGCCTTGAACTCAAGGCCCCGTGGAAGACAAGCCCAGGTGGTGAAACAGGTAGACGCAGGGGACTCAAAATCCCCCGCCGCAAGGCGTGCCGGTTCGAGTCCGGCCCTGGGCACCAGATACCCTAAAACCGGTTTCAACGGTTCACAACACAACCCCGCCAGATAACCGCTGAGCGGGGTTTTTGTTTGCTATGGCCTCCAATGCTACACCATCGAAAACGCCCCCATCAGGGGTAATTCCGTGCAGTTAATGTCCTTATTGAGGTATCGAACGGTCTAACGTTTGGGGCGGGATTTGACGACCCGGTCGCATGCGCGGCCGGGTCGTTTTCCATTGGGAAGAGACTTGAGCCGGTCCCGCGGACGCTGAAGGCATGCAAGCAATTTTGCGTAGGCCGGCGTGAGGGCGGCCCACATCATCTCGTGCTGGATCGTCACGCCATCGGGCAGCAACCGATGTATTTCAAGGACCGTTTCGCCGGAAAGGAAAAGGGCCTGGTGCGTGGCGTCTATCCGGACGAGCCGCTTGCCGATGCCCGCAAGCGGCGCGATGACGCCCGCGAAAATCTGGCGGCGAACGTTGATCCGGGTGAAGCAATGAAAGCCGATAATGCGCCGCCCGCCGGGCCGCATCGCATATCGTTTCATCGCCCTCGACGATCAGATTGGGATTGATGTCGGGATGCTGCGGACATGCCACCGCGTCGCCCTTGCGGGCCACGCCTACGCGTCCATAACGCATGGTGTCGGAGGCGGTGACGACTTCGCCGCCGTGGTCGGTGGTGTCGCCGAGGCGGATGAGATTGATCATTGTTTGTTCAAAGGCGGGAAGGGATTCACAAGGTCGGCGGAGCGGACCCAGCCGGTTGTCACTCGCCCTGGACTTGAAGTATCGATTCGTGTGTCCGCAAACCGGACATAGGAAAACTGATCTTGCGTCCGGAGCACAATAACCCCGTCCCGTTTAGTTAGATACCCTTTTCTCGCGAGGAACTTTCCGTTTCGGACATCGTGGAAATAAGTTTTACGAGCAATCAAGCGAATGCCGATAGCAGGGATTTTATTCTCCATAGTAAATATTTCGCCCCCAACCTTGTTTTTCGGAAAGGAGGTAAATGCACCCAGCGCGTTTTCACAACCCGCCTGTCCTTCGTCTGTACGAATAATCCATGTCTCATGCCCTCTAAAGAGTTCTCCAGCGATATCAAAAAATTGGTCGCGGTCGACGTATGTTAAGTCCGTTTCCCCGGGCGCAAACGTAAGTATTTTCACTTCCGAATATGGCGGCTCTGGCTGCCCCTCCATATGCGCCCCCTTTTGAACAAATAGGAAAGTGCACGATCTTTTCTTGTCCTGCGCATTGTAGTACCCCGTCACGACGCCACTTGCATCAAAGGCAATCAATTCAGCACGGTCAAAAAAATTGCCGAACCAGTTGCATACGTTGTTTGTACAAGGAGGAATTGCAAGAAGAATGCAATTGACTTACCTGTATTTATCATAGAAATCTCCAAGATTTTTTGCATAGTCCGGATTGCTATCCCGCCAGCCATTGCCGTTGTACGCCGCTGCAACTGCCTCCTGCCCGGGATGTCAATCGAGATAGTGACGGGCGTACTGGTGATGCTGTCCAGTTCAAGCGTGGTGCGGTCCGGATATGACGGCAGCTCGATATCCGTCCTGCACAGCACGTCGTAGCGGCACGGCCTGCCGATCTTTTCACGTCCCGCCAGGCTGATGGGGACCAGCACGGGTCGGGTGTCTTCGCCCTCGGCCAGCATGTCGGTGTAGCGCGGCGTCCAGCGCGGCAGCGCGGGCCCGTCAATCACGTGCGCGCGGGCGCCTTTTAGACATTGGGGCTGTAGCGTGAATGGTTTTTCATTATGTGTCTCTCATGCCTGCTTCCATTGTTTATCAGTGATGCTAATGACCAGATGCCCGCTCGAACTCACACCGAGGCCATCGCGCACTAGACCGGAAAACCAGGCCATGCACGATCAGAAAAGTATGAAAACTGAAGCGGACGCGCAAAACAATGCTGCGGGCATAAAATGCGGCCCGTACGCGGCGGGCCTTCACGGCAGGGTCTTCGGCTTCGCAGCACAACGCGACGAGCGCACCGGCCATCCCCAGGAATTCAGCTAACCCCAACCAAACCCGCGTTCATCGTTCTGATGCCGCGGGTTTTGTGTTTTCCCGGCCTCGCAATCAAAAACACGTGACCAAAAAACCAAAAGCCGGATCGCCCCACGGCCGACCCGGCTTTCACTTCATCAAACGCCCCTAACCTCGACGCGTCCAGATCCCGCCACAAACACCTCAGCGACCGCCCGCAACTCCCGCCAACTGATGCGCAGCCGCGCGCCGGCGCTTCACCACGTAGCCCGCCCACATCACGACAAGCCACACGGGCACGAGCAGCACTGACACGTTGAGTCCTGGCGTCATCGCGAGAATCACAAGAATCATGGCCATGAATGCAAGACAGATCCAGTTGCCGACCGGAAACCACAGCGACTTGAACACAAGCTTCTCACCCTGCGCGACCATCGCGCGGCGGGACTTCAGATGCGTCAGGCTGATCAACGCCCAGTTCAGCACCAATGCGGCAACGACGAGGGCCATCAGCACATCGAGCGCCTTTGACGGAACCAGATAATTGATGATCACGCAAGCAAACGTCGCAATCGCCGACAAGCCGATCGCCACATACGGCACGCCGCGCCCGTCCACCTTCAACAACGCACGCGGCGCATTGCCCTGCTCCGCGAGACCGTACAGCATGCGACTGTTCGCATAGACGCCGCTGTTGTACACGGACAGCGCCGCCGTCAACACGACCACATTGAGAACGTTCGCAGTCACGCCTGCGCCGATCTGCGAGAAGATCATCACGAACGGGCTGCCGCCTTCCGCGACCTGATTCCACGGATACAGCGACAGCAGCACGACCAGCGAGCAGATGTAGAAAATCAGAATCCGGTAGATCACCTGATTCACGGCTTTAGGAATGCTCTTCTGCGGCTCGTCGGCTTCGGCGGCCGTAATGCCAATCAGCTCAAGTCCGCCGAACGAGAACATGATCACGGCGAGCATCATGAAGAGGCCGTGGAAGCCATGCGGGAAAAAGCCGCCGTTGCTCCACAGGTTCGAAACCGACGCCTGCGGTCCGCCGCTGCCGCTCAGCAGCAGATAACCGCCGAACACGATCATGCCGATCACGGCCACGACCTTGACGATCGCAAACCAGAACTCCGTCTCGCCGTATGCCTTCACGTTCGCCAGATTGATCGCATTGATGACGGCGAAGCAGACGAGCGCCGACACCCACGCCGGCACGCCGGGCCACCAGAAGTGCACGTAAGTGCCGACGGCCGTCAGCTCGGCCATGCTCACGAGCACGTACAGCACCCAGTAATTCCAGCCGGAGAGGAAGCCGGGGAAGTCGCCCCAGTACTTGTATGCGAAGTGGCTGAACGAACCGGCGACCGGTTCCTGCGCAACCATTTCGCCTAGCTGGCGCATGATCAGAAACGCGATGAAACCGCCGATCGCGTACCCGAGAATCATCGACGGCCCGGCCGCCTTCAACACGCCCGCCGAGCCCAGAAAAAGGCCCGTGCCGATTGCGCCGCCCAGCGCGATCAGCTGGATATGCCGGTTCTTCAGCCCGCGCTTGAGGCCGTCATGCTGCTGTCCGTTGTCCAAAATGTCTCACTCCACTACGTTGAATCAGGCACTGCGCGGGCGGAAACCGCCCGGAAAAACCGCAAATTGTACCTTCTGACGCAGTGCTCACATACTGGGCAGACAAGGTGCCGTCGCCTTGACGCCTGCCGCGTCGACATCCGCACCGTCGCGACCGATTTCCACGCTCGCGCCAAAAGGTTGAGCAACGTGTCCGAAATGTTCTTTCGATAGCGGTTGTCACCCCGGCTTGCGTTCGGTATGTTCGCAGAATCCCGTCCTGCCGATGGAGTCGTCATGTCGCCGAAACATCTGCTTTATGCCGTTGTCCTTGGTGCCTGCTTCGCCTGCGGCGCATATGCGCAAACGGGACAACCGGCGCCGCAACCCACGCCGTCCGCAGCGCCTTCGCCTGACGCGCCGGCGCCCGATATGCAAGCGGCACCCGCCGCCGAAGAGCCCGCGCCTGCCCCGGCGCCCGCCCCAGCCCCCGCTCCCGAACCCCGTCCCACCGCCGCCGTTCCGCCGAGCGGCCCCGTGCGGAACATCGTGCTCGTGCACGGCGCGTTCGTCGACGGCTCGAGCTGGAACGGCGTGATTGCCCGGCTGCAGCAGAAGGGCTATCACGTCGCCTCGGTGCAGATTCCGCTGACCTCGCTCGCCGACGACGTCGCCGCGACCAAACGGGTGCTCGCTCAACTATCTGGCCCGACCGTGCTGGTCGGCCATTCGTGGGGCGGCGTCGTGATCACGGAAGCGGGTTCGGGTGCGGACGCGTCGAAAGTGATCGGCCTCGTCTACGTCGCTGCCATTGCGCCCGACGTCGGCGAAACATCCGTCGATATTCTCAAGCGCGGCCCGCAAATGCCCGCCGGCTCCAGCATGATCAAGGACAGCACCGGCTTCCTCTGGCTCGACCCAGCGAAGTACCACAGCGACTTCGCCGCCGACGTGCCCGAAAGCCTGACGCGCGTGCTCGTCGCCGCGCAGCAGCCGATCACGAGCAAGGCGTTCGAGGAACGCGTGACGCAAGCCGCGTGGCGATACAAGCCGTCGTGGTACATCGTGACGTCGCGGGATCGCGCGGTGTCGCCGGAAATCCAGCGCTGGATGGCGCACCGGATCGGCGCGACCATCGTCGAGACGCCGTCGAGTCATCTGGTGCCCGTCTCGCATGCAGGCGCAACGGCCGATGCGATCGCGCGGGCCGCGAAGGAGTTCGGCAAGGAGTGACGGATGCGCCGCGCGGTCCCGGCGGCGCTATGGCGTCATTGCCGCGATGCCTTCGGGAATCCGCGCAAGCCTCGCCGCCGGCGACATCACGATGATCGACGCCTGCACGGCGAAGCCGAGCGCCGCCGCGACGAGACATGCGTCCATCCCGAGATGCGCGCTGATCGCCGCGCCCAGCAGCGCGCCGAGCGGCCGCGCGCCGTACGTCGCCGTGCTGTTGAGGGCCGACACACGGCCCATCATGCTGGCGGGCGTGATCGCCTGACGCAGCGTCGTCGAGCCGACCGTCCACAGGATCGGGCCCGCGCCCAGCAGGAAGAAGCTCGCTGCCGCGAGCCAGAACGACGGCACGGCGAGCGTGGCGACCATCGCGAGCGAAGCGGCCAATCCGCAAAACGGCCCGACCATCAGCGTGCGCCCGAACCTCACGCGCCGCGCGACGGACGGTGCCGCGATCGCGCCGCATACCATGCCGACGCCGTACGCGCCGAGCGTCACGCCGACGGCCGACGCGCTCAGGCCCAGCCGATGCACCGCGTACGGCACGTACACCGCCTGCAGCGTGAAAAAGCCGATGTTGAAGAAGACAGCCGTCGCGAGCATCGGCCGAAGGAGCGCATCGCCGATCACGAAGCGCGCGCCTTCGCGCAGCTCGGACATGAAGTGCCGCGCGGCATGGCAAGCGCGCGGCGGCTCGCGCAAACCGGCCAGCAACGCGGCAGCGCACGCCGACAGCGCCGCTGCGCACCCATAGGCCCAGCCCGCGCCGATCCAGCCCACCAGCAGCCCACCCAACGCCGGCCCCGCCGAATACGCGACGCTGCGCGCCAGCTCGATGCGCCCGTTCGCGGCGGCGAGCGCATCGCGCGAAACGAGGGCGGGCACGAGCGCGGGCGCGGCGACGCTGTACGCGACCGTGCCCGTCGCGCCGAGAGAACCGAGGATCGCGAGCAACGGCAGCGTCAGCGCATGTGACAGCATGAGCAGCAGCACGGCTGCCATCGCGAGCGCGCGCACGCTCTCCGAGGCGGCCATCAGCACGCGGCGCGACCGGCGATCCGCGTAGACGCCGAGCGGGATCGACAGCAACAGGAACGGCAGCGTCTGCGCCGTTTGCAGCAGCCCGGTATCGCGCGCGGTAGCGCCGAGCGTGAAAACGGCCACCAATGGCGCGGCGGCGAGACTGATCTGCTCGGCGGACTGCGCGATCAGGTTGGACCAGGCAAGCTGCCGGAACGACGCCGGCAGCCGGGCGGCAGAATGGGGAAGGCGAAAGCGCATCGGAGGCTCCGCGACACGATATCGAAGAACTCATCGTCACGGTTTCGTCCCGCCCGCGCGCTCCGCTTCTTGCCGCGTGATTCCCGTCGAAGACCGCGCGTCGCACGGCCCCTCAAGACGCAACGCTCAAGCCTCCAGACTCAAGGCGCGTACGACGACGCCATCCCGCTTTCCAGCCCGTGATCGAGCGTCGTGCGGATTAGCGCGAGGCCGCGTGCGAGCGCATCGAGCGATGCCGCGCCGCTCATGCAGATACGAATCGCATGCGGCGCGGCGTTGCGGCCGATCACGAAGCTGTCGGCCGTCTTGACGAGCACGCCCTCCTGGCGCAGCGCCGCTGCGAACTCGGCCGCGCGCCACGGCTCGGGCAGCGGCAGCCACAGATGCGAGCTGGTCGGCGCGCGGCGATATGCGACGTCCGCGAGCGCGCCGTCCGCGATCTCGTGCTCGGCGTCGATCCGCGCACGCTGCAACGCGTTGAGACGATCCATCTCGCCGCTCTCGATCCAGCGCGACACGATCTCGGCCATCAGCGGCGCCGTCATCCAGCAGTCGCTGCGGATCACGGCGGCGATCTTCGAGCACCAGGCGCTCGGCGCCTGCAGATAGCCGACCCGCAACCCCGGCGCAACCGACTTCGACAGCCCCGCGATCAGGAACGCCTGCTCCGGGATCCGCACCGCGAGCGGTTGGGGCGGCGCTTCGAGCAGCATCGCGGGCACGATGTCCTCGATCAGCAGCACGCCATGCCGCTGCAGGATGTCGGCGACGGCGTCTCGCCGTTGCGCGGACATGGTCGCCGTCGTCGGATTGTGGATGGTCGGCACGCAGAAGATCGCGCGCGGATGCAGCGACTTGCACGCAAGCTCCAGCGCGGCGGGCACGAGCCCTTCCTGATCGATCTCGACGCCGACGAGATGCAGCCGCAGTTGCCTCGCGAGCGCAATGATGCCGGGATAGCTCACCACCTCGGCGAGCACCGTGTCGCCCGGACGCGTGACGGCCCGCAGCACCGATGCGAGGGCATGCTGCGCGCCCTGCGTGACGAGCACGCGCGCGGCGCTCGCCGGACTGCCCGCGCGGCCGAGCCACGCGGCGCCCGCGAGGCGATGGCGCATCGAGCCCGCCTCCGGCGCGTATTGCAGCAGTTCGGCCGTGAGGCGCTGGTCGGTGGCAATGTCGGCGAGCGTGACGGACAGCGCGGCCGCTTCTTCCGTCGATTGCGGCACGTTCTGGCCGAGATCGATCAGCGGCGGCGAGCTCGCCGCGCCGGGCCGCAGCGCCGCATAGCCGTTGGCGGCGGGCGGCATCTCGCGGGAACGCGCCTGCGCGACATAGGTGCCGTCGCCGACCCGCGCATTCGCGAGCCCCTGGCGCTCCAGTTCGGCATACGCACGGCTGATGGTGCCCGTCGTCACATGCAGCTCGCTTGCGAGCGACCGGTGCGGCGGCAGCTTCTCGCCGGCGGGCAGTTGCCCATTTAGGATGGCCTGCGCGAACGCGCGCGCAATGACCTGATATTTCGGTTCGCTGCCCGCCTCGATCCTTGGCAGCCAGGCATTCATCGCCATGATGCGACGGTCTCCGGAAGTCGGTTGGGTTGTGTCATTCGGATGATACGCACTGCATATCCTGAAATTGGATGCAGTCATTTACTTTTATTGAAGCGATTGAGTTGCCCGCACGGGCTTCATAGCATGGCGTCATTCTCAGATCATTCGGTACGCATTGCACATGCGACGCATGCGGCATCTGCAATATGAGACGGCGGTATGGCGCGCCAAAGCGCCGACCTACAGGAGGAGACGCCTGATGGATCGTGAAGCAAGTCCCGCCGTACAGACGGCCCGGATCACCCGCATCGACGTGACGCACCACCAGCTGGTGCTCGACCCGCCCTTTCCCGCGTCGTGGGATAGCCAGCCCCGCCGCAAATTTCCCGCGACGATCGTGCGCGTGCACGACGACGCCGGCCGGGTCGGCTTCGGTTCGGGCGACGCGATGTATGGCTTCGCGGACTACCAGCATCTTTTCATCGGCACTGATCCCCTCGATCTCGCGCGCCATAGCGCCGTGCTCGACAACATCGGCTTTCATGCCGGCCGCCCGTGGCCGCTCGACATCGCGCTGTGGGATCTCGCCGGCAAGATCCGTGGCGAGCCGTGCTGGCGGATGGCGGGCGGGCGCAACGGGCGGATTCGCGCGTATGCGTCGAGCGGCGTGCACCGCCGCCCCGACGAGATGGCGCGCATGGCGCTGCATGTCGCCGAGCGTGGCTTTCCGGCGCTGAAGGTCCGCTTCGGCCGTCCGCAGCTAAAAGACGATTTCGCGGTGCTCGCCGCTGTGCGCGAAGCTGTCGGCAGCCGGCTCGAACTGATGGTCGATTGCAATCAGGGCTGGCGCATGCCGTGGGACACGGCCGCGCCGTGGACCTTCGACGCAGCGCTCGCCGTCGCGCGCGAACTGGAAAAGCACGACGTCTATTGGATGGAAGAGCCGCTGCACCGAGGCGACTACGATGGCATGGCGCGGCTGCGCAAAGCCGTGTCGCCCGCGCTGCGCATTGCCGGCGGCGAGATGACGCGCGAGCGCTACGAGTTCGACCAGTTGCTCGCGCACGGCTGCCTCGACGTGTTCCAGCCGGACGTCGTGTGCTCGCTCGGCATGGAAGGCCTGCGCAAGCTCGTGCAGGCCGTCGAGGCGCGCGGCAAGGTCTTCACGCCGCACACGTGGGGCAACGGCATCGGGCTCGCCGCGAACCTGCATCTGACAGCGGGTGCCGCGAATGCGCCGTTCATCGAGTTCCCGTACGACCCGCCCGAGTGGTCGATCGAGCGCCGCGACTTCATGCTGAGAAACCCGATCGATATCGACAGCGAAGGCTGGATCACACTGTCCGACGCGCCGGGCCTCGGCCTGTCCATCGACGAAGACATCCTCGCCGCGACGCTCAGCGCGCGCAGCACGTACGGTTGACGACGCCGGCACCGCATTGCCTCTCAAGGCGCCCTGCAACAGCGCCCCACGCTAAACAACCAATCACAAATGGAGACAACCATGCAGATCAAATCCTGGATGCGCGCGGCCACCGTCGCGCTCGCGGCGAGCGCCTTATGGCCCGCCGCCGCTCATGCCGGCAACTGGTGTTCGAGCGGCAAGCCCGTGCGCTTTGCGGGCGTCACATGGGAAAGCGGATCGTTCACGTCGGAAGTGCTGCGCTTCATCACCGAAAAGGGCTACGGCTGCAAGACGGACACGGTGCCGGGCAACACGGCCGCCACCGAAACGGCCCTGTCGCGCGACGATCTGCAGGTCTGGTCCGAACAGTGGACGGGCCGCTCGGAAATCATTGCGAAGGCCGTCGCCGATGGTCACGTGAAGCTGCTCGGCGACACGCTGCCTGGCGGCACGAACGAAGGCTGGTTCGTGCCCGAGTACGTCGTGAAGGGCGACCCGAAGCGCAACCTCAAGCCGCTCGCACCCAATCTGGTGTCGGTGAACGATCTGCCGAAGTACAAGAACGTGTTCGAAGACGATGAAGAGCCGGGCAAGGGCCGCTTCCTGAACTGCCCGTCAGGCTGGGATTGCGAGCGCGTGAACCGGCGCCTGCTGAAGACGTTCAATCTCGACGACTCGTACACCGACTTCCGCCCCGGCACGGGCGCGGCGCTCGACGCTGCGATTGCGTCGGCCTACGAGCGCGGCAAGCCGATCCTCTTCTACTACTGGGAACCCGCCGCGCTGATGGCGAAGTACAAGTTCGTCCAGTTGAAGATGCCCCCGTTCAACCAGAAGTGCTGGGACACGCTGCGCGCGGACAACAGCGCGTCGCAATGCGCGTCGTCCTATCTGGTGTCGCATCTGAAAGTCGGCGTATCGGCGCCGTTCTATCAGGCCGAGCCTCAACTGATGGACACGTACTCGAAAGTCAGCTTCCCGATGGACTTCCTGAACAAGACCATCCTCGAGATGACGAGCAAGAAGATCGACGGCCAGACGATGGCGAAGCAGTTCCTGCGTGAGCATCCGGAAATGTGGAAGACGTGGGTGCCCACCGACGTCGCGCACAAGGTCCAGGCCGCGCTGACAGGCGCCTGATCGCCAACGACGCGTCATGAAGCACCGGAGGGTTTCATCATGAATTCGATCTTCCTGCATCTGTCGATCGCCGACTGGGTGAACGACCATGTGCAATCGTTCGTCGCCGCGTACGGCGACAGTTTCCACGACTTCAGCACGGCGCTGTTGCGCTACGTGCTGGTGCCCCTCGAAGGCGCGCTGCGCGCGACGCCCGCGTGGGCGATCCTGATCGCCGTCGGCCTGCTCACGCTGAACGCGACGCGGCGCCTCGGCGTTGCCGGCTTCTTCGTGCTGCTCCTCTATGTGATCGGCTGCTTCGGCCTGTGGGACAAGCTGATGCAGACGCTCGCGCTGATGCTCGTCGCGACCGTGCTGTCCGTCGTGCTCGGCGTGCCGCTCGGCATCTGGGCATCGCGCAGTCCGTGGATGCGCCGCGTGCTGTTGCCCGTGCTCGACATCATGCAGACGCTGCCGAGCTTCGTGTACCTGATCCCTGTGCTGATGCTGTTCGGCCTCGGCAAGGTGCCCGCGATTCTCGCGACGATCATCTACGCGTTGCCGCCGCTGATCCGCCTGACGGATCTCGGCATCCGCCACGTCGATGCCGACGTCGTCGAAGCAGCGCGCGCGTTCGGCACGACGCGCTGGCAGCTGCTCGTCAACGTGCAGTTGCCGCTCGCGCGGCCGAGCATCATGGCGGGTATCAACCAGACCACGATGATGGCGCTGTCGATGGTCGTGATCGCGTCGATGATCGGCTCGCGCGGCCTCGGAGAAGACGTGCTCGCAGGCATCCAGACGCTCGATATCGGCAAGGGCATGCAGGCGGGCATCGCGATCGTGATTCTCGCGATCGTCATCGACCGCATCAGCCAGGGCTACGGTCAGGACCGGCGCACGCGGCGGCTCGTCGCGCAGCGTCGCAAGGCGAAGGCGGCGTCGCGCATTCCATATCGCGCGGCGCGCACGGAAGAGCCGGCGCAAGACGCAGCGGAAACGGGCAACGAGAGCGCCGCGCAGCGCAGCCTCGAAACCCGCGCGGCAGATTGACGGAGGGCACGGACATGTCATCGATCGAAGTCAAGAACGTGTACAAGCTATTCGGCCCGGAAGCGGGACACGCTCGCGTGCTCGACCTGCTGAAGAGCGGCAAAACCAAGGCCGAAGTGCTCGCGCAAACGGGCTGCAACGTCGGCCTGAACAACGTGAGCCTGCATATCGGCTCGGGCGAGATCTACGTGATCATGGGGCTGTCGGGCTCGGGCAAGTCGACGCTCGTGCGCCACTTCAACCGGCTGATCGAGCCGACGGCGGGCGAGATCGTCATCGACGGCTCGGACGTCATCAAGCTCGATGCGCACGGCCTGCGCGAGCTGCGCCGCTACAAGGTGAGCATGGTGTTCCAGAACTTCGGCCTGCTGCCGCATCAGACCGTGCTCGACAACACCGCGTATGCGCTGCGCACGCGCGGCGAAGGCAAGGCCGAGGCGAACGAGAAGGCGCGAACGTGGCTCAGCAAGGTGGGGCTCGATGGGTACGGCGATCATTATCCGGATGAGCTGTCGGGTGGCATGCGCCAGCGCGTGGGCCTTGCGCGCGCGCTCGCCGCCGATACCGACGTGCTGCTGATGGATGAAGCATTCTCCGCGCTCGATCCGCTGATCCGCACGGAAATGCAGGACCAGCTTCTGCAATTGCAGGCGACGCTCAACAAGACGATCGTGTTCATCACGCACGATCTCGACGAAGCGCTGCGCATCGGCAACCGCATCGCGATCCTGCGCGACGGCACGCTGGTGCAGGAAGGCACGCCGAACGAGATCCTGACGAAGCCCGCCGACGATTACGTCGCGCGCTTCGTCGAAAGGCGTTCGGGCGCGCATTGACGGGTGCGCGGCGCCTCGCTTCGAGGCGCCATGCAAGGCGGCGGTTAAAATGCACACGATGACGGCGTCCTTCGCAACGAAGGACGCCGTCGACGTTTGATGCAGCGCTCCTCGTGCCTGCCCCTTCGCCCGCTCCAATGAATCTCGAAAGCGTCCTCTTTTCCCAGGGTTTCGGCTCGCGCCGCCAGTGCCGCGCATTGATTGCGGACGCACGGGTGTCGATCGGCGGCACGCCGATCGCCGATCCCGACACCGATGTCGATACGAACGCGCTCACCTTCGCCGTCGACGGCATCGCGTGGCCTTTTCGCGAGCGCGCGTACATCGTGCTCAACAAGCCTGCGGGTTACGAGTGCTCACGCGATCCGCAGCATCATCTGAGTGTCTTCAACCTGCTGCCCGCGCAATTCGCGACGCGCGGCGTCCAGTGCGTCGGCCGGCTCGACCAGGACACGACGGGGCTGCTGCTGCTCTCCGACGACGGCCAGTTCGTTCACGCGTACACATCGCCGAAGCGCAAGGTGCCGAAGGTCTACCACGCGACAACCCGCCACCCGCTCGACGACGCGCAGCTAACGGCTTTGCGGGACGGCGTGCTGCTGCACGGCGAAACGAAGCCCGTCGCGGCCGTGGCTGCGCACGCGCGCGGCGATCACGCGCTCGAACTGACCGTGCTCGAAGGCAAGTACCATCAGGTGAAGCGCATGGTGGCGGCGGCGGGAAACCGCGTGGAGGCGCTGCATCGCGAGCGCATCGGCGGGCTTGCGCTGCCCGCCGACCTCGCCGCCGGCGCGTGGCAATGGCTCGATGAATCCGACCTCGGAGCGCTACGGGGCGGGTAAACGACTAACGCCGCCGCTGCCGTGCTGCAAGTGCCTGAGATCACGTTGCATTCCGGACAAAACGGCTACAAAAACCTTCCAGAACGCTGCGGTGCAGCATGCCTGTTCCGAACGCCCGTCCTATACTCGGATCAACAAACATTACAAAGCAGGCAAGGAGGCGCCATGGTCATCTACGGCAACCTGGCGATTTCATACGGGATGGTCGCGTTCATCGGTCTCGCAATGTTGCTGATTGGCGGCGCGCTGGCCGTCATGCATATGCGGCACAAGTACGAGCCGAACCTGCTCGCGGCGTTGATCGGCGCATTCTGCTGCTTCGTGTTGCTCGAAGCGCTGCCGGCTCTGATCTAATACCTTCACGCGCGTCGCCGTCGCGCTTTTTAATGCTTTCTCATGTGGCCGCGCGTGTGCGCGGCCGGCTGGCTTGCCTGTCGTGTGGCTGTCGTGTGGCTGTCTTGTGCCTGTCGTGTGGCTGTCTTGTGCCTGTCTTGTGCCTGTCGTGTGCCTGTCGTGTGCCTGTCGTGTGCCTGTCGTGCGGTGATTACGCGCTGGCGGGCGCGGCCTGTCATGGGTTCGCCCGTCCAGAAGGCGCGTCACCGCGCCCGCCCGCCGCATCGGCGTCTCGCCCCGCATGCGCGGCGGTGCGCAAGAAATCGTCGACCTCCGGATAGCGCAATCGCACGCGCAGCTCACGCTTGAGCCGCGTGTTGACGAGGCGCCGCGATTCGCGCATGAACGACAGCATCATCGGTCCGAGTTGCTGTTCCGCCTCGTCGCGCGTGATGCGCGGCGCCCGTTCGACGCCGAATGCGTCCGCCACACGGTCGAAGTACTCGCCCATTTTCAGCGTGGTGTCGTCGGATGCGTGGATCACGCGCGATGGACGACCGCGCGCCGCCATACGCAGCAGGATCGCTGCGAGGTCGTCCGCATGGATGTGATTCGTGTAGACGTCGTCGGCATCGATGAGCGCCGGAGTGCGCTTTTCCAGCCGCGCGAGCGGCAGCCGGTTGGCCGCGTAGATGCCCGGAATGCGCGCGATGCTCGCCGTGACCGCACGCCGCGCGGCCGCGCGCCGCAGTTGCGTTTCCGCCGAGACGCGGCGCTTCGCGCGTTCGTTGGCGGGCGCGACGGGACGCGTCTCGTCGAGCCACGCGCCGCCGCAATCGCCATAGACGCCCGTCGTGCTCGCGTAGACGATGCGGGCACACACGCGGGCAGCATGTCCGGCGTGTCGGGCCCCCATACCCCCGTCGGGTACAATGGAGGGTGCTTTGCGCGCACGAATGCCGCGCTGCGCGCGCCTGAGCCGCCCTGCCGCGTTCGTCGCGAGATGGCGGGCATGCCCGGCGCGCGGCGCAGTCAGCGCGGCAAGCAGCGCGCGCGTACGCGTGTCGCCGTCACCTGTCTTTTGCGGGGGCGCGAGATGCAGCACGGTCGGCGCGAGACCTGCAAGACGAGACAGACTCGCGCGCACGTCGAGGTCGCCGACAATCGGCGTGACGCCCGCCGCACGCAATTCGTCGCGGCGCTCGGCGTGATGCGTGAGCGCATAGAGACGCGCACGCCGCTGCAGTTGACGCACGCAGCGCATGCCGACATCGCCGCAGCCGACGATCAGCACGCGCGGTCTGCGCAAATTTCGTGTCGCTTTCATCGTGGACGCATTGTAGCCGCGATCCACTGCATGCACTGGTTACCGACTTTCTGTATTCGAACATTGAACGACCTATGGCATTTAACGTAACGCTCCGGCAAAGCGGCCGGCAGTTTCAGGTGGAACCCGACGAACCCGTGCTGACAGCCGCCCTTCGTCAGGGCATCGGCCTGCCGTACGGCTGCAAGAATGGCGCATGCGGCTCGTGCAAGGGCACGGTCGTCGCGGGTGAAGTCGAGCAGCGCGCGCATTCGTCGTCGGCGCTGTCGAATGACGAGAAGACGCGCGGCATGGCCCTTTTCTGCTGCGCGAGTGCGTGCACCGACCTCGAAATCGATATCCGCGAAGTGACGGGCATCGGCGACGTGCAGATCAAGAAGCTGCCGTGCCGCGTGAACGCAATCGAGCGCAAAGCCGACGACGTCGTCGTGCTGAAGCTGCAATTGCCCGCGAACGAGCGCCTGCAATACATGGCGGGCCAATACCTCGAGTTCATCCTGAAGGACGGCAAGCGCCGCAGCTATTCGATGGCGACCGCGCCGCACGCGGAAGGCCCGATCGAGCTGCACATCCGCCACATGCCGGGCGGCGCGTTCACCGATCACGTCTTCAACACGATGAAGGAGCGCGACATCCTGCGCTTCGAGGCGCCGCTCGGCACGTTCTTCCTGCGCGAAGAGTCGGACAAGCCGATCGTCCTGCTCGCATCGGGCACGGGCTTCGCGCCGCTGAAGGCAATCGTCGAACATGCGGCGTTCAAGAACATCACGCGCCCGATGACGCTGTACTGGGGCGCGCGCCGCAAGAAAGACCTGTACATGATGGAGCTGGCCGAGCAATGGGCGCGCGAGATCCCGAACTTCAAGTTCGTGCCCGTGCTGTCCGAGCCGGACGCAAGCGACGCGTGGACGGGCCGCACTGGCTTCGTTCATCGCGCCGTCATCGAGGATCTGCCAGACTTGTCGGCGTATCAGGTGTATGCGTGCGGCGCGCCCGTGATGGTCGAGTCGGCACAGCGCGATTTCACGCAGCATCATCGCCTGCCGGAAGACGAGTTCTATGCGGATTCGTTCACGAGCGCAGCCGATCTGGCGAACCCCGTCTGATCGTTGCGTCGACATCGTCTGAACGAAAAATCGGCCGGCAGTGCGTGAAGACATGCAAATTGCAGGTTTACACGGGCGCCGGCGTTGTCGTATTCTTTCGCGCATGAACCGCATCCTGTCCGAACTTCGACGTCGCCGCTCGCTGCTCCCTTAGGGACGCCGCTGGCTTCGTCACAGGTTCGCGCGTATCAGGCGCACGCTGTTCGAATCATGAAAGCCACGGCATGCCGTGGCTTTTTGTTTTTCCGTCGCTATTCTTTCTCTCCGTTGCTGGGCCATTTTGTCCGAGGCGGTTTTTCATCCCTGTTTGCCTGGAGCCTGTAGCCATGAATTTCAATGAGTATCCGATCGATTCGCTGATGTACATCACGAACCGGCCCGAAATCGTTTTCACGCACGGCAAAGGCTCGTGGCTCTACGACAACAACGGCAAGCGCTATCTGGATTTCATTCAGGGCTGGGCGGTGAACAGCCTTGGCCATTGCAACGACGGCGTGATCGAAGCGCTCGCGCACCAGGCGCGCACGCTGATCAACCCGTCGCCGGCGTTCTACAACGAGCCGATGGCGAAGCTCGCGGGCCTGCTCACGCAGCATAGCTGCTTCGACAAGGTGTTCTTCACGAACAGCGGCGCCGAAGCGAACGAAGGCGCGATCAAGCTCGCGCGCAAATACGGCAAGAAGTTCAAGAACGGCGCGTACGAGATCATCACGTTCGATCACAGCTTCCACGGCCGCACGCTCGCGACGATGTCCGCGAGCGGCAAGCCGGGTTGGGACACGCTCTACGCGCCGCAGGTGCCGGGCTTTCCGAAAGCGGATCTGAACGACATCGCTTCTGTCGAGAAGCTGATCAACGACAAGACGGTCGCCGTGATGCTCGAACCGATCCAGGGCGAAGGCGGCGTGCTTCCCGCGTCGCGCGAATTCATGCAGCAACTGCGCGAACTGACGAAGAAGCACAACCTGCTGTTGATCGTCGATGAAGTGCAAAGCGGCTGCGGCCGTGCAGGGACGCTGTTCGCGTACGAGCTGTCGGGCATCGAGCCGGACGTGATGACGCTCGCGAAGGGCATCGGCAGCGGTGTGCCGCTCGGCGCGCTGCTGTGCAAGAAGCATGTCGAAGTATTCGAAGCAGGCGACCAGGGCGGCACATACAACGGCAATCCGCTGATGACGGCGGCCGGCTACTCGGTGATTTCACAACTGACGGCGCCCGGCTTCCTCGACGGCGTTAAGGCTCGCGGCGAGTATCTGCGCACGAAACTGCTGGAACTGTCGGCGGAGCGCGGTTTTGAGGGCGAACGCGGCGAAGGACTGTTGCGCGCGCTGCTGCTTGGCAAGGACATCGGCAACCAGATCGTCGAGAAGGCGCGTCTGATGCAGCCGGATGGCCTGCTGCTCAATGCGGCGCGTCCGAATCTGCTGCGCTTCATGCCCGCGCTGAACGTGACGACGCAGGAGATCGACCAGATGATGGCGATGCTGCGTTCGGTGCTCGACTCGCTGTGATCGGCGCATATTCGCTGTCGATTCGGGCGTTCGACGCCGCCGACACGGATGCCGTGGTTGCACTGTGGCTCGATGCGTTTCCGGAGTACAAGGACACGAGCAAGCCACAGCGCGATCCGCATCTGTCGATCGCGAACAAGCTCGCGACGCAGCCGGAACTGTTCTTCGTCGCGGTGAGGGATGGGCGCGTCGTGGGGACGGTGATGGCCGGCTACGATGGCCATCGCGGCTGGTTGTATTCGCTTGCTGTCGATCTCGCCGAACGGCGTCGCGGAATTGGCGCTGCGCTGGTTCGGCATGCGGAGTCGGCGTTGACGCGGCGCGGGTGCCCGAAGGTTAATCTGCAGGTGTTGAGTGCCAAGGCGGATGTGCGCGCTTTCTACGAATCGCTTGGGTACCGTGCTGATGAGGTGATCAGTCTGGGAAAGAGGTTGGGGAGCGTGGCGTAGGTTTGTTTGCCTTTGCACTGGGGGCGAATTTCGATTTCGCGATGCGGTTTGTTTTGCCTCTTCGCTGGCCTGTGTTTTGCCACTTTCGCTGGCATCCGCGATGCGCCTCGCGGCGCGGGTGTTGCCCCTGTGCGGGGCGGCACTTACTTTCTTTGCCGCGGCAAAGAAAGTAAGCAAAGAAAGCCGCTCACCCCGCCAGTGCTTGTTTTTACCCACGGGCTCCGAACGTCCCCACAGTTCTCGCGGCAACCCGCTGTCCCATGTCCGTTGCCAGCGCACTGACTAACGTCTCACGCGCATCGTGCTCCCGCGTTGCAAGCCACGCCCTCGAATATCCCACGCCCCTGTGCGGCAAACCTATGTGTGCCTTCGCGCCACACAGGACACCTTCGCTGCGCGACATGCCTGCTCGGTGCGGGCGCTGCCCTGTGATGCGCGACAACCAACATATTTTTGCCGCAAAAGGCGCTGAAACATCAGGGATGGTTAGCTGTTGTGCGAGCGCATGAAGTGGGTGAGGCGTTCAAATTGCGCGTTGGCAATCAACGTGGGCCAACGCATTGCCGTGAGAAGTATGGGGACGTTGAGGGCCCGTGGGTGACGGTCAATGGTTGGAGGTGTGAGCGGCTTTCTTTGCCTACTTTCTTTGCCGCGGCAAAGAAAGTAGGTGCCGCCCCGCACAGGGGCAACGCCTGCGCCGCGATGCGCTATCGCGGATGCCAGCGTAGGGGCAAAGCGAATACGTCGCGGATGCCCGCGCAGGAGCAAAGCAAACCGCCTCGCAAATGCCCGCGACAGCGCCAAACCAAACCAAACCACAGCCCCTCCCCTTACTCCCGCCCACCCGCAAGAGACCTTTCCAACGCCGCAACCCCAGCCGGCAAATCCACCTGAACCCCAAGCTCGATCATCGAGCGCCCAAACGCATGCAGCGTTCGAAACAGATTATGAGCGCGAGCCTGCTCGCCCATCTGCCCGATCCGCACGATCGGCAACCCGAACGATCCCGAAATCTCGACCTGGTGATGACGTGAAATATGCGTACAGATATCGCCCGGCGTAAGCCCGGGCTTCTGCTTCGTCGGCACTTCGATACCGACCACTGAGTTCAGCCGGCATTCGGCGGGCGCGTACAGCGCGAGGCCCATCGCGCTGATGCCCGCCTGCAAGGCAAGCGAGCACTTCAAATGGCGCGCGAAGCGCTTCTCCAGCGTCTCAGCGCAGACGAGCCGCAGCGCCTCGTGCAGCGCCAGCACGCCCGACACGGGCGCCGTATAGTGATAGCCCGCGTTGTGCCAGAAATTCTCGGCGAGCGATGCATCGAGGCACCAGTGTGCGCTCGCCTGCCGGCGCCCTTTCACGCGCTCCCACGCCGCATCGGAAAACGCGATCAGCGACACGCCCGGAATCGACGACAGCCCCTTCTGCCCGCCCGTGATCACGGCATCGATGCCCCATGCGTCCATGTCGAGCGGCATCGTCGAGAGCGTGCACACGGCATCGACGATGACGAGCGCGCCCGCCTTCTTCGCGAGCGCGGCAATCTCCTTCAGGTGATAGTTCCAGACAGTGTTCGACGTCTCGCCCTGCACGATCGTCACGATCTCAGGACGCACGCGGCGAATCGCCTCTTCGACCTGTTCGAGCGTCGCGACCGCACGGTCCGCGACTTCGAGCAGCGACACGTCCGCGCCGACGCGCCGCCCCATCTCGGCCATCCGCGCGCTGAAAAAGCCGTTCTTGATGCTCAGCACGCGCGTGCCGGACCACGCGAGGTTGGAGATCGCCATTTCCATCGCCGCCGAGCCCGGACCCGCAACGCCCAGCACCCACTTCGAGTTCGTCTGGAACACGTAGCGGGCCATCGTCTTCACCTGTCCGACCACCTTGGCCATCGTGTTGCCCAGATGGTTGATAACGATCGCATTCGCCTTCGCGACGGCGGCGGGAATCGGCACGGGGCCGGCGCCCATCATCAGCAGTGGTTCTTCGGGAAGAATCGCATCGAGCGATTCGACTTCAGGACAAGGAACGACGGTGGACGTTGTAATGGTCATGATCGGTGCGCATCAAACGGTAGTGAGCATTGACAGAAACGACCCGCCACGCGCAGCAGCACCTGCGGGCGGCGGACCGTCGTTCGATCATTCACCGATACGCGCAATTGCGCAAGCTTTCCGACTGATTCAGCGACGCTCGCACAGTCGCGCTCCCATCACTTGACCTCTTTTCGCTGGAACTTCTTGCCCGTCTCCTTCCTGTAGCGCTCGACGTATTCGTCCGTGAGCTTGCGGATCGCGCGCCCGTTCTTCCGATAGTCCGACTCGTTGAGATGCCAGCGACACGCGCCCCGACGGATGCTTCGTGCCGAAGCCCATGCCCGGCAGCAGCACGACGCGCGCATCGGCCGGGAGGCGAAACAGCAGCGCGGACGCCTCGGCGTGCTTCAACAGCCAGTCGACGAGCTCGCGGCCATATGCGCGCTCGCCGAAATACTCCATGTCGATGATCGTGTAGTAGTCGACCTGGTTCGCGTCCTTCTCGTCGAACGCCATGCCGATTTCCTCGAACAGCGCGCGCTTGCGGAGCGGATCAGGCGCTTCAATGCGTTCTTGTAGGCGTCCGGCGTCTCCATCAGCGAGAACAGCGAGAACAGCACCATCTGCACCTGTTGCGGCGCCGACGGGCCCGCCGTGTGATCGAGCGCGACGGTGCGGCTGTCGGCGACCAGCCGGTCGATGAACTTCAGCTTGTCCGGCTCCGTCATGATCGACTCGTAGCGCTTGTGCAGGATTTTCTTCGTGTCCTTCGGCAGCTCCGCGATCAGCTTGTCGAGAAGGTTGTCCTTGTGCGTCGCGATCGTGCCGAGACGCCAGCCCGTCGCACCGAAATACTTCGAATACGAGTACACGAGAATCGTGTTCTTCGGCGCGAGCGCGAACAGCGACACGAAGTCGTCGGCGAACGTGCCGTAGACGTCGTCGGTGAGCAGGACCAGGTCCGGGCGCTCCTTGACGATTTCCGTAACGTATTCGAGGCTCTCGTCGCTGATCTTCACGGAAGGCGGATTGCTCGGATTCACGAGGAAGAACACCTTCACCTTCGGGTCGCGCAGCTTGTCGAGTTCCGCTTTCGAGTACTGCCAGTTGTTCTCGACGTCGGCGTCCAGGTTGACGACGTTCAGTTCGTAGTCGTTGAGCGTCGGTATCTCGATGTACGGCGTAAAGATCGGGCAGCCGAGCGCGATGGTATCGCCCGCCTTGATCAGATGGTGCAGCAGGACGACGGCGACCATCACGAGCGTCAGCACTGAGACGATCTCGACGATGGACAACAGCCCGTAGCGCCATCCGCGCCCGATGTTGGCGAAGAACTGCGCCCCCCGTAAAGCCGGGCGCGAAGATGAACAGCGCGAACGCAATGTTCTTCAGGTCGGGCGCGACGCGCGCGCCCGTTTGGCCGAGCAGCAACGACACGATCAACGTGCCGCACACGCCGCCCAACTGGATGGGTCCGATCTTGAACGCGCCAATCAGGTATCCGGGCGCAAGACTCGCGAACAGCGCAATCTCCGGCGGAGACTTAAGCAATTCGGCAACCATGTCCGGATTTCCCGCAAAGCGGATCGTTGTATGAATCTTTTTAAGAAGATTCGGCGCGCGATTATCCGCGCGAGATTAAATCGCGATTAATGAAAGCGCGCGCAGCTAATCGACGGATTAACCGGCGTCATTCGAAACGGAATGTATTGCGCCGCGCGGACACATTGGCGTCATATCGGGGCGGCGTGTTCGTCGAGCAGCCGGGAATCAGCTGGTGTTGATTTCGTTGACAGACATCGTTCTCCCGCGAAATTGTCCAACAACAGTGAACACGGCGGGGTTTCGTCCGATGTTTTTTATGTCCGTGTTTTTGAATCTTGCGAAATGACAAGCAGGATTTCGTAAAATGACAGGAAAATGGCCTTTTTACATTCGCGAAATAGCGTCATCGTTTTCATAAATATTGTAATCCTCAGCGACTGTCAATATTATTTTTGAGCCGGATCTGCAAGATTCGAGGGCCGGAGATCATTCGCAATCTGCCGGTTTGACACCCGCCAAGGCCAACGCAGCGCTCCCTGCCGCAGGCCACAGCCGGGCTAACGACGCGCGGCGGCACCGCGCACCACGAGGGCGCCAACATGAATCAGATCTACGCAATGCGGGTCTTTGTCCGGGTCGCCGAAACGCAGAGCTTCAGGCGGGCGGCCCAGCAACTCAAAGTGTCGAATGCGCTCGTCACGCGTTCGATCGCCACGCTGGAGGCGCATCTGCACGCGCGCCTCATCAATCGCACCACGCGCAACCTGTCGCTGACGGAGGCAGGCACGCACTATCTGGAAGGCTGCCGCGGGCTGCTCGAAGAGCTCGATCATCTGGAAGGTTCCGTGGCGGGCACCGAGCGCGAGCCGGGCGGCACGCTGCGCGTCGTCGCATCGGGTGCGCTGTCGCCGCAGTCGCTCACGCAACTGCTCGACGGCTACCGCCGGCGCTACCCGAAGGTGCGCATCCGCCTGACGCTCGCCGAGCGCTCGGCGCACCTGATCGAAGACGGCTACGACGCCGGCCTGTTCGTCGCCGGCCCTGCGCCGGCGGGCGCGGCCCCGGACACCGACAGCGTCGAGCTGTCCTTCGCGACCCAGCGCCTCGTGCCATGCGCCGCGCCGTCATATCTGGCGGCGCGCGAAGAGCCGCGCCATCCCGGGCAGCTCGCGCTGCATGCGTGCATCTCGACGCCCTCCGACCAGCGCGCTCCGACCGTCTGGCATTTCGTCGGCAGCGAAGGCGATACGCAACCCGTCGCGCTCGATCCTGCCTACACGGTCAACAGCGCATTGCTCGTGCGGCTTGCGGCGCTCGCGGGGATGGGCATCGCGGTGCTGCCGGAATCCCTCGTGGCCGATGACTTCGCAACGGGCGCACTGAAGCGCATCATGCCGGGCTATACAGTCGACGAATCGCAGGCGAAGGTCTCGCTCGTCTATCCGCGTCGCCGGCATTTGCCCGTCAAGACGCGCGCGTTCGTCGACTACACGCTCGAACACGCGGGTTGCGCGCCGTCGGAGATTCCCGCCGGCGCGCATGCGATCGTCGCGCACGACCTGCATATCGCGCGGCACGCTTCATGAGCCGCGCGCAGTTGCCCAGGTTCCGATCGCGACCCACGGGAGGCCAGTGACCATGCGCATGATCCTGTTCAGCAGCCGGCAATACGACGTCGAGACGTTCACGGAAGCGAACGCCGCTTTCCAGTACGAGCTGCACTTCCACGAGTCGCATCTCGAAGCGGACACGGCCGCGCTCGCCGAAGGCTATGACGTGGTGTGCCCGTTCGTCAACGACACCGTCGACGCCGCGACGCTCGAACGCCTGCATGCGGGCGGCACGCGGCTCATCGCGCTGCGCTCGGCGGGCTTCAATCACGTCGATCTCGCGGCCGCGCAGCGGCTCGGCATCGCGGTGGTCAGAGTGCCCGCCTATTCACCGTACGCGGTGGCCGAGCACGCAGTCGGGCTGATCCTCGCGCTGAACCGGAAGCTGGCGCGCGCCGTCGCCCGCACGCGCGAGGGCGATTTCTCGCTGAACGGGCTGCTCGGCTTCGACCTGCACGGCAAGACGGTCGGCGTGATCGGCACGGGCACCATCGGCCGCTGCTTCGCGCGCATCATGGCGGGCTTCGGCATGCAGGTGCTCGCGCACGATCCCGGCCCGCCCGCGACGGAGCTGCTCGCGCTCGGCGGACGCTACGTGCCGCTTGATACGCTGCTCGCGGATTCGGATGTGGTGAGCCTGCATTGCCCGCTGCTGCCGTCGACGTATCACCTGATCGACAGCCGCGCGCTCGCGAAGATGAAGCGCGGCGCGATGCTGATCAACACGGGGCGCGGCGGGCTCGTCGAAAGCAATGCGCTGGTCGGCGCGCTCAAGAGCGGCCAGTTGGGACATCTCGGGCTCGACGTGTATGAGGAAGAAGGCGGCATCTTCTTCGAGGATCATTCGAATCTGCCGCTGCAGGACGACGTGCTCGCGCGTCTGTTGATGTTTCCCAATGTGATCGTGACCGCGCATCAGGCGTTTTTCACGCGCGAGGCGATGTCCGAGATCGCGCAGACCACACTGGCCAATGTCGAGGCATGGCGCGACGGCACGCCGCGCAATGTCGTCGAAGCGCCGCCGGCGAGTGGTTAAAGCGCAATGCGGGCCGTCGTCCGCCCGCCCGCATTGCGCTACGTTCAGTTGCGCGGCAACGCGCCCGCGCTGTTCGGGCCGGGCCGCAAAGCGGTGCGTGCATCATCGGGCGCGCCGCAGTATTGACGCAGCAGCGCGGCCTCGCGCTCGTGCACTTCGACGGGGAACCACACGGCGCCCGCCGCCAGCATGTAGCGCGCGCGATGCTGCCCGTTGCGAAACGTGACCACGCCCTCGTGCTCGAGTCTCAACAGGCCGAGAAGTCCGGGCGCACGACGCGTCGTGATCGTCACGTAGGGCATCTGCGGAATGCGCGCATTCGACGGATCGAGGAATTCGCGGATGCCACGCATCTTGCCCTGATGCCATTCGTGCACGGGACGCAGCACATAGTCGGTCTCGTCGCGATCCGCGCAGGCAATCAGTTTGCGCGCATCAACCAGCACGACCTGATGCCGCGTGCCGTCCGTGTTGAAGACGCGTTTCAGGCGTACGGAACCATAAGGAGGATGATCATGCAACGGAACGATCCAGACGGGCTCGTTGCCGGATGACGGCGATGCCGCAGCAGACGGTGTGGGAAATTCCATCAGTGATGACATAGGGCGTACTCCATGCGCCGGTGCGTGCGCGCGCCCTGGCTGTTCGAAATCCGCCTAAGCTACGAGTCGATTGTGAAAACCGCGTGACGTGGCGGCAAGCAATTCGCGCTGCATCGCCGCCCGTTGGTCCTGCATCGAAGCTCAGGCTCCTGCTTCATGTTTAGCGGTCGTTTGGCGCACTTCTTTAGGGTCTCCGCGCGCGCCCGCTTTGGTCCAATGCTCTTCAATCCAGTCTAGGCCGTTCAAGCAACGGCAGCGGAGAGAATGATGGCTATCGAACGGTTCGGCGAAAACGTGCGCATTGAAAGTGCACAAAACTACCCAACTACACAAAACCAGCAAGTTGCGGTCCAGCTCGATGCCGTCGCAACGATCGTGATCGATCGTCCGGCGCGCCGCAACGCCGTCGACCGCCCGACAGCCGACGCGCTGTCCGCTGCGTTCCGCCGCTTCGAAGCGAACGACGCGTGGCGCGTGGCCGTGCTGACAGGCGCGGGCGGCACGTTTTGCGCAGGCGCGGACCTCACTGCTCTTCAAGACGATGAGCGGCGCAACGAATTGCATGCGGACGGCAGCGGTCCCGGCCCGATGGGACCGACGCGGATGATGTTCACAAAGCCCGTAATCGCTGCGATTGCGGGCCATGCGGTGGCGGGCGGCCTGGAGCTGGCGGCGATGTGCGATCTGCGCGTGGTCGAAGCGGACGCGGTGCTCGGCGTGTTCTGCCGGCGTGTCGGCATTCCGCTGATCGATGGCGGAACGATCCGGCTGCCGCGTCTGATCGGCCAGTCGCGCGCGCTCGATCTGATCCTGACGGGCCGCGCCGTCTACGCCGACGAAGCGCTCGCGTTCGGTCTGGCCAACCGCGTCGTGCCCAGCGGCGCTGCGCGCGCCGCCGCCGAGCAGCTGGCCGCCGAACTGGCCGCCTTGCCGCAAGCCGCACTGCTCGCGGACCGGCGCTCGGTCTACGAGAACAGCGCATCCGGCGATCTGCCCGAAGCGCTGCGCCGCGAGGGCGCGGGCGGCTACCGGGCCGTGTTCGCGCAAGGCCTCGCCGGCGCGGCTGCGTTCGCGGCGGGAGCGGGCCGCCACGGGAGCGCGCTCAGCAATCCGTCTGACAAAAAAGTCCCCTGAAACAAGGCACTTTCCTGGTGCGCCTGCACCGCAATCGACGCAATACAAAACAGTCCGCCCGGCGCGCAGCACGACGCTTTTGGCTTCGGTACAATCCCTTACTGATTTACCCTTGCCGACGCCTGCGCACTCGTCCCGAAAGCGCGCGGCGGCGATGCGAACGGCACGCTCATCCGCCGGCGCACCCGTCCCGTGAAAGTCCCATCATGCCCTTGCCCTTGCTTGCACTTGCCGTTGCCGCCTTTGGAATCGGTACCACCGAGTTCGTCATCATGGGGCTGCTGCCCGATGTCGCGCGCGATCTGAGCGTGTCGATTCCGGCTGCGGGCATGCTGGTGTCCGCGTATGCGTTAGGCGTGACGATCGGCGCGCCGATCGTCGCGATTGCCGTCGCGAACATGCCACGCAAGAAGGCGCTGATGAGCCTGATCGGCATATTCATCGTCGGCAATCTGCTGTGCGCGATCGCGCCCGGCTACGCGGTGCTGATGGCCGCGCGCATCGTCACGGCGTTCTGTCATGGCGCGTTCTTCGGCATCGGCTCCGTCGTCGCGGCGGGGCTCGTCGCGCCGAACCGCCGCGCGCAGGCGATTGCGCTGATGTTCACGGGCCTCACGCTGGCGAACGTGCTCGGCGTGCCCCTCGGCACGGCGCTCGGCCAGGCGGTCGGCTGGCGCGCGACGTTCTGGGCCGTGACGGGCATCGGCGTGATTGCGGCTGTCGCGCTCGCGCTGTGCCTGCCGTCGAAGATCGCGATGCAGAAGGCGAGCCTCGTTCACGAATTCACCGTATTGAAGAATCCGCAGGTGCTGATGGTGCTGGGCACGAGCGTGCTCGCATCGGCGAGCCTGTTCTCGACGTTCACGTACATCACGCCGATTCTCGAAGACGTGACGGGCTTCACGCCGCATGCCGTCACGATGGTGCTGCTGCTGTTCGGTCTCGGACTGACGGTCGGCAGCACGCTCGGCGGCAAGCTCGCGGACTGGCGCCCCGTGCAGTCGCTGCTGTCGTTCCTGCTGGCGATCGTCGCGATCCTGTCGATCTTCGCGATTACGATGCACAGCGAAATCCCCGCGATGATCACGATTTTCCTGTGGGGCGTGCTCGCGTTCGCGATCGTGCCGCCGCTGCAGATGCTGATCGTCGACCGGGCGAGCAACGCGCCGAATCTGGCCTCGACGCTCAATCAAGGCGCCTTCAACCTGGGGAACGCGACGGGCGCATGGCTCGGCGGCATGGCGATCGGCGCGGGCGCGCCGCTCACGTCGCTGCCCTGGGTCGGCGTCGCGACGGCGGCCGCCGCCGTCGCGCTGACGTGGTGGTCGGTGTCGCTGGACCGTCGTCTGCCCGTGGCGGGCTGAACGCCGAGCGGATATATCCGGCGCGTGCACCCCGTCATCAGCGGGTGCGCGCGGCATGCGGGCGTAGTAGCATCTCGCCCGTTATGAAAGTCGTCTTCTCCCGTGATTTCCTCGCGCTGATCCTGAGCGTGGCCGTTGTCGGCCTCGGCAGCGGCGCGACGCTCCCCCTCACCGCCCTCGCGCTGACGCAAGCGGGCTACGGCACCGATATCGTCGGCCTGCTGACGGCCGCGCAGGCGGGCGGCGGCCTGCTCGTCGTGCCCGTGGCCGGCCGGATCGGCGCGCGCTGCGGCGGCCGCCAGGCGATCGTCGGCGCGGTGCTGATCGTCGCGATTGCAACGGCACTGATGCAGCTGAGCGCGAATCCATTCGTCTGGGGACTGTTGCGCGTGCTCTGCGGCGCAGCGCTGATGCTGCTCTTCACGATCGGCGAAGCCTGGGTCAACCAGCTCGCCGACGATGCGTCGCGCGGGCGCGTCGTCGCGATCTACGCGACGAACTTCACGCTATTCCAGGTGGTTGGTCCCGTGCTCGTCAGTCAGATCGCGCAGTACGAGCATTGGCGCTTTCTGATCTGCGGCGCGATCTTTCTGATCGCCCTGCCCGTGTTGTCGATGATCCGCTCGACACCTCACGCGCCCGACGAACACGAGCCGCATGGCAGCTGGCGTCATGTTCTGCCGCAAATGCCCGCGCTCGTGATCGGCACCGGCTTCTTCGCGCTGTTCGATACGATCGCGCTGTCGCTGATGCCGCTGTTCGCGATGGCGCATGGCGTCGCCAGTGAAGTCGCCGTGCTGTTCGCGTCGGCGCTGCTGCTCGGCGACACGACGATGCAGTTTCCCATCGGCTGGCTCGCGGACCGGCTCGGGCGCGAGCGCGTGCATATCGGCTGCGCGGTGCTCGTCGTCGTGCTGCTGCCGCTTCTGCCGTGGGCCGTGCGCTCGCCGTGGCTGTGCTGGCCGCTGCTCTATGTGCTCGGCGCGGCGGCGGGCGCGATCTATACGCTGTCGCTGGTTGCGTGCGGCGAGCAATTTCGCGGCGTGGCGCTGGTGTCGGCGAGTTCGCTCGTCGGCGCGTCGTGGAGCATCGCGAGCTTTGGCGGACCGCTCATCGCGGGCACGCTGATGAAGAGCGTCGGCAACGACGCGATGATCGGCGTGGTGCTCGCGAGCGCGCTGGCGTTCCTCGCGGCGGCGTCGTGGGAGAAGCGGCGCGGCGTAGTGTGCGCGCCATCATGATCCGATGAAGCCGCGCGCTTCGATCCGCGCGCGGCTATTGATACAGCGGCATTGAAGCCCTGCGGCTTTCGCGGGGGGCTCGTGCTCGCGCGCTGCTCGACGAACATGAGCCGCCTCGTCACGTCACCGATGCGCCGGCAGAATCTCGCCGACACACGCGCCGAAGCCCACGCGATATCCGTCGCCCTGGCACCATCCCTCGAGCGTCAGTTCGTCGCCGTCTTCGATGAACGCGCGCGTGCCGCCCTCTTTCAGTTGCAGCGGCTTCTTGCCGTTCCACGTCAGTTCGAGCAGGCTGCCGAACGAATCGTCGGTGGGGCCGCTGATCGTGCCCGAGCCCATCAGATCGCCGACACGCGTATTGCAGCCCGATACCGTGTGATGCGCGAGCTGCTGCGCCATCGTCCAGTACATATGACGGAAGTTCGTGCGGGCGATGGTCGTCGGCTCGTTCGCGCTTTGCGGCTTCAACAGCACTTCGAGCGAAATGTCGAACGCGTGCGCGCCGCCGTGGCGCAGATACTCGAGCGGCAGCGGGTCTTGCGCGGGCTGCGCGACGCGAAACGGTTCGAGCGCGTCGAGCGTGACGATCCACGGCGAGATCGTCGTCGCGAAGGTCTTCGCGTTGAACGGCCCGAGCGGCACATATTCCCATTGCTGGATATCGCGCGCGCTCCAGTCGTTCAGCAGCACCATGCCGAAGATGTGGTTCTCCGCGTCCTCGCACGCGATCGGCTCGCCGAGCGCATTGCCGCGTCCGACGATAAAGCCCGTCTCCAGTTCGATGTCGAGCTTGCGGCACGCGCCGAAGACGGGGCGTTCCTGATCGGGCAGCTTGATCTGTCCATTTGGGCGGCGCACGGGCGTGCCGCTCACCACCACCGACGATGCCCGTCCGTTGTAGCCGATCGGAATCTCCAACCAGTTCGGCAGCAACGCATTCTTCGGATCGCGGAACATCGAGCCGACATTGGTCGCGTGTTCCTTCGACGAATAGAAGTCCGTGTAGCCCGGAATCTGCACGGGCAGATGCAGCGTCGCGTCGGCCTCGCGGATCAGCGCGCGGCTCTTCAGTTCTGCGTCGTCGCGCAGCGTCGGGTTCTCGCGCGACAGCAGCTTGCTCAGTTGAATGCGCACGCTGCGCCACGCATCGCGGCCGAGCGCGATGAAGTCGTTCAACCCGTCACGTACGAACACGCTGTCGCCCGCGCCCGATGCGGGCACCGTCAGCAGGCCCGCGCTTTCCAGCGCCGCCAGATCGACGATGCAATCGCCGATCGCGACACCCGCGCGCCGTGTCGCATTCAAGCCGTCGCTGAAGATACCGAACGGCAGGTTCTGAATCGAAAAATCGCAGGCCGGATCGTTTGCCGATTCGACCCAGCTCTTGCGCGACGCGTCGAGCGTCGCCTGGAGATCGCTCGACGCGTTCATCGTTGCTCCGGGTTGAAATGTTTCTTGAGACCTTGCCAGCATTCGTAGTAATGCGCCTGAAGCTGCGCCGTTTCGAGCGCGTAGCGCGTCGGCTTGAGCAGCGCGCGCGTTTCGAACATGAAGGCCATCGTGTTGTCGACCTTGTTCGGCTTCGTCGTGTCGATCTGCGACGCCTTTTCGAACGTGTCGGCATCCGGGCCGTGACCCGACATGCAGTTATGAATGCTCGCGCCGCCCGGCACGAAGCCTTCCGCCTTCGCGTCGTACGCGCCGTGCACGAGGCCCATGAACTCGCTCGCGACATTGCGATGGAACCACGGCGGGCGGAACGTATCTTCGGCGGCAAGCCAGCGCGGCGGAAAGATCACGAAGTCGATCGTGTCGACGCCCGGCGTGTCGCTTTGCGCCTGTAGCACGAGAAAGATCGACGGGTCCGGATGGTCGTAACTGATCGAGCCGATCGTGTTGAAGTGGCGCAGATCGTATTTATACGGCGCATAGTTGCCGTGCCACGCGACCACGTCGAGGGGCGAATGCCCGATGTCCGCGCGCCACAGGTGGCCGTTCATCTTCGCGACCAGTTCGAAGTCGCCCTCGCGGTCTTCGTACGCGGCGTGCGGCGTCAGGAAGTCGCGCGGATTCGCGAGGCCGTTCGAGCCGATCGGCCCAAGATCCGGCAAGCGCAGCAACGCGCCGAAGTTCTCGCAGATATAGCCGCTCGCGCGCCCATCCGGCAGCGCCACCGAAAAGCGCACGCCGCGCGGAATCACCGCGATCTCGAACGGCTCGACGTCGAGCTTGCCCATCTCCGTGAAGATCGCGAGACGCCCGGCCTGCGGCACGATCAGCAGTTCACCGTCCGCGTTGTAGAAGTAGCGGTCCTGCATCGGCTGGTTGGCCGCGTACAGGTGGATCGCGCAGCCGCTCATCGCCTCGGCGGAACCGTTGCCCGCCATCGTCACCCAGCCGTCGATGAAATCCGTCGGCTCGACGGGCATCGGCAGCGGGTCCCAGCGCAACTGGTTGGGCGGCGTCGGCGGCACGTCGGCGAAATTCGCGACGAGGCGGTGCGACGGCAGCGCCGTGAACGGCTGGTGCATGGCCGCGGGGCGGATGCGGTACAGCCACGAGCGGCGATTGTGCGCGCGCGGCGCGGTAAATGCGGTGCCTGACAGCTGCTCGGCGTACAGGCCGTATGGCGCGCGCTGCGGCGAGTTGCGGCCTTGCGGCAGCGCGCCGGGCAAGGCCTCGGTCGCGAATTCGTTCGCGAAGCCGGACTGATAGCCTGGCTGGATTTCGCGTCGTGTGGTCGATTCCATGCAAAGTCTCCGATGAATCTCAAGCGGTTTGCGCGTGCGCCGGACTTGAAGCGGGATAGATTTACGAATAGTAAAACAGATTATGATTAGTGAAATTAACGTAAACCCTTGGTTCGCTGGCGATCGTCACACGGACGACGAAATCCATATCAGTATTTGGTGCATGGATGGGCGCCAGCGGCTGCTACCATCGAACCATGCGGCACCCGCCGTGATCCAAAACCGCTTCGCACGTATTCATGATCCCGCTGACCGTCCCTCAACTCGTCGACCGCGCCTCCACTCACCCTTTTCTAGGCGAGCATCTGAGGATGGGCACAGGCCCGCACAGCAGCGAAGCAATCGCGACCTATGGTGACGTCGAGATCGGCAGCGGCTACGAGCCGATCTTCGACATCACCGTGCACGCGCTTGCGCAGTCGCTATCGTCGTCGCCGGACAGCGCAGACCGCTTCGGCGACGAACTCGGCGTCCAGGCGATCACGCTAAGGCTCGACGGCAAGCCGCTCGATATGTTCGATCCGTTCGACCACGTCCCCGACGATCAGCAACTGGTCGCGCTGGACCGGATGTCGCGCGCGATGCACGCGATCAATTTCTTCGGCCCGCAACGGCACGGGCTGCTGTTTCTGCGCGTGCACGAACGGCTGCTGAAAAGCGTGCGCTACGACCACGGCCGGCATTTCTCGACGATTCTGATGTCGTTCGGGTTAAATCCATCGCGTGTGGTGATCGAGTTGCCGCCCGCTGCGGTCGCACATCGGACGTTTCTTGGTTATCTGACCAAGAGCTATCAACACTATGGATTCAAGGTCGCCGGCAATCTGCCGAACGCAGGGCAGATCCTGTCCGTGTCGGACATGGCGAGGCTGGATTTCATCAAGATGGACGCCGCTTCGGCGCTGCGCGATTCGATGGTGAAGCCGCTGGTCAGCTACGCGAACCGGCTAAAAATTCCGCTGATCTTCAACCGTGTGGCGACGGACGCGCAGTTCGATCTGCTACAGCAATACGATGTGCGGTTCGTGCAGGGGCCTCTATTCGTCGTGCATGAGAATCGGACCGCTTGAGACTCATCAGGTGCTGTCGCCGAGGCGCCGCGCCAAAGCTCTCAGACGCGGCGCAACCATTTCCCGAAACACGCTCTCCCCCATCGACGACGCCGGCCCGCTGCAGCTCAGCACCAGCAGCCGCCCGTCGCGCGGGTCCGTGAACGGCACCGCGACGGCATTCACGTCGTCGTGCCAGTCGCGGAACGAATAGCAGCAGCCTTCTTTCGCGAACACATCGATTTCCTTTTGCGCCGCCGCGACCAGCTCGGTGCCTTCGTCGCCCGCCGCGCGCCGTAATTCGGCGAGCAACGCGGCGCGCACGTCGGCGGGCTGCACCGCGAGATACGCGCGGCCCATCGAGCTCGTCAGCATCGACAGCTTCGAGCCCGATGCGAGGCCGAGCGTCAGCGCCGTCTCGCTGCGGATCGTCTCCAGATAGACCATGTCCATTCCGTCGCGGCAACCGAGCGACACCGCCGCGCCCACTTCGCGCGCGAAGCTACGCATGTGCGGGCGCGCGAGTTCAAGCGTGTCGGTGCCCGCCAGCAGCGCGAAGCCGAGCGACAGCACACCCGCGTCGAGCGCGTATTTGCCGAGCGCCTCGTCGAAACGCAGGTAGCCGAGCACGGTCAGCGTGTACGCGAGCCGGTTGACGGTCGCCTTCGGCAGCCCGGTGCGCTCGACGAAATCGCGATTGCCGAGCAGCGTCTCGCCCGGCCGGAACGCGCGCAGCAGATCGAGCCCGCGTGCCAGCGCGGTCACGAACTTGCGTTCGTCTATCGAATCGGAAGGCCGCGCCGATAGCGACGTTGTAGATGCAGGCTTTGACATGGGGTGCTAAACTCCGATCGTCGTTTTGCAAAACATTGTTTCGCAGAGCGGAACTCAAGTCAAGCATAGGATGGAGGTAAAGGGCGAAAGCGCCACTCCACCGACACAGGAGATACGTCATGGCAGCCGCCGCGCAGTTTCACTGGGAAGACCCGCTGCTCCTCGACCAGCAGCTCACGCAAGAAGAACGCATGGTGCGCGACGCCGCGCAGGCCTACGCGCAGGACAAGCTCGCGCCGCGGGTGCTGGACGCATTCCGCCACGAGAAGACGGACATTGAGATCTTCCGCGAGATGGGTGAACTGGGCCTGCTCGGCCCGACCATTCCTGAGCAATACGGCGGCCCCGGCCTCAACTACGTGAGCTACGGACTGATCGCGCGCGAAGTGGAGCGCGTCGATTCGGGCTACCGGTCGATGATGTCGGTGCAATCGTCGCTCGTGATGGTCCCGATCTTCGAATTCGGCTCCGCTGCGCAGAAGGACAAATATCTGCCGAAGCTCGCGTCGGGCGAATGGATCGGCTGCTTCGGCCTGACCGAGCCGAACCATGGCTCCGATCCGGGCAGCATGGTCACGCGCGCGAAAAAAGTGGACGGCGGCTACTCGCTGTCCGGCTCGAAGATGTGGATCACAAATTCGCCGATTGCGGACGTGTTCGTCGTCTGGGCGCAGCTCGACACCGACGGCAAGGATGAGATTCGCGGCTTCATTCTTGAGAAAGGCTGGAAGGGCTTGAGCGCGCCCGCAATTCACGGCAAGGTCGGCCTGCGTGCGTCGATCACCGGCGAGATCGTTTTGGACGAAGTGTTCGTGCCCGAAGAAAATCTGATGCCGGGTGTGAAAGGCTTGCGCGGACCGTTCACCTGTCTGAACTCGGCGCGCTACGGCATCGCGTGGGGCGCGCTCGGCGCGGCGGAAGCCTGCTGGCACACGGCGCGTCAGTACACGCTCGATCGCAAGCAGTTCGGCCGGCCGCTCGCCGCGAATCAGCTGATCCAGAAAAAGCTCGCCGACATGCAAACGGAAATCACGCTCGGCCTGCAAGGCGTGCTGCGTCTGGGCCGGATGAAGGACGAGGGCACCGCCGCAGTCGAGATCACGTCGATCATGAAGCGCAATTCATGCGGCAAGGCGCTCGACATCGCGCGCCTCGCGCGTGACATGCTGGGCGGCAACGGCATCTCGGACGAGTTCGGTGTCGCGCGGCATCTGGTGAATCTTGAAGTCGTGAACACCTATGAAGGCACGCACGATATTCACGCGCTGATTCTTGGACGCGCACAGACGGGTATCCAGGCGTTCTTCTGACACTCGCCAAGCAGTTCAGATTTCCCTGGGAATAGAAAAGCCCGCGTTCCGACGAACGCGGGCTTTCGTTTATGCGCGCCGTCCTGCCGCCGCGCACGAGCCGCTTACCTGTTCGGCTGAGGCGTCATGCGCAGATACGGACGCAGCGCCTTATGGCCCTTCGGGAACTTACGCTTGATCTCTTCTTCATCCTTCAGCGACGGCACGATCACGACATCGTCGCCATGCTTCCAGTTGCCCGGCGTCGCGACCTGATAGTTGTCGGTCAGTTGCAGCGAGTCGATCACGCGCAGCACTTCGTCGAAATTGCGGCCCGTGCTGGCCGGATACGTGATGATCAGCCGGACCTTCTTCTTCGGGTCGATGATGAACAGCGAGCGCACAGTCAGCGTTTCGTTCGCGTTCGGGTGAATCATGTCGTAAAGCTGCGAAACGTTGCGGTCGCCGTCGGCGAGGATCGGAAAACCGACGCTCGCGGCCTGGGTCTCGTTGATGTCCTTGATCCACTCGTTATGCGACTCCTTGCTGTCGACGGACAATGCGATCGTCTTCACGTTGCGCTTTTCGAATTCGCTGGCGAGCTTCGCGGTCAGCCCGAGTTCCGTCGTGCAGACGGGCGTAAAGTCTGCCGGGTGCGAGAACAGGACGCCCCAGCTGTCACCCAGCCATTCGTGGAACCTGATGCGGCCAATGCTCGACTCCTGCTCGAAATCGGGCGCGACATCGCCAAGACGTAGACTCATAGTGCAGCTCCTTGAAATTGTTCGAATAATCCGCCCCGACCCGGCCGGCCGAGCGGTGCAAAATTAGAGCATACGGGACGAAGACGTGCACTTCTAACGAACATTGGCTGCAACGCTTATCAGTTTTTGTAATTTTCTCGCCGATGTACGAAACTTAACGGGACAGATCAACTCCATCAACCGATGGCGTGCTTTGCAACACCATGAGCGGAACGACTCGAAGCGGGCAGATGAAACGCTCGCGGCGTTCGGGAACGCTTCATGCGAACGGGTTCGGGAAATTGCGCGCGGTTTGCGCGTAACCCATGGCGCACGGCACACTGGCTCGCCAGCGGCCGTTTCTTTGGTTACGATTCACGCGTAGCGTGCACAAGGGAGCAGTCAATGTCGGAAGTCAACAAGGAGAGACTGATGTCGGATATCAAAACCGTACTCGCAGATGCGGAAGATCTGCTGAAGCAGGCCGCGAGCGCCACGGGCGAACGCGCTTCTGAACTGCGCGAGACGGCGCTCTCGCGTCTCAAGCAGGCGAAGGAAAAGGCAGCCGACGTGCAGGTCGTGGTCGTCGAAAAGGGCAAGAAAGCCGCCCGCGCCACCGACGACTACGTTCACGAACATCCGTGGGCATCGATTGGCATCGCAGCCGGTGTCGGCGTACTGGTCGGCTTGCTGATCAATCGCAAATAAAGCGCGGGGAGCGGCCCGCCGCGACGTCGAGCGGCGGGTGCGCTTTGCCGACAGGCGGACGGGCGCACGCGTCCCGTCTCCACCTTCTTCGCGCATCCTCGCGCGCAACACGCTCAAGCCATGATCGACACACAATCGCACAGCGAGGACCGCGGGCCATTGCGGCGCTTACTCAGCTCGGTTTTTTCGATCTTGCAGACGCGGCTCGAACTGATCGGCATCGAACTGGCCGAAGAAAAGGACCGCCTGCTGATGGTGCTCTTCATGGGGCTCGCCGCCATGATGCTCGCGACGATGGCGTTGATTGCGCTGACCGCGCTCATCGCGATCGCCTTCTGGGACACCTACCGTTGGCAGGCGCTTGCCGGCATCACGATTGTCTATGCGCTAGCCGCAATCGGCTGCGCGCTGCGCGCCCGCAGCGGCCTGCGCAACGCGCCGATGATCTTCGAGACGACGCTCAACGAGTTCGAGAAAGACCGCGAGATTTTCCGCAAACGCTGAACGGGCCGTGCCGCCGCCCTCTTCGTCCATTGCCACCGATCTACCATGAGCCACGTCCATTCCGATAACGCCTTTCGCAGCCGCCGCCCGCCCGCCAAAGATCTGAGCGCGCCGCATCTGCGCGCGTTGCGCAAAGAACTGCTGATCGTGCGCGCGGACGTCGAGCGCATGGAGCTGGCTCAGGCCACGCTCGACATTCGCAACGCTGTCATGCACTTTAGCTGGCTCAAGTTCATCGTGCCGGGCTTCGGTTCGATGTCCTGGGGGCGCCGCCGTGGCACAGCGGGCAATATCGGCACGCTGCTCAAGGAGTACCCGCTGATCAGTTCGCTGGTTTCGCTGGTGCTCGCCAAGCCGATCCGCAAAGGCGTCACCGCGACCGCAAAGCCCGTGCTCAAGTGGGGCAGCCTGGGGCTGGCCGCGTGGGAAGCCTTTCGCATCTATCAGCAGATCAAGCGGGAAACACGCAAGCCAGCTGCCGCGTCCGCCGCTGCCCACGATTCCGACATGAGCCCGCCCTGACGCGGCTTGCACCGACCTTTCCATCATCTCTATCGTGCGCTCCAGCATTCGTCGGGGTCCGCTCCCGTCGCGCCCCGGTTATTCCTCAAGCCCGTCGCGTCGAGTATGAAAGTGCCGCACGCATCGCCGGCCATCGGGCCGTCCTCCGCCGGCTGCGCTTCGAGCGCGTAGCCGCCGTTCGTATCGCCGGCGGGCAGGATGCGCAGCCGATAGATAGCCCTCCCGGCTTGCGGCGCCTGATCGAGACCGGACGGTAGTGGCGCGCCATCCACATGCGCCGGTGACTCCGCGAACTGCGCTGCCCGATACAGCGCCGACGCCGCATCCGTTCGGTGCGCTTTCGCCACATGAGCGCGATACGACGGAATCGCGAGGACGGCGAGCGTCGCGGCTATCGCCAACGCGACGATCAGTTCGAGCAGCGAAAAGGCTTGCGTGTTGCGCTTGATCGCAATGGTCATGGTCGGGTGCACCGTGAGAACCTAAAAAGGACGCGCAGCGACGCGCCGCCAGTGTTTCTCAATCGCGCCGCCCCTGATGACCACCTGGAGTTGCAGCCACATCTGCGAATTACCGGCCGAAAGTTTTTATGTGCAGTGTCGAATCCAGCCCCCGATAGCAAAGGTCTCCGGTCGTAGAAACTCTA
>NZ_JAGIPX010000299.1 GCF_017814945.1 Paraburkholderia sp. LEh10
GACTTCATGAAGCTGATCGTCACGAAGGAAGGCGCGCTCAATATCGATCTCGCGGACGACATCGTCGCGGCCACGCTCATTACGCGCAATGGTTCTATCGCACGCGAAGCGGCATAACGCTAACGGAGACGCTCCATGGAAGTCATCAACCATACGGTGATCAACCTGATCATTTTCGTGCTGGCGATCTACGTCGGCTATCACGTTGTCTG
>NZ_JAGIPX010000300.1 GCF_017814945.1 Paraburkholderia sp. LEh10
TTGATCCTATAACCGGTGTGTTTTGCGATGACCGTTGGTGCTTCAGCACTTGCGGGCCTCCCGCTCCCGAAGGGAGTACGGAATGCAGGACGCACGAGGTTGAGACCGGTGTTGTGCCAGACTGAACAACACAACCCCCCATACGCTTTACGCTTCTTCCCGATTGGCTGTGGCGCGACCCCAAAGCGCGACACAGCAACCCGTCATGCCTG
>NZ_JAGIPX010000035.1:0-20303 GCF_017814945.1 Paraburkholderia sp. LEh10
AACTGAAGGAAGGCGAACTGCAACGCGTGCGTATGACCACGCACCCGGTCGAATTCGAACTGTACTACTCGCTGTAAGAGGCGCTGCGCCTTGCTCGCACATGCGGGCAGGCGAACGCCCCGACGCTGCGATCGGTCATGAAGGGACGGCGGCGCCGTCCCTTTTTCGTTGGATCGAACGTCGTGACTGTTTTGTTGCACCCGTATTGAATCGCGTGCGATGAAGCCCGCCTCACCCTCTCCTGTCGACGGGAGTCGGCGCTTTAACGGTTACTCCCGTCCCACGCAAGGCTATCGAGACACGACTGCAAGATGGTATTGAAGAACCTGATCAAGGCCAGAAAAGGGCATGCCGACGCACTGTCGGACGATGCGCAACTCGTCGAGTCCGGTTTGCTGCCGGGCTTCGAGGCGCTGCCCACTGTCGTGCTCGTGCTCGACAAGCGAACGCTGCGCGTCGCGTTCGCGAATCCGTCGGCGGAGTCGATGCTCGAAATGTCGCGCCGGCAACTGACGCAGATGGCGTGGCCCGACATCTTCTCGAACGGCGAAGAACTCACGGCGACCATTGCCGCGATCGCCGCGCACCGTTTTCACGCGACGCATCTGGATGCCGTCCTCGAGCGCCCAGGCCACGAGCCGCTGCACGTGCATGCCGTCGTCGGCTTTCTGGAGAGCGCGCAAGATTACGTGCTGCTCGAACTCTTCGAGAACGAGCGGCATCTGCGCTCCGACCGCGAAGAGCGCATTCACGATCTCACTGCCGTCAACAAACAGTTGATCCGCAATCTCGCGCATGAGATCAAGAATCCGCTCGGCGGCATACGCGGCGCGGCGCAACTGCTCGAATTCGAACTTGGTGTGCGCGAGCGCGACGAGCTGCGCGAGTACACGCAGGTCGTCATCAAGGAATCGGACCGTCTGCAAACGCTCGTCGACAGGCTGCTCGAACCGCACCGTCATCCGCATATCGTCGGCGACGTGAATATTCATGAGGTGTGCGAGCGCGTGCGCGCCGTGATCCTCGCGGAGTTTCCGCGCGGCCTCACGATCGAGCGCGACTACGACGTGAGCGTGCCCGATCTGCGCGGCGACAAGGAACAGTTGATCCAGGCGCTGCTGAACATCGTGCGCAATGCGGCCGAAGCGTTGCGCGAGCGCATTTCACAGGGCGATGCGCGCATCGAGTTGCGCACGCGCGTCGCGCGCAAGGTGACCATCGCTAAACGACTTTGCAAGCTGGCACTGGACTTGCATATTGTCGACAACGGACCCGGCATCCCGGAGGACATACGCGATCGCATCTTCTATCCGCTCGTATCGGGGCGCGAGGATGGCAGCGGCCTTGGCCTCACGCTCGCGCAGACCTTCGTGCAACAACACGACGGCATGATCGAAGTGGAGAGCCGTCCGGGTCACACTGAGTTTCAGATCCTGTTGCCGCTCGACTGCTAACACCACACGCAACACAAGACTTCTGACGGACCTATATGAAGCCGATCTGGATAGTAGACGACGATCAATCGATCCGCTGGGTGCTCGAAAAGGCACTCGCACGCGAGAACTTCGCGACGCGCAGCTTCGCGAACGTACGCGAAGCCGCAGGCGCACTGGAACACGATAGCCCGCAAGTGCTCGTCTCAGACATCAGGATGCCGGGCGGCTCCGGGCTCGAACTGTTGCAGACCGTGCGCGACCGCGTGCCGGGCTTGCCCGTCATCATCATGACGGCGTTCTCGGATCTCGACAGCGCCGTGGCCGCGTTCCAGGGCGGCGCGTTCGAATATCTCGCGAAACCGTTCGACGTCGACAAGGCCGTTGAACTGATCCGCCGCGCCGTCGACGAAAGCGTGCGCGGCGAGCACCCGTGGGACGATCGCGTCGCCGAAGCGCCCGAGATGCTCGGCCAGGCGCCCGCGATGCAGGACATGTTCCGCGCGATCGGCCGCCTGTCGCATTCGGCGGCCACCGTGCTCATTACGGGCGAATCAGGCACCGGTAAGGAACTTGTCGCGCGCGCTTTGCACCGACATAGCCCACGCGCGAACGGCCCGTTCATCGCGCTCAACACGGCGGCGATTCCGAAAGATCTGCTGGAATCCGAACTGTTTGGTCACGAGCGCGGTGCATTCACCGGCGCGCAGGCGATGCGCCAGGGTCGCTTCGAGCAGGCTGAGAACGGCACGCTGTTTCTCGATGAAATCGGCGATATGCCGTTCGATCTGCAGACGCGTCTGTTGCGCGTGCTGTCCGACGGCCAGTTCTATCGCGTGGGCGGGCACAACCCGCTGCGCGCGAACGTGCGCGTGATCGCCGCGACGCACCAGAATCTCGAATCGCGCGTGCGGCAAGGGCTGTTCCGCGAGGACCTGTATCACCGGCTGAATGTGATCCGCTTGCGCCTGCCCGCGTTGCGCGAACGCAGCGAAGACATTCCGCTGCTCACGCGCCATTTCCTGCAAAAGAGCGCGCGCGATCTCGGCGTCGAGCCCAAGCGCGTATCGGATGAAGCCTTGGCCTATCTGACGTCGCTGCCGTTTCCGGGCAACGTGCGTCAGCTCGAAAATCTTGCGAACTGGCTGACCGTGATGGCGCCCGCGCAGACGATCGAGATCAAGGACTTGCCGCCGGATCTCGTGTCGGCGCAGCAGGGCGGGACGGAGTTTGCGACGCCGGGCGGCTCGCCGTCCATCGATGCTGCGTCGGGGAGCAGCGGCGCGGCGAACGGCGTCGCCGCGATTCCCGGCGTGCCCGTCATGCAGGGTGGCGCGGGGATGCCGGTCGTCGCTGCATGGGAAAGCGGCCTGCGCACGGAAGTCGCGAAGCTGCTGCGCGAGAACGCCGCCGATGTGATGGACGAACTGTCGCGCCGTTTCGAAGCGGCCGTGATTCGCGAAGCGCTCGATTTCACACGCGGACGCAAGGTGGAAGCGGCGGAGCGTCTTGGCATCGGACGCAATACGATCACGCGCAAGATTCAGGAGTTGAATCTCGAACCTTGAGCGCTGAAGCATCCGGCCGCCGCGCGGTGGCTGGCGTCAAAACGAAGCGGCTCGACGGCGCCACGCGCCATCGAGCCGCTATTCACATACGCGGGCGCTTATTCCGTGAGCGCAATGACGGGCGCGTGGTCCGAAGGCTGATCCCACTTGCGCGGCGTCTTATCGACGTCGCAATGCGTGCAGCTGGCGGCGAGCGGCTTTGACAGCAGGATATGGTCGATGCGCAAGCCGGCATTGCGGCGGAACGCGAGCATCCGGTAATCCCACCAGGTAAAGGTCTTCTCGGGCTGCTCGAAGAGCCGGAACGAGTCGACGAGGCCGAGGTCGACCAGCCGGTTGAACTGCGTGCGCTCTTCGGGCGACACGAGGTTCTGTCCTTCCCACGCCTTCGGGTCGTGCACGTCGCGGTCTTCGGGCGCGATGTTGTAGTCGCCGAGCAATGCGAGCTTCGGATACTGCGCAAGCTCGCCTGCGATCCAGTCGTGCAGCGCATCGAGCCAGCGCAGCTTGTAGGCGAACTTGTCGGTGCCGGGCGCCTGGCCGTTCGGGAAGTACGCGGAGATCACGCGCACGCCTTCGATGGTGGCGGCAATCACGCGCTGCTGCGAATCGTCGAAGCCGGGGATGTTGCGTACGATGCTGCCTTCGTCGACGTTCACGCCGTCGCGCACGAGGATGCCCACGCCGTTATAGGTCTTCTGCCCGGCGAACCAGCTGCGATAGCCCTTCGCTTCGAGGTCGGCGCGCGGAAATTTTTCGTCGGGCAGTTTCAGTTCCTGGAGGCATAGCACGTCGGTCTGGCTGAGTTCGAGCCAGTCGATCACATGCTGCTGACGGACCTTCAGTGAGTTCACGTTCCACGTGGCTAATTTCATCGCTCGTTCTCGTTGTATCCGGTGCTGGATGGAATCTTACCGCGATCGGGCAGGGGCGCTCAGTACGGCATCGTGCATAGGCAAAAAAGCAAAAGCCCGCAACGCTTGAGGCGGTGCGGGCTTGATTGCTCGAGGCCGTGTGGAGCAGGACACGATGCCTTCTAAACTGGTTGCGGGGGTAGGATTTGAACCTACGACCTTCGGGTTATGAGCCCGACGAGCTGCCAGACTGCTCCACCCCGCGTCAGAGGAGGCGAATTGTACGGACACATCGTGCGCACGTCAAACATTTGACCGGATTTTTTATCTTCTTCCACCGGGAGCGCTGCACGCGTTATGGATGGTCGGCCTCGATCGCCCAATCGACGGCCCGTTGCGCATGCAGCGCAGTCGTATCGAACACGGGCAACGTGGAGTGTTCCTGCTTGATCAGCAGCGTGATTTCCGTGCAGCCAAGAATCACGGCCTGCGCGCCGCGTGCCCTCAATTCATCGATGACGTCGCAATAGATCGCGCGTGAACGCGGCTCGACGACGCCGTGGCACAACTCGTCGTAGATGATCCGATGCACGTGCGCGCGGCCCGCGTCATCGGGAATCAACGTGTCGAGCCCGAAGCGCTCGCGCAGGCGGCCCGCGTAAAACGTCTGCTCCATTGTATAGCGCGTGCCCAGCAACCCGACGCGCTCGATACCCTCTGCGCGCAGCGCTTCGCCCGTCGGGTCGGCGATGTGCAGAAAGGGAACCGTAATCGCCGCCTCGATGGCTTCGCACACGCGATGCATCGTGTTGGTCGCAAGCAGCACGAGCGCCGCGCCGCCGCGCTCCAGTTGCCGCGCGGCGTCGGCCATCTGTTCGCCGAGCGCGTGCCAGTCGCCGGCGCGCTGATGGGCCTCGACAGGCGCGAAGTCGACGGTGAGCATCAGGCTGCGCGCGTTGTGATGGCCGCCAAGGCGCGCCTTCGCGTGCCGGTTCAGCAGTCTGTAATACTCGGCCGACGACTCCCAGCTCATTCCCCCGATCACGCCTATCGTCTTCATGTCGCTTCCTTGTGCATTCGTCGTTGCGCAGAAGAGTATAGGCTGCGGCAACCAGCGATCAACGATACGGATGACTGGCCGTGGCCCAGTACGGTACCGTCGTTTGTCCTATGCCTTCGCGACGATGCCAGATAGCTCCACACGCATTTCTTCCGCCGATAGAATCGGGGTCATGCAAAGGAGCCACCCATGGACCTGATCATCCGCCGTGCCGCATTGCCGCGCAGCGCCGCACAACCGCATGGCCCTGTCGATATCGGCATCGAACATGGCCGCATCGTGGCCGTTGAGCCGAAGCTGTCCGCCGCCGCTCGCGAAGAAATCGACGCGCACGGCTCGCTCGTCACGCCGCCGTTCGTCGATGCGCATTTCCATATGGATGCGACGCTGTCGTATGGTTTGCCGCGCGTCAACGCGTCGGGCACCTTGCTCGAAGGCATCGCGCTATGGGGCGAGCTCAAGCCGCATCTGACGCAACAGGCGCTCGTCGAGCGCGCGCTCCAGTACTGCGACTGGGCTGTCGCGCGCGGGCTGCTGGCGATTCGCACGCACGTCGACGTGTGCGACGCGCGTCTGCTTGCCGTCGAAGCGCTGCTCGAAGTGAAGCGCCGCGTGGCGCCTTACATGGACCTGCAACTGGTCGCGTTTCCGCAAGACGGTTTGCTGCGCAGCCAAGGCGCGTTCGAGAATCTCAAGCGCGCAATCGGGATGGGTGTCGATGTGGTCGGCGGCATTCCGCATTTCGAACGCACGATGGCGGACGGCGCGGAGTCGGTGCGTTTGCTATGCGAGTTCGCGGCGCAAAAGGGCTTGCGCGTCGACATGCATTGCGACGAATCGGACGATCCGATGTCGCGCCACGTCGAAACGCTTGCGGCGCAGGCGCACCGGCTCGGCATGCAGGGCCGCGTGGCGGGCTCGCATCTGACGTCGATGCATTCGATGGACAACTACTACGTCAGCAAGCTGCTGCCGTTGATGCGTGAAGCGGGCGTCGCGGCCATTGCGAATCCCCTCATCAACATCACGCTGCAAGGACGCTCGGACACCTATCCGAAGCGGCGCGGGATGACACGTGTGCCGGAGATGCTCGCGGCGGGGATCGACGTCGCGTTTGGCCACGACTGTGTGATGGACCCGTGGTATAGCCTGGGGTCGGGCGACATGCTCGAAGTCGCGCACATGGGGCTGCACGTCGCACAGATGACGGGCATCGACGCCATGCATGCTTGCTTCGACGCCGTCACGGTGAATGCGGCGCGTATTCTTGGTTTCGAACGCTATGGCATTGCGCCGGGATGCGATGCAAATCTCGTCGTGCTCGACGCGCGCGATGCCGTCGAGGCGATGCGCTTGCGCGCGGCCCGGCTGGTCGTCGTGAGTCGCGGGAAAGTCGTGAGCCGTTCGCCAGCGGCACGGGCGGCGCTGTCGCTGGAAGGGCGGCCGACGGAAGTGGACTTCAAGCTGCATCGCGCATGAAAAAAGCGGGTTCGGAAACCCGAACCCGCCTGGTGGAGGTGGCAAGAGCCTGCATCGAAGTGCGACGCGTGAGCGCGCGCTTCGATGTATCACGGGCAGGGCCGTGCGTCAGTGCGCAGCGCCGCTGACCTCGGTGCACGACATCAACGCGCGCGCGTTTCAACAGACGCGCGAACTACCGCGCTGACAACCGCGCTGACAACCGCGCGCGCTATCAATGCGCAGTGCCCGGCACCGCGTCCGGCGCCATCCCGTTGTGGCGCAACAGCGCATCGATATTCGGCTCGCGGCCACGGAACGCCTTGAACGATTCCATCGCGGGACGGCTGCCGCCCACTTCGAGAATCTCCTTGCGATAGCGCGTGCCCGTCGCGACGTCGAGCACGCTGCCCTTGCCGGACTGCGCTGCTTCCTCGAACGCCGCGTACGCATCGGCGGACAGCACTTCGGCCCACTTATAGCTGTAGTAACCCGCGGCATACCCACCCGCGAAGATGTGGCTGAACGTGTTCGGCCAGCGCGAGAACGCCGCCTGTGGAATCACGTGGAAGCGCTCGTTGATTTCGCGTGCGAGGTCGTTCGCGCTCCTGGCACCGGACGTGTCGAAGTCGACGTGCAGCTTCATGTCGAACATCGAGAACACGATCTGGCGCAGCGTGCCCAGACCGCTCTGGAAGTTCTTCGCGGCGAGCATCTTGTCGAACAGATCGCGTGGCAGCGGCTTGGCGGTGTCGACGTGCGACGTCATGTCGCTCAGCACATCCCATTCCCAGCAGAAGTTCTCCATGAATTGCGACGGCAACTCGACGGCATCCCATTCGACACCGTTGATGCCGGACACGCCGAGTTCGTCGACGCGCGTCAGCATGTGATGCAGTCCGTGGCCGAATTCGTGGAACAGCGTGATGACTTCATCGTGCGTGAAGCATGCGGGCTTGCCGCCGACGGGCGCCGAGAAGTTGCACGTCAGATACGCGACGGGCGTTTGCACCGCGCCGTTGACGGGCTTGCGGCGCGAGCGGGCATCGTCCATCCACGCGCCGCCGCGCTTGCCTTCGCGTGCGTAGAGGTCCAGATAGAACTGCGCGACGAGGCCGCCGTCCTGATTCTCGACACGGAAGAAGCGCACGTCGGGATGCCAGGTCGCGGCTTCGTCGCGGCGGATCTTCACGTCGAAGAGCGTCTCCGTGACCTTGAACAGGCCTTTGAGCACCGTGTCTTCAGGGAAGTACTGCTTCACCTCGTTCTCGGAGAACGAGTAGCGCTTCTGACGCAGGCGCTCGGCGGCAAACGCGACGTCCCACGGCTGGAGTTCGCTCAGGGCCAGCTCGCTCGCGGCGAAGTCGCGCAACTCCTTCCAGTCGTGCTCGGCATGCGGACGGGCGCGGGTCGCGAGGTCATCGAGGAAGGCCATCACCTGTTCTGGCGATTCGGCCATCTTCGGCGCGAGCGACACTTCCGCGAAGTTCCTGTAGCCCAGCATGTGCGCTTCTTCTTCGCGCAGCTTCAGGCTTTCGGCGATGTTCGCGGTGTTGTCCCAGTCGGCGTTGCCCTTGCCGTATTGCGGTCCGAGCTCCGATGCGCGCGTCACGTAGGCGCGATACATCGTTTCGCGCATCGCGCGGTTTTCCGAGTACTGCATGACCGGGAAGTACGACGGGAAATGCAGCGTGAACTTCCAGCCGCTCTTGAGATCGCGCTCGGCCGCTTCGCGCGCGGCGGCGATCACGTCTTCGGGCAGCCCCGCCAGTTCATCGTCGCTTTCGGCAATGTAGGCGTACGCGTTCGTCGCGTCGAGCACATGGTCCGAGAATGCCTTCGACAGCGCCGCCTGGCGTTCCTGCAGTTCGGCGAAACGCGGCTTCTGATCTTCAGGCAATTCCGCGCCCGACAGCCGGAAGTCACGCAGCGAGTTGTCGAGAATCTTTTTGCGCTCGCCCGTCAGCGATTCGAAGTCGCTGCTGGCTGCGATTGTCTTGTACTTCTCGTAGAGCGCCAGATTCTGTCCGACGCTCGACCAGAATTCGGTGACGCGCGGCAGGTTCTCGCCATAGACGGCGCGCAGCTCGGGCGTATCCGCCACGGCGTTAAGGTGGCCGATCACGCCCCACGCGCGCGACAGCGGCTCCGTCGCGCGTTCGACGGGCTCGACGACGTCGGCCCAGGACGCGGGCGTCGACGGCTCGCTTGCGCGATCGACGGCGGCGTTCGCATTCGCGAGCAGCACATCGAGGGCAGGCGTCACGTGTTCGGGGCGGATCTCGCCAAAGCGCGGCAGATCGGAGAAATCGAGGAGCGGATTGTCGGATGTCGATTGAGAGGTGGACATGATGCTTCCTGTCTGACGCGGTAAGTAGAAGCCCGGTTGACGCTCAGCCGGGCCAGGAACTGAAACGGCGCCGCATCGCACGTGGGCAGCACGCGGGCCGCACGCGTGCGCCCGGCGGCGCCATGTAGCGCATGTTGGGGCGCTGTTCGCCATTTCCAGCTGATATTCAGCCGATATTCAGCCAGATTGCAGCACAAATTATCAGAACTGCCGCCAATACGCAGCGGCGGCGGGCTCAGCCGAATGTGTGCCAAAACCAGAAGTGGGCAAGCGAACGGTCGCGACGGCTATTCTCGCGCATCGTTGAATCGTCCGCGTGCGCCGCGCGTTCTACTCGTACGCGATCTATCTGGATGGGTTCATGGTTCAGTAGTGCGTGGCGGCGCTTGCGCCGCGCATGCCGCCGATGCTGTCGATTCTCCTCAGCGCGCCGTTCATCGTTGCGTTGGCGGCGTTCTCGCCGCGCTGGATCGAACGTCCCTCCCGTATGAGCGGGTGCCGCGTCCGCTTCGCGCGTCGAGCGGCTGACAAGCGCGAGCACGAAGGCAAGCGCAATGGCAAGCGCGAGACGGCACCCGCGACGGTGGCGGACGTTGCCGTGCGCTGGCCGCCGCGTTGAATCTCGCCTGAAATCTGCGGGAAGTCTATCGGAAGCGTGCCTGAAGTCTGCCGGAGGCCTCTTTAGAGCCTTCGCTTGAGGCTCGCTGAGCGCGCACCAAGCGCGCCTCAAGCCCGCCTCAAGCCCACAGACATGTCCTTCAGGCGTTGCCCGCCGCGCGCTCGGCGGCTTCGATGGTGTTGACGAGCAGCATCGTGATCGTCATCGGGCCGACGCCGCCCGGCACGGGCGTGATATAGCCGGCCACTTCCTTGACGTTCGCAAAGTCGACGTCGCCGCACAGCTTGCCGTTCTCGTCGCGATTCATGCCGACGTCGATCACGGCCGCGCCGGGCTTCACCATATCGGCTGTGAGCGTGTTGCGCAGGCCCGTCGCGACCACGACGACATCGGCCTCGCGCGTGTAGGCGCCGATATCGCGCGTCTTGCTGTGGCAGACCGTGACGGTGGCGTCCGCCTGCAGCAGCAGCATCGCCATCGGCTTGCCGACGATGTTCGAGCGTCCGATCACGACGGCGTTCGCACCCTTCAACGCGATGCCGTGGGCTTCGAACATTTTCATCACGCCATACGGCGTGCACGGGCGAAAGAGCGGCTTGCCCGTCATCAGCGCACCCGCATTCGCGACATGAAAGCCGTCGACATCCTTTTCAGGCGCGATCGCCTCGATCACCTTATGGCTGTCGATATGCGCGGGCAGCGGTAACTGGACGAGGATGCCGTGAGTCTTCGGGTCGCGGTTGAGTGCGTCGATGCGCGCGAGCAGATCGGCTTCCGACATCGTGGCGGGATAGCGGTCGTACGACGAGAACAGTCCGTTGTCCTGGCAAGCTTTCACCTTGTTGCGGACGTAGACCTCGCTCGCCGGATTGTCGCCGACGAGCACGACGGCAAGACCCGGCTGATGTCCGCGGGCGGTGAGGGCGGCGGCGCGCGTGGCGACGTCGGCGCGCAGGGTCTTCGAGAGGGCGGTGCCGTCGATCAGTTTGGCTGTCATGGTCGGTCGAGAAAGGCTGTTCGGAATGCGGGCGAGGCGGGCACAGGCGCGCGGCGTGCAATCACGTTGGCGCGCATGCCGCGCGTGCTGCACGCGCGCTCGCGAGGCCTTGCTGTGATGACCGTCGCGTTCGCACGCATGGCGCTCGAAGGCAGGAACGGGTCGCGTGCCGCAAAGCGCCCGGCGCGAAAACCGCGCCGCAGCGAAGCTCGACATTATACCGTCGGGGCCGGGATCGGTTGGTCTTCGAAGGGGTATAAGCGTGGGTAGCAAGTGGGCGCGGCGGTCGACCCAAGCGGTTGCCGTAGCGGAGTGCGCGGCCTCGTGACGGGCGGTATCGGGCCAGCAGATGCGCTGCGAAAGCCGCCGCGCCGCTTTCACCGCGTTCTCAAGGCCGTGTCGGCTGCCATGAAGAATCGGGGTTGAACGACGTGATCGCGTCGGCCGCGTGCGCCGTTTGCGGTCCGAGATTCTTCTGGTAGACCTGTCCGTTCTGGTTGACGATGAAACTCATCACGCCCGTCTTGCCATATTCCGCCGGCCAGGCGACGAGTCCGAAGCCCTTTGACAGTACGCCGTCCTGCAGATAGTTCTGCGCGCCGCCGTCGGCGTTCGCGCCCTGCGACGTGAGGATGCGGAAGTGATAGCCGTGATACGCCTCGCCCGGCGCGATCTGATGCGTCATCGTGGCGGCGAGCGGCCCGAGCGGGCTATCGGGCTCGCCGGGCGCCGTGGGCCAGTAGAGCCCGTCGTGCTTGCCGGGGGAGCTGATGAACTTCAGCGCGTAATGCTGCATCTGGTTGCGGTAGTCGTTTTGCGCATCGATGTACGCGAGCGACGTGAGGATCGCCGCGCGTTCGTTGCGGCCGATACGGCGCGTGAGCATCTCGTCGGTGGCGGCGGGCGTGTTGAACTGCCAGCCGCGCGCCGTTTGCACGATGGGAATCGGCAACGTCCAGCCGTCGTCGCCGACGGCGAGATGCACGCTCTTGTGGCCGTGGCGCAAAGCGGGATCATCGACGATCCGATGGCCTTTCGCCCATTGCCCGAGGAACGCATAGATGTCGTCCTCGCCGATATTGGTGGTCGGAATATAGCGGCCGTAGTTCTTGCCGAGCACTTTTTCCATCGCCGGATGGTCGTTGGTCGCGAGCGCGCTGGTGAATGCGTCGGCGGCCGCCTCGGGCGTCGGATAGACGGCCTGAGCGGTGACGGGCGGCGCAACGGCGAGCAGAGCGGCAGCCGCGACTGCACCGAGCGCGAAGGCGACGCGCGAGGGGACCGCGCGCGACGGCAGCAGGTGCGCCGGGTGCGGGGCGCGCAGTGCGCCGCGTTTCGAATTGCGGATCATGTGTGCCTCCTTATAGCTGCTGTCGATCGTCCCATCTAGCGGCGGTGGAACTGATGCCCGCCGCCACCGCCGCCGCGTCCACCACCGAAGTTGCCACCGCCACCGCCACCGCCACCGCCGCCATTAAAGCTGCCCGGCTGGCCTGCGCCGCCTGCGCCAACCCGGCCGCCTCCCGCCTGTCCTCCACCGAACTGCTGCCCGCCGCCGCCCGCGCCGAGCCGGTTGCCGCCGCTGCCGTTGCTCGCAAGCGACTGGCGGCTCGATTGGCCGCGCTGCAAGTCCTGTCGCGAGCCCGCGCCGTCGCCCGCGCCGCGCAACGCGTTGTCGCGGTTGAGGTTCTGCGCGCTATTGCGGATCTCGGCCGAGTTCGCGCCGCCTTGATGGATGTTCTGCACGCGCTGGCTCGCGTTGCCGCTCAGATTCTGGCCGGTGCGAGCCTGCAGCGTCTGCTCGGCCTGTGCACGCGATGCGTCGCGCCCGCGGAACTGGTCGCGCTGCGCACCCAGATTGTTGTTGTTGAAGTTGGCGTTGTTGCGGTTGATGTTCGCGTTATTGCGGTTGATATTCGCGTTGCGGTTCCAGTTCGTCGTTGCCGTATTCGAACTGATGCGATTGTTGACGTTGATGTTGTTATAGCGATTGACGTTGATATTGACGTCGTGCGAGTTCCAGTTGAAGCCGCCCCATAGCGAATTGGCAACGGCAACGCCCGCGCCGAATGCAAGTCCCGTCATGAAGCCCGACGCGATCGCGTAGCCGGGAGGCGGCGGCACATAGACGGGCGGATAGGCGGGATACGGCCACGTGCCATAGACGACAGTCGGGTTGTACGTCGGCACATAGACCACTTGCGGATTCGCAGGCTCGATCTGGATCGTGTTCTGCTCGACGATCACCTTCTGCTGCTCGCTCGACTTCAGATTCCCCGCCGACTGCGCCTGCTTGCGCAACCGCTGCACGGAGTCCATCACGTCGTTGGGCTGCGCGAGAAACGCATTGCCGATCTGCGTGACCCAGTCGGGCTTCGAGGCCATCGTCGCGAGCACCTGCGGGAAGGCCACGAGCGACTGCACGCTCGGGTCCCACGGCTGCGATGCGACGGCCTTCACGGCATCGTCGCCCTTGTACTGCGGATTTGCCTTCGACCAGGCAGCGGCCGCGTCGACGTCTTGCGGAAAGGTCGACGCCATCAGCACCTGGGCGAGCAGCGCGTCCGGATAGAGCGCGATGGGCGCCGTCAGCGAATCGAGTTGCTGGTTCGAGACCTTCGCGGGCGTTTGCGCGACAGCCTCGACGGGCGCGACGATGCAGGCTGCGAGCGGCAGGCCGGCAAGCGCCGCGCAGACGAGCCACGTATGCGGCCTGTACGGTCCGTAACGTTTCACGATGAGAACCTCCTTGCTGCGTTATGGGCGCAGCGGCCGTCAGGCGGACCCGACGCGCCGCGGCACGGTATTGTGGCAACGGAGCGATGAACGAACGACTGCGTATGGCGACTGATAATGGAAGTGGAGTGGCCGCGCAAGCGCGGCGTGAAACTGCGTTGGGGTCCCCGGCAGGGGGTTGCATGCGGCGCGCATCGTGGTCAGCGATTCGCCCGTCATACGGGCTCTGAATATGTCGAGCATCGGGCACTGTATGGGAAGTTTCGGTATGTAAATTAGGAAGCGAAGCCGCTGCTGTCAATGCGCGATGTCAAAAGCGGACTTGCTGCGCGATGCGACCCAGTTGGGAGGACTAACGAAACGCGGGCGGCGCGCGAACTGAAAAGCCGTGAACGCGAAGGGAAAGAGATGGCGGGAAGCGAGACAGGCGCTGCGAATGCAGCGCTGCGTGATGGCGTCAACGATGCACTGGGCGCCCGCGCGGGCTAACGCGGGCGAGCATGCGGAGGCGCGGCGCGGCCATCACGCGATGACGGCGGAAAGACGCAGGAAAGACGCGTTATTGCGCCTGCTGCGGCTTGTTAGACAACGCGAGACGCAGCAGGTCGGCGACCGTGTTCACGTTGAGCTTTTCCATGATGTTCGCGCGGTGCGCTTCGACCGTCTTGATGCTGATGCCGAGATCGTCGGCGATCTGCTTGTTCAGGCGGCCCGCGATGATGCGCTCGAGCACCTGATGCTCGCGCGCCGTCAGCTTGCCCAGGCGCTCGGCGGCGGCGCGCTGCTGCTGCACGCTGCTGCTTTCGCTGCGCGCCTTGTCGAGCATGCGCTCGACGAGCTTGCGCAGTTCGGCTTCGTCGAACGGTTTTTCGATGAAGTCCATCGCGCCTTTTTTCATCGTCGATACGGCCATCGGCACGTCGCCATGGCCCGTCACGAAGATGATCGGGAGCAGCGTGTTGTCGGCGATCAGGCGCTCCTGCAATTCCAGGCCGCTCATGCCCGACATCCGTACGTCGAGGATCAGGCACGCGATCTGGCCGGGATGCTGATGCGGCTGCCATGCGTCGATGAACTGTTCGGCGCTGGAAAAGCACTGAACGCGATAGCCGTTCGCCTCCAGCAGCCAGCGCAGCGAATCTCGCACCGCTTCATCGTCATCGACGACAAAAACGGTTTCCTGTGTGGTAACTGGGGTGTTCATAGCTCTCCCGTAACGGTTTGTGGTGTCGGCGCCTCGGACCCGCCGTTGCTCAGGCCGTCAGGCTCTCCAATAGGCAGACTGCAATGGAAGGTGGCGCCCGTGATGTGGCCGTCGGATTCGACGTTGTTCACCACCCACAGGCGTCCGCGATGCGATTCGATGATCGAACGGCAAATGTTCAGCCCCATGCCCATGCCGTCGGACTTGGTGCTGTAAAACGGTTCGAAGAGACGCTCGGCTGTGGCCTCGTCGACGCCCGGACCCTGGTCGACGACGCTGATGCAGACAAAGCCGGAATCGAGCCTGACGACCACGCGAATGACGGGATCGACAGCATCGGGCCGCGCATCGTGCATGGCTTCCGCGGCGTTCTTCAGCAGGTTGACGAGCACCTGCTCGATCAGCACCGGGTCGACATAGATGACGGGCAGGCGCGAACGCATGTCCGTCACGATGCGGATGCGGCGCTTGCGCGCTTCTATTTCGGCAAGGCCCACGGCGTCGGCGACGATGTCGGCGACACGGGTGGCCTGGCGTTTCGGTTCGCTGCGTTTCACGAATTCGCGGATGCGCTTGATGATCATGCCGGCCCGAACCGCCTGCTGTGCCGTCTTTTCGAGAACTGGTAACAGGTTGTCGGGAGTTGTCCGACCAGATTTAACCAGCGCCACGGTTCCAGAGCAATAGTTATTGATGGCCGCGAGAGGCTGGTTTAGCTCGTGAGCGAGCGACGACGCCATCTCGCCCATCGTCATCAGGCGGCTCGTGAACTGCAGCTTCTCGTCCTGCTGGCGCGCGAGTTCCTGCGCCTGTTTGCGCGAGGTGATGTCGGTCGCGATCTGCATCTGCGCGAGGTGGCCGTCCACCCACTGGATGTACTGGCGGCGCACTTCGAACCACTTCTGGATGCCTTGCACGTAGACTTCCTGCGCGTCGGCGGTGCTTTCCGTGAGCGCGGCGGCGGGGAGGCCCGCGAACGCGTCGACCATGTCGATCGAATCCGACGAGGCCGCTGAACTGTCGAAGCCGCCACCGCCGCCCGCGAGTTCGAGATGGCCGTCCGGACGGATGCCGAACAGGTGCCGGTAATAGCGGTTCGCGAACAGCAGCTCGGCCTCATCGGCGGCGAGCACGGACACGGCGGCGTCGAGGCTTTCGAGCACCGTCGTGAAGCGCTCGTGCGCGGCGGCGAGTTCTTCGCGCGCGCGCTTGGGCTCGGTGATGTCCGTCATCGACGACATCCAGCCCGTCTGCCGGCCCGAGCTGTCGATCAGCGGCGACACATAAAGGCGCGCGTGGAAGAGCGACCCGTCCTTGCGGCGCACGCGCAGTTCGAACCCGGAGGAGGGCGCCTTGCCGCGCAGCGTCATGTCGAGCTGCCGCTGCATCTCGGGGTAGGCGTCGCGCGGCCAGTATGGGAACGGCGCGTTCTTGCCGACGAGATCGCTCTCGTCCCAGCCCGTCATCCGGCAGAACGCGGGGTTGACGTGAGTGATGCGGCCATGCATGTCGAGCACGCGCATGCCGATCAGCACCGAGTTTTCCATCGCACGGCGGAAGAACGCTTCCGCGTACAGCGCCTGTTGCGCCTCGAAGCGCTGGCGGGTGTGCTTCCACAAGCTCCACAAACTCCACAGCACGAAGCACGACAGGCCCGCGACCAGCCACACGAGCGTGTTGTTCGTGAAGTTGGTCATCTGCGGGTACGCGTACACGCGCACCGACACGCCCTGGCCGGGCGGATCGAGGGGGAGGTCGTAGTATGCGTCGCGCGGCAGGCGCGGGCGCGTCGAGGTCGTGGCGAGCTCGCGGTTGTTGATGTCGATGATCGAGATCTTGTACTTCGCGGATAGCTCCGGCGGGATGTCCCGCTTCAGGATCCCTTCGATCGAAAACACGGCCGCGATCGTGCCGAGAAAATCGCGGTCGCGATAGACGGGAGTCTGCAGCGTGATGTAGCCGTTGCCGACATCGTCGTAAATCAGCGGCGAGTAGACCTGGCGGCGGGTATTTTTCGCTTCGGCGAACGCGGCCTTGACGGCCTCGTCCATTTGCTGCTCATTGGGTTTGGCAAGACGCTGGCCCAGCACGGGCAGCGCATTGTTCGGCCAGCGCGGCTGCTGCGCGCTCGTGTACCAGTTCATGTAGAGGATCTCGGGATGCCCCTGCATGATGTCTGCCGTCGACACCTGGAAGTAATGCGAGTCGGAGTGCCCCGTGGCGAGATCGCGCGCGAGCGCTTGCAACTGTTCTTGCGCGCCCGTCATCGACAGGCGGATCTGCTGCTGCGCCCACGCGACGTTGCGGTACAGCGTGTCTTCCTGCTGCTGCTGTTCGCGCCGGTTCAGGCTCCACAAAATCAGGCTCATGACGACCAGAAACACGAGGATCGACAGGAGCGGCGTCAGCAAATAGGAATTCGACCACCACGGTCCGTGGTGCCAGCGAGACGGCGACGAGTCCGCCGACGGTCCGGCGGAGCGCGCCGAGCGTGCGAAAAGCCGATCGGTCAACATGGCCGCATTGTAGCGCAGCGGCTGACACGTAAATGACGCAAAAAAGAGGTGAAAGTCACGCAATTCGGCGCAAACTAGCCGACGTACTTGCTGATGGGCAGTCCAACCAGGGTGCGCCGCAACAATTTTCCGCATTATGAGAAACACTCTCGTAATCCGAAAATTTCCTTGCGCAGGCGTTGTGGGCCTTATTACAATCGGCCGGAAGCTGCCGCGGTCGACGTTCGTCCGCGTCGCCTGTTCACAGAGCGTTCCCATATCCAGGAGACGAGCATGTCCGCTGTACCTGACGAAGTCATGAAGTACGTCGCCAACACGAAAGACGATAGCGACCCGCAAGAAACAGCTGAATGGCTGGAAGCGCTAGATGGCGTGATTTCTGCTGTCGGCCCCGACCGTGCTCACTACCTCATCGAAAAGCAGATCGAATTTGCCCGTGTGCACGGCGAGCATCTACCTTTCTCGGCGAACACCCCTTACATCAACACGATCCCCGTCGCGAATCAGGCGAAGATTCCGGGCGACCAGGACGTGGAGCACCGCATCCGTTCGTACACCCGCTGGAACGCGATGGCGATGGTGCTGCGCGCCGGTAAGGAAACCAATGTCGGCGGCCATATCGCGTCGTTTGCATCCGCGGCGACGTTGTACGACGTCGGCTTCAACCATTTCTGGCACGCACCGTCGAAAGATCACGGCGGCGACCTCGTGTTCGTGCAGGGCCATTCGTCGCCCGGCGTCTACTCGCGCGCGTTCCTGCTCGGCCGTCTGACCGACAAGCAGGTCGACAACTTCCGCCAGGAAGTGGGCGGCGAGGGCATCTCGTCGTATCCGCACCCGTGGCTGATGCCGGACTTCTGGCAGTTCCCGACGGTGTCGATGGGTCTTGGCCCGATCATGGCGATCTACCAGGCGCGCTTCATGAAGTACCTGCAGGCGCGCGGCATCGCGAAGACGGACGGCCGCAAGGTGTGGGCGTTCCTCGGCGACGGCGAAACGGACGAGCCGGAATCGCTCGGCGCGATCGGCATGGCCGGCCGCGAGCGGCTCGACAACCTGGTGTTCGTCATCAACTGCAACCTGCAGCGTCTGGACGGCCCAGTGCGCGGCAACGGCAAGATCATTCAGGAACTCGAAAGCGAGTTCCGCGGCGCGGGCTGGAACGTGATCAAGGTGATCTGGGGCAGCCGCTGGGACGCGCTGTTCGCGCGCGACAAGTCGGGCGTGCTGATGCGCCGGATGATGGAAGTCGTCGACGGCGAATACCAGACGTACAAGTCGGAGTCGGGCGCGTTTGTGCGCGAGCACTTCTTCAACACGCCTGAACTGAAGGCGCTGGTCGCCGACTGGTCCGACGACGACATCTGGAACCTGAACCGCGGCGGCCACGACCCGCACAAGATCTACGCGGCGTTCCACTCGGCGACGCAGGCGAAGGGCCAGCCGACGGTGATCCTCGCGAAGACGATCAAGGGTTACGGCATGGGCGAAGCCGGCCAGGCGATGAACATCACCCACCAGCAGAAGAAGATGCAGGTGGAGGCGCTCAAGCACTTCCGCGACCAGTTCCGCCTGCCCATCTCGGACGACGAGATCGTGCACGTGCCGTACCTGAAGTTCGAGGAAGGCTCGAAGGAACTCGAATACATGCGCGCCCGCCGTCAGGAACTGGGCGGCTATCTGCCGGCGCGCCGGCAGAAGGCGGAATCGCTGCCCGTCCCGGCGCTCGAAGCGTTCGAGCCGCTGCTCAAGGGCACGGGCGAAGGCCGCGAGATTTCGACGACGATGGCGTTCGTCCGTATCCTCAATATCCTGTTGAAGGACAAGGCGATCGGCAAGCGCGTCGTGCCCATCGTGCCCGATGAATCGCGCACCTTCGGCATGGAAGGTCTGTTCCGACAGATCGGCATCTGGAACCAGGACGGCCAGAAGTACGTGCCGGAAGATTCCGACCAGCTGATGTTCTACAGGGAATCGGAAACGGGCCAGATCCTTCAGGAAGGTATCAACGAAGCAGGCGGCATGTCGGACTGGATCGCAGCGGCGACGTCGTACTCGACGCACGGCGAGATCATGATCCCGTTCTACATCTTCTACTCGATGTTCGGCTTCCAGCGCATCGGCGATCTGGCATGGGCGGCGGGCGACATGCGCTCGCGCGGCTTCCTGCTGGGCGGCACGGCGGGCCGCACGACGCTCAACGGCGAAGGCCTGCAGCACGAAGACGGCCACTCGCTGCTGTGGGCGGCATCCGTGCCGAACTGCATCAGCTATGACCCGACGTTCGGCTACGAACTCGCCGTCATCATGCAGGACGGCTTGCGCCGCATGGTGCAGGACCAGGAGGACGTGTTCTATTACATCACGGTGATGAACGAGAACTACGAGCACCCGGCAATTCCGCAAGATGAAGGCGTGGCGCAGGACATCATCAAGGGCATGTACTCGTTCCGCAAGGGCGCGGACAGCGCGAAGGCGCCGCGTGTCCAGCTGATGGGCGCGGGTACGATCTTCAACGAAGTGATCGCCGCCGCCGACCTGCTGAAGAACGACTGGGGCGTCGAGTCGGATCTGTGGAGCGTGCCGAGCTTCACCGAACTGGCGCGCGAAGGCCACGAAGTCCAGCGTCAGAACCTGCTGAACCCGCTCGGCGAGAAGAAGCTGTCGCACGTCGAGACGCTGCTGAAGGACGCGAAGGGCCCCGTGATCGCGTCGACCGACTATGTCCGCGCGCTCGTCGAGCAGATTCGCGCGTTCGTGCCGCAACGCTTCGTCGTGCTGGGCACGGATGGCTTCGGCCGCTCGGATACGCGCGAGAAGCTGCGTCACTTCTTCGAAGTCGACCGCTACTGGACCACGGTCGCTGCGCTGAATGCGCTGGCCGATGAGGGTACGATTGAGCGCAAGGTCGTGGCCGACGCGCTGAAGAAGTACAACCTCGATCCGTCCAAACCCAACCCGATGACCGTCTAAGGCATCGACCCGCGAGCCCCAAGATGCGCACCTCGTCCGCCCGAAGCGGACGGACGAGGTGCGCGCGGCCCTGGAGACAGAAAACAATGAGCCAAGCGATCGAAGTCAAGGTGCCGGACATCGGCGATTACAAGGACATTCCTGTAATCGAGGTGCTGGTTAAGGCGGGTGATACCGTCGAGAAAGAACAGTCGCTCGTCACGCTGGAATCCGACAAGGCGACGATGGATGTGCCGAGCCCGGCGTCGGGTACGGTCAAGGAAGTGAAAGTCAAGCTTGGCGATACGGTGTCGGAAGGTACGCTGATCGTGCTGCTGGACGGCGAAGGCGGCGGCGCGGCTGCCGCGAAGCCCGCGCAGGGCAATGGCGCGGCGGCGCCCGCAGCCGCCGCGGCGCCGGCCCCGGCGCCGGCCCCCGCTGCAAAGGCGGGCGGCGTGCAGGAAGTGAAGGTGCCGGACATCGGCGACTATAAGGATGTGCCCGTCATCGAAATCGCCGTGAAGGTCGGCGACCGCGTCGAGAAGGAGCAGTCGCT
>NZ_JAGIPX010000035.1:20403-89175 GCF_017814945.1 Paraburkholderia sp. LEh10
GATGGACGTGCCGAGCCCGGCCGCCGGCGTCGTCAAGGAACTGAAGGTCAAGGTCGGCGATACGGTGTCGGAAGGCACGGTGATCGTGCTGTTGGAAGGCGAAAGCGGCGGCGCGGCGGCCGCGCCCGCTCCGGCGCCTGCTGCCGCGAAGCATGAAGAAAAGCCGTCGGACGCGCCCGTCGCGCCGTCACCGGCCCCCGCGCGTCCGTCCGCGCTCGCGCAGGCGCCCGTCATTCCGGCGGGCGAAGGCGGCGCGTATCGCGCGAGCCACGCGTCGCCGTCGGTGCGCAAGTTCGCGCGCGAGTTGGGCGTCGATGTATCGCGCGTGCCGGGCACGGGTCCGAAGGGCCGTATTACGCAGGACGACGTCACCGCGTTCGTCAAGGGCGTGATGACGGGCCAGCGCGGCGCGCCCGCGGCGGCTGCGCCCGCTGCCGCAGGCGGCGGCGAGCTTGGCCTGCTGCCGTGGCCGAAGGTCGACTTCACGAAGTTCGGCCCGATCGATCCGAAGCCGTTGTCGCGCATCAAGAAGATTTCCGGCGCGAACCTGCATCGCAACTGGGTGATGATCCCGCACGTCACGAACAACGATGAAGCGGATATCACGGAACTCGAAGCGTTGCGCGTGCAACTGAACAAGGAGCACGAAAAGGCGGGCGTGAAGTTCACGATGCTCGCGTTCGTGATCAAAGCCGTCGTCGCGGCGCTGAAGAAGTTCCCGACGTTCAATGCGAGCCTCGATGGCGACAACCTCGTGTTCAAGCAGTACTACCACGTCGGTTTCGCTGCCGATACGCCGAACGGTCTCGTCGTCCCCGTGATCCGCGATGCGGACAAGAAGGGCCTCGTCGATATCGCGAAGGAAATGACGGAGCTGTCGAAGCTCGCGCGTGAAGGCAAGCTCAAGCCCGATCAGATGCAGGGCGGCTGCTTCTCGATCTCGTCGCTCGGCGGCATTGGCGGCACGAACTTCACGCCGATCATCAACGCGCCGGAAGTCGCGATTCTCGGTCTGTCGCGCAGCGCGATGAAGCCGGTGTGGGACGGCAAGCAGTTCGTGCCGCGTCTGACGCTGCCGATGTCGCTGTCGTATGACCACCGCGTGATCGACGGTGCTGAGGCGGCGCGCTTCAATGCGTATCTCGGGTCGATTCTTGCCGATTTCCGGCGTGTGATTCTTTGATTGTTGAGGTTGTGTCGCTAGCGCTCGATGATCTCGTGGTTGATCTGGTCATTCGGGCGCTCTCGTTGAACCTGCTTTGTCGTCTCGCTTCATGCGTCGCCCCTGTGCGGGGCGGCACCTACTTTTCTTTGTCTTGCAAAGAAAAGTAAGCAAGAGAAAGCCGCGTCCCTGGCGGACGGCATTCAGCCTTCGCTTGTTCGCGGCGGGTCTTTGGAGCTAACGGTTTTCGCGACTCATCTTTCAACACGGTCAATAAGAGAAGGGGACACTATGAGTCTCGTCGAAGTGAAGGTGCCGGACATCGGCGATTTCAAGGACGTCGATGTCATCGAAGTCAATATCAAGCCGGGCGATACGATCGAAAAAGAGCAGTCGCTGATGACGCTCGAATCGGATAAGGCGTCCATGGAAGTGCCCAGCGATACGGCTGGCACGGTCAAGGAAGTCCGCGTCAAAGCCGGCGACAAGGTCTCACAGGGCACCGTCATCGCCGTCGTCGAAACGGCGGGCGAAGCCAAAGCCAGCCAGGAACCCGAGAAAGCCGCGCCGGCTCCCGCAGCGGGCGGCGGCGGCGTTCAGGAAATCAAGGTCCCCGATATCGGCGACTATAAGGATGTGCCCGTCATCGAAATCGCCGTGAAGGTCGGCGACCGCGTCGAGAAGGAGCAGTCGCTCGTCACGCTCGAATCGGACAAGGCGACGATGGACGTGCCGAGCCCGGCCGCCGGCGTCGTCAAGGAACTGAAGGTCAAGGTCGGCGATACGGTGTCGGAAGGCAGCGTGATCGTGCTGCTCGAAGGCGCAGGCGGCGCCGCGCCCGCTCCCGCGCCGAAGGCAGCCGCGCCGGCTCCCGCGCCTGCTGCGACGCCCGCGCCGCAAGCGGGCAGCTACGCCGGCTCCGCCGACATCGAATGCGACATGCTCGTGCTCGGCGCGGGCCCCGGAGGCTACTCGGCCGCGTTCCGTTCCGCCGACCTCGGCATGAAGACCGTGCTCGTCGAGCGCTATTCGACGCTCGGCGGCGTGTGTCTGAACGTCGGCTGCATTCCGTCGAAGGCGCTGCTGCATACGGCGCTCGTCATCGACGAAGCGGAAGCGCTCGGCGCGCACGGTATTACGTTCGGCAAGCCGCAGGTCGATCTCGACAAGCTGCGCGACTTCAAGTCGGGCGTCGTCAAGAAGCTGACGGGCGGACTCGCCGGCATGGCGAAGGCGCGCAAGGTCGAAGTCGTGACGGGCGTCGGCACGTTCGTCGATCCGAATCATATGGAAGTGCAGGGCGAAAGCGGCAAGAAGGTCGTCCGCTTCAAGCAGGCGATTATCGCGGCCGGTTCGCAGGCCGTGAAGCTGCCGTTCATTCCTGAAGATCCGCGCGTCGTCGATTCGACGGGTGCGCTGGAACTGCCCCAGATTCCGAAGCGCATGCTCGTGATCGGCGGCGGCATCATCGGGTTGGAAATGGCGACCGTCTACGCGACGCTCGGCGCGCAGATCGACGTCGTCGAAATGCTCGACGGCCTGATGCTCGGCGCTGACCGCGATCTCGTGAAGGTCTGGGAGAAGTTCAACAGCGAGCGTTTCGCCAACGTCATGCTGAAGACGAAGACCACGGGCGCCGAAGCGAAGCCGGACGGCATCTACGTGTCGTTCGAAGGCGAGAAGGCGCCCGACGGGCCGCAGCGCTACGACCTCGTGCTGGTCGCCGTGGGCCGCAGCCCGAACGGCAACAAGATCGGCGCGGACAAGGCGGGCGTGGCCGTGACGGATCGCGGTTTCATCGAAGTCGACAAGCAGCAGCGCACCAACGTGCCGCACATCTTCGCGATCGGCGATGTGATCGGTCAGCCGATGCTCGCGCACAAGGCCGTCCACGAAGGCCATGTCGCGGCGGAAGCGGCGCACGGCGAGAAGGCGTACTTCGATGCGATGCAGATTCCGTCGGTGGCCTACACCGATCCGGAAGTTGCGTGGGCGGGCAAGACGGAAGACCAGTGCAAGGCCGAAGGCATCAAGTACGGCAAGGCCGTCTTCCCGTGGGCCGCTTCGGGCCGCGCGATCGCCAACGGCCGCGATGAGGGCTTTACGAAGCTGATCTTCGACGAAGAGACGCATCGCGTGATCGGCGGCGGCATCGTCGGTCTGAACGCGGGCGACCTGATCAGCGAAGTGTGTCTCGCAATCGAAATGGGCGCGGACGCAACGGATATCGGCAAGACCATTCATCCGCATCCGACGCTCGGCGAATCGATCGGCATGGCCGCTGAACTGTACGAAGGCGTCTGTACCGACCTGCCGCCTCAAAAGAAGAAGTAAGACGCGGGCGGCGCGGGCTCACGCCGCTTTGCAAGCCAGGCATATGACGACGGCGCGCCCCTCGGAAGAAGGGCGCGCCGTTTTTCGTGGATGCCGCGACTGTCTCTGCTGCCGCTGCGCACGTCGCAGACATGCATGGACGGGAAACGAACGGCCAAAAAAAATCCCGGCCGGAGCCGGGCAAACGATACGCTGTTTAACGTATCGGAGCGTCTGGCCGCCTGGTCGCCGAAGCGTTGACCACGCGGCTCTGTTCAGTTCCGCCAGTCACTTCGACAGTGCATCTCGCGGCTGCGCTGGCGGATGATGGGGCATCCGTCGGCGCAGGTGAAGCCCGATCCGTTGAAACCGTTGCGTTATTCTTAGACAGTTGCCTTCTTGGCCGAAGCTGCCGTGCGCGAAGCTTGTGCTGCAGCTTGCGAAGCGGCCTTCGATGCAGCCGTTGCAGCCGCGTTGAAGTTGCTTTCAGCGATTTCGACAGCCTGCTTCGTTGCCTTGTGAACCGTTTCGTACGTCGTGTTCGCAGCCGTGATAGCCGACTTGATCACGGCGACAGCCGTTTCCGAACCAGCCGGTGCGTTCTTCGCGACGTTCTCGACGAGCGCCTGCACCTTCTTGTTCTGCTCTTCGTATTGAGCTTCAGCAACGCGTGCGAATTCAGCTTGCGTAGCCGATGCGATTTCGTACAGGTGACGGCCATACGACAGAACCTTTTCTGCCACCGGCTGCGTCAGGCTGGCTTGCAGCGCGAGCAGTTCTTGCGCGTCCTTCACCGACAGCGCGCGTTGTGCGTTTTCCTGGCTTTCCGCAATCGTCGACTTGACGACTTGCAGATTCAGTTCGACCAGCTTCTCGACGCCTTCGAATGCCTTCGAGGTCAGGCCGAACAGCGTTTCGAGGTTGGCCTTCTGCGCTGCGGCGAATTGCTCAGGGGTCAGCAGAGTCATGTTTACGCTCCTGGATTTCCGGCCCGTCTAACGCGGACCGAGTTGGGTTTGGACAACATCGGATTCGCTGGTACGCAGTGCATTGTGCGTCGCAGCAACGGTTCCCATTTTAGGACGGCTCTGATGGAAGTCAAGAACTATTTGGTGCAACGCACAACAGATGGAAATCTCCGAGAAAACAATAGGTTATGTAGTATTTATGACATTGCCATGAAGCGAGTGCACATAGGGGTTTGCACGGATGTAGTGCGGCATAAACCTCGCTCTCCGAGGCGGGGCAAGGCGCTGGCGTGCCAACGGCGCGTTTCTGGTCAAAAAGGTAAAATTCTTAGGTAAACCGAAAACCGTAGCGGAACGTTAAAACTCCATCCCGGTCCAACGCGCGACGTGCTGCTTCGCAGTCGTTGCTTAAAAGCCGACCGACCCGATGTGCGTGAAACGTACTTCGTGCGGCCGGACTCACGTTCCGGAACGCGCGCGGGCCAATCGTCTTACCACTGTGCGCGACCGTACTTCCCCTCATCAAGTTTGTGCTGAACATGCCGATATGCTGAACGAGTGAAAGCCATTCAGTGATACGGCGATGGCAACCTGCCGGCGCATCATTGGGATTTTCGATGATGTATGTGCAAGCTATTGCCTTTTCTCAATCGGGCGTGACAACTCGGTTTAAGTAAGGGTGATAAGTGCTTAATATTGCTAATTTTTAACGGTTTTACTACACTTGCGGACAACTCTCTCGCCGCTCCAACCAGAACACTAATGAAAACCGACATGTTTTCGTCACTGAAAGTGATGCAGGGCGCGGCGCTTAGCACCGCTCTGTCGGTGGCTGCCTCGGTGGTCATCGCAGCGGCTTTTGCCGCACCGGCCGACGCGTTCGCCGCATCGGCGACGGCTCCCGCCAAGTCGGCGAAAGCCGGCAAGAAATCGTCGAAGAAGGCTGCTGACACCGAGAAAGTGTCCAGCAAGTCGTCGGCGAAGGCCACCGCCAAGGACGACGACGAACCGCGCGCCGTCTCGAAGAAACGCCGCGTCTCGTACACCGCGAGCGGGCGCCATCACACGGCGGTGCGCCGCGTCGCGTTCGAGCCGCGTCAGCCGTCCGTCGGCACGGCGTTTGGCCTGCATGAAAGCCCCGATGTGCTGGCGCTGCGTTCGAGCGTCGCGTACGTCGTCGACCAGAACACGTCCGAGTCGCTGTTCGACAAGAACTCGCGCGCGGTCGTCCCCATCGCTTCGATCACCAAGCTGATGACGGCGATGGTCGTGCTGGACTCGAAGGCGGCGATGACGGAGCAGATCGAAGTCACGGACGAAGACCGCGATTACGAGAAGAACACCGGCTCGCGTCTGTCGGTCGGTTCGGTGCTTTCACGTGAAGACATGCTGCACATCGCGCTGATGGCGTCGGAAAACCGCGCGGCGGCAGCGCTGTCGCGCTACTTCCCGGGCGGCCGTCCCGCATTCATGGCCGCGATGAACGCAAAGGCGAAGGCGCTCGGCATGAGCGACACGCACTTCGAGAACCCGACGGGCCTCACGAGCCAGAACGTCTCGAGCGCGCGCGATCTGGTGAAGATGGTCAACGCAGCGTATCAGTACCCGCTGATCCGCAAGTTCTCGACCGATCGTAGCTACGAGGTCTATACGGGCAAGCGCACGATCGCGTACAACAGCACGAATGCGCTGGTGCGCAATTCGAGCTGGGACATCGGTCTGCAGAAGACGGGCTTCATCAACGAAGCCGGCGAGTGCCTCGTGATGCAGGCGACGATCCACGATCGTCCGATGATCATGGTGCTGCTCGATTCGGCGGGCAAGTATTCCCGCTTCGCCGACGCGCAACGTCTGCGTACGTGGATCGACAACGGTGGCGAGCAGCGCATCACGAGCGCGGACGCCAACGGCGCGGGCACCTGAGCCGGCAATCTCCCGGCAACAAAGAAAAGCCCCGCGTCGCGGGGCTTTTTTATAGCGCGCGGCGTTGCGCGCTATGCCGTCTGCGCGGACGACGAAGCCGCCTGTTGCGCTTGCGGGTGATAGCCGAGCGATTCGGAAATCACCAGCGCCGTCTTGCTCAACTGACCGAGCCACGAATCCTGCAGGCGGTCGGCGGGCGCCGACAGCGACAGGCCAGCCACCAGCCTGCCCGTATCGTCGTAGATGCCCGCAGCGATGCAGCGCACACCCAGCTCGAGCTCTTCGTTGTCGCGCGCGCACGACTGCTGGCGCACGTGGGACAGTTCGCGTTCGAGCTTCGCGAGATCGGTGATGCTGTTCTGCGTATGGCCCGAGAGGCCTGTGCGGGTCGCGTAGGCGCGCACGCGGGTCGATTCGTCGGCGGCGAGGAAGAGTTTGCCCACCGATGTCAGATGCAGCGGCGCCCGGCCGCCGATCGCACGCACGACCTGCATGCCGGAGCGTTCGGAGTAGGCACGCTCGATATAGACAATCTCATCGCCTTGCCGCACCGACAGGTTCACGGTCTGGCCCGTCAGCCGATGCAGTTCGCGCATCGGCATCAGCGCCGCGTCGCGCACCGACAGCCGCGCCTTGACCAGATTGCCGAGTTCCAGCAGCCGCATGCCGAGCCGGTACGTGCCGGGGTCCGAGCGATCGACGAGACGGCACGTCACCATGTCGTTCAGAATGCGGTGGGCGGTGGATGGATGGAGGTCAGTGCGCTGCGCTAGTTCCTTCAGGCTGACGGGGTCGCTGTGCGCGGCAAGCGCATCCAGCAGGCGCATCATTCGCTCGATCACTTGGATCGAGGTTTTTGGGTCCGGGTTCGTGTCGCTCATAAGACTAAACGGTTGACGCGTCAAACAGCGGAAGATTGATTGTATCTCGTATTGTGAAAAAAGCGAACGCCGTTCGAAATGGTCATCGGATCCGGATATTGCGGGGTTCATTGCGCGTAAGGATGGTTGCGCGTTGGTATTACGCCTCAAACAGCGGATAATCAGGGACGTTTCCCCGGAGGAACACTCATGCGAGTCGGTTTTTTCGTCACCTGCCTGATCGATCTGATGCGCCCCGAAATCGGCTTTTCCGCGATCAAGCTGATCGAGCGCGCGGGCTTCGAGGTCTTCGTCCCGCCCGCGCAGACGTGCTGCGGACAGCCGGCCTACAACTCCGGTGACAGACGCATCGCGCGCGACCTCGCGGAAAAGACACTGCGCGAATTCGAGCAGTTCGACTATGTCGTCGTGCCGTCCGGCTCGTGCGGCGGGATGATTCGCACGCACTACGGCGATCTCTTCGCCGACGATCCCGAACTGATGGGCCGCTTCGCGCGGCTGCGCCCCAAGGTCTACGAGCTGACCGACTTTCTCGCCACCGTCGCGAAGATCGAGCTGACGCCGGGCGAGTTTCAGGGGCCCGTCACGTATCACGATTCGTGTTCGGGCTTGCGCGAGCTGGGCGTCAAGCAGCAGCCGCGCGCATTGCTCGCGCAGGCGGGCGTCGCCGTCACTGAAATGAAGGGTTGCGAACACTGCTGCGGCTTCGGCGGCACCTTTGCGCTGAAGTTCGGCGATATCTCGACGGCGATCGTCGACGAGAAGTGCGCGAATATCCAGGCAAGCGGTGCGAGTGCCGTGGTGCTCGGCGATCTCGGCTGCATGCTGAATATTGAAGGGCGTCTGCGGCGCACGGGCGACACCAACACGCGCGTGCTGCACATCGCGCAGGTGCTGGCGGGCGACGCCTGAAGTGCGCGGCTGAAGTGCGGCTGGCCCGATCGCAATCGGTCGGCAAGCCGGTCATCACCCACAATCCCGATCCCCAAGGCCGTCATGCAAGTCCAAACGATGCAGTTCAAGGCCCGCGCGGGCCAGAAACTCGCCGACCAGCGCCTTCAGCAGAACCTGACGAAGCTGTCGACGAAATTCGTGTCGGCGCGGGCGTCGGCGATGACCGCGATCGATTTTCCCGCCACGCGCGCCGCGCTCAAGGAGCGCCGCAACCGCGCGTTGCAGGACCTCGACGTGTGGCTCGAAACCTTCGAGCGCGAGGCGACGCGGCGCGGCGTCACCGTGCTATTCGCCGAGACGACGCAGGACGCCGCGAAGCTCGTCGCCGACATCGCGCGCAAGCATGACGTGAAGAAGGTGATCAAGACGAAGTCGATGGTGTCCGAGGAGATGCGCCTGAACGAGGTGCTCGGGCAGATGGGCGTGCAGTCGATCGAAACCGATCTCGGCGAGTACATCCTGCAGATCAACGACAACGAGCCGCCGAGCCACATCATCGCGCCCGTCGTTCACAAGGACAAGGAAGAGATCGCCGATCTGTTCGCGAAGACGCACCAGCGCCCGCGCCTGACGGAGATTCCCGAGATGACGCGCGAAGCGCGCGAGATGCTGCGCCCGCATTTCATGACGGCCGACATGGGCGTCACGGGCGGCAACTTCGTGATCGCGGAGACGGGCTCCGTCGCGCTCGTCACCAATGAGGGCAACGAAGGCATGTGCACGGTGATGCCGCGCGTGCATGTCGCGGTGACGGGCATCGAGAAGGTGCTGCCGACGCTCGAGGATCTCGCGACGGCGATGCGTCTCTTGCCGCGCTCGGCGACGGGGCAGGACATCTCGAACTATTTTTCGGTCCTGACGGGGCCGCGCCGCGCGGACGACCAGGACGGGCCGGAGCATATGTACGTCGTGCTCGTCGATGGCGGACGGACCGGGCTCATTGGCGGCGACTTTCAGGAGATGCTGCGCTGCATCCGCTGCGGCGCGTGCATGAACCATTGCCCCGTGTATCAGAAGGTCGGCGGTCATACGTACGGCTGGGTCTATCCCGGGCCGATGGGCTCGGTGCTGACGCCGAGCTACGTCGGCATCGAGAAGGCGCTCGATCTGCCGCAGGCCGCGACGTTGTGCGGCGAGTGCAACAGCGTGTGCCCCGTCGGCATTCCGCTGTCGGACCTGTTGCGCAAGCTGCGCGAGCGTCAGATGGAGCGGCACCTGCGGCCGTGGCAGGAGCGCGCCGGACTTGCGCTGTGGGGTTATCTTGCGATGCGTCCGGCGGCCTATGGCCTCTTCACGAAGCTCGCCGTGCGGATTCTCGAGCGCATGGGCGGCACGAAAAAATCGATCGCGCGGCTGCCGCTCGGCGCCGGCTGGACGAGCACCCGCGAGATGCCTGCGCCCGTCGGCCGCACGTTCCGCGAACTGTACGCCGCGAGCAAGACACACATCGGCTAGCTGCGTGCGCGAAGGCTCACCGCAAAAAGAGGCTGCATCGCGCGAGCGATGCAGCCTCTTTTCGTTCGTTGCTGGTCCAACTGGCGCTTTCCGATCACGCCCGTCGACTAGTGTGGTCTGCCGCCGTCGTTGTTCCAGGCATCGCCTCGACCGACGCTGCGGCCTCCACCGTAATTTCCGCCGCCCTGTTGCTGTCCCGCGCCGGCCTGCACGGGCGGACGGTTGCCATGCCAGCCAGCGGAATTGCCACCCGCGTTCATGGGCGGATTCGCCGGCGGCGGAGGATGTCCGCGCGGCCCGCCGCCGTTCCCGCCGTTCCAGTTGCCGTGATCGTGGTTGCCATGGTCGTAACCATGCCCCCAGTAGTGGCGGTCATAGTCGCGGCCCGAATAGCCGCCGAAGCCCAGAAACAGGCTCGACTGCACGGGCGGCTCCGCGTACCCGTATGCGGGCACGCCATAGCCATCGTAATAGCCGTCGCCGTAATAGCCGTCGCTATAGCCGTAAGCGGGTGCGCCGCCGTATGGATACGCGACACAACCGCTGAGCGCCGCAGCGGCGCACACGGCGGCGATAGTGGGCGTGAGAGAAGGAATAAGACGTTTCATTTGAGTGTTAAGACAAGCGAGAGGCGCATTGCCCATACGTTATTTGTAGCGCCGATCGCGCATTACCGTTGTGTGCTTTTGTAAGGATTTCTTTCGGCAACCGAAAGTTAGCCCATGCCCGCCGCGCACGCGCATCGACTCATCGGACTGTTCATCTGGGGACAACGCTGTGTTGTGCCCGGGCGGGTTTATCCGGATTGCGTCCTCATCTACCATTTCGACTGGGCGGAGTGCGTCCCTGCACGACGTCCCAATGTGAGAGAACGAAATCATGAAAAAGAAAATATCGGTGTATTGGCCATTGGCTATTGTGTTGCCGCTCGTGGCAATCGCTTACCTGCATCTGTACAACGGGACGGCCGCGCAATCTTCGCAGTCGCCGCTGGCCGCCGATCGCGTATCGGCTGAGCTCGCGCGGACCGTATCGTACGGATTTGTGGGCGCCGACGCTGCGATGCCGACCCAGCCACTGTCCGCCACCGCGCGGATGCCCGCGCAGGTATTGTGAACGGTTGGCCGGCAAGCCTGGCGTGGCGCCGGCGGGATTTTGCACGACTTTGTATAATCGCGTCACTGTTTGACCCTTTATGACACTTGCGGCTGCGCCGCTCAGCCATTGATGAAAACTGTCGCCATCTGCTTCGTGTGCCTCGGGAACATCTGCCGTTCCCCGACTGCGGAAGGCGTCATGCGGCATATGCTGGCTGAGGCGAAGCTCGCTGATCTCGTGATCGTCGATTCGGCGGGCACGGGCGACTGGCACATCGGCGAGGCGCCCGACGAACGCGCGCAGCGCGCAGCCCGGAGCCGCGGTTACGATTTGTCGACATTTCGTGGGCGTCAGATTAGAGCCATCGATTTCGAGCGCTTCGATTTGATCATCGCCATGGACGACAAGAACGTCGCGGCGCTGCGGCAAGTTTGTCCTCCGGCTCAACGGGACAAGATCCGGTTGTTGATGGATTTCGCGACGGGCGCGGTTGCGTCGGGCGCGATCGACGTGGAAAAAGGCGCGCCGGGTTTCGATACGCGCGAGGTCGTCGATCCGTATTTCGGCGGCGGCGACGGCTTCGAAACCGTGCTGGACCAATGCGAAGCTGCCTGCCGCGGCCTGATTGCGGTATTGCGGCCCCAACTCACTCTCTAGCACGAGTTTTCGTTAAGTAAATGACCCAAATGGGGATAGGGATACTTGACTAAATTTGTCATGTATTTATACTTGACCAAACTTGTCGAGAATAGCGGTTCCCACCACATATGAGACTCACCACGAAAGGCCGTTTCGCCGTCACGGCGATGATTGACCTGGCGCTGCGCCAGGAGCAGGGCCCGGTGACGCTTGCGGGTATCAGCCAGCGCCAACACATCTCCTTGTCCTACCTCGAGCAGCTGTTCGGCAAACTGCGCCGGCACGAGATCGTCGAGTCCGTGCGTGGCCCGGGCGGGGGCTACAACCTCGCGCGCCGCGCGGAGGACGTGACGGTGGCGGACATCATCATCGCCGTCGACGAACCGCTCGATGCCACGCAATGCGGCGGCAAGGGCTCGTGCGAGGGCACGAAGCATCACGACGGCCATTGTATGACGCATGAGCTGTGGTCGACGCTGAACCAGAAGATGGTCGAGTACCTCGACTCTGTTTCCCTGAAAGACCTGGTCGACCAGCAACGAACGCGCGAAGGCGCGACGGCTGTGTTGCGCGACCGGCGCACCGAAGCGCCCGCCGTCGAGCCGCGCGTGGTGCCCAAAGGACCGAATTCCGTTTTCAACATGGCCGGCTGATAGCGCGCATCCAGACGTGCACAGCCTGACCCGCGAAGCCATACAGCACTGATGTTCCCCGGAGCGATTGATGAATAACGACATTCCCCACCTGCCCATTTACATGGACTACAGCGCGACGACGCCTGTCGACCCGCGCGTGGTGGACAAGATGATTCCGTACCTGCGCGAGCAGTTCGGCAATCCGGCGTCGCGCAGCCACGCGTATGGCTGGAATGCGGAGCGGGCCGTCGAGGAAGCGCGCGAAAACGTCGCCGCGCTCGTCAACGCCGATCCGCGCGAAATCATCTGGACGTCGGGCGCGACGGAATCGGACAACCTCGCGATCAAGGGCGCCGCGCACTTCTACAAGAGCAAGGGCAAGCATATCGTCACGGTGAAGACGGAGCACAAGGCTGTGCTCGACACCACGCGCGAGCTGGAGCGCGAAGGTTACGAAGTCACGTATCTCGACGTGAAGGACGACGGCCTGATCGATCTGGACGTGTTCAAGGCAGCGCTGCGCGCGGACACGATCCTGGTGTCGGTGATGCACGTGAACAACGAGATCGGCGTCATCCAGGACATCGAGACGATCGGCGAGATCTGCCGCGAGAAGGGCATCATTTTCCACGTCGACGCCGCACAGGCGACGGGCAAGGTCGAAATCGACCTGCAGAAGCTCAAGGTCGACCTGATGTCGTTCTCGGCGCACAAGACGTACGGCCCGAAGGGTATCGGCGCGCTGTACGTGCGCCGCAAGCCGCGTGTGCGCATCGAAGCGCAGATGCACGGCGGCGGCCACGAGCGCGGCATGCGCTCGGGCACGCTGGCGACGCACCAGATCGTCGGCATGGGTGAAGCGTTCCGTATCGCGCGCGAAGAAATGGCGACGGAAAACGAACGCATCCGCATGCTGCGCGACAAGCTGCTGCGCGGTCTGCAAGAAATCGAAGAAACGTATGTGAACGGCGACATGGAGCAGCGCGTCCCGCACAACCTGAACATCAGCTTCAATTTCGTCGAAGGCGAATCGCTGATCATGGCCGTGAAGGACGTCGCCGTGTCGTCGGGTTCGGCGTGCACGTCCGCTTCGCTGGAACCGTCGTATGTGTTGCGCGCGCTCGGCCGTAACGACGAACTCGCGCACAGCTCGATCCGCTTCACGGTCGGCCGCTTCACGACGGAACAGGACGTCGATTACGTCATTAACCTGCTGAAGGGCAAGATCGCGAAGCTGCGCGACCTGTCGCCGCTGTGGGAAATGCACAAGGACGGCATCGATCTGTCCACCATCCAGTGGGCCGCGCACTGAGCGCACGCCGGATTGGTCGATAAACGCACGCAGGTTGAATCGAATCAAGGAGTGACAACATGGCATATAGCGACAAGGTTCTGGACCACTACGAAAACCCGCGCAACGTCGGCTCGTTTGCGAAGGACGACGACACCGTCGGTACCGGCATGGTCGGCGCGCCGGCTTGTGGCGACGTGATGAAGCTGCAGATCCGCGTCGGCGCGGACGGCGTGATCGAAGACGCGAAGTTCAAGACGTATGGCTGCGGTTCGGCGATTGCGTCGAGCTCGCTCGTCACGGAATGGGTGAAGGGCAAGACGCTCGACCAGGCGCTCACCATCAAGAACACGCAGATCGCTGAAGAACTGGCGCTGCCGCCCGTGAAAATTCACTGCTCGATTCTCGCGGAAGACGCGATCAAGGCGGCCGTCGCTGACTACAAGCAGCGTCATGGCGAAACGGCTGGCGCGGCGAGCACGGAGCAGTCGGCATAAGCATCGGCGCATAAGCGGGCGCAGGCGCGCGTTTGAGCGCGGCCGCAGTGGCACGGCGCGGCATCGGAACGTGAATCCGACGCCCGCCGGAACGATTTGAAAAGCAGGCAGGGTCGCGACACGGGTCGTGAGCAGCGGCGGCGTGCCGCACATTGAGAAACGCTATGGCAATTACGTTGACCGAAAAGGCAGCACAACACGTCCAGAAATATCTGGCCCGGCGCGGCAAGGGCGTCGGACTGCGGCTCGGTGTGCGCACGACGGGTTGCTCGGGCCTCGCGTACAAGCTCGAGTATGTCGATGAGCTCGCGCCCGAAGACCAGGTGTTCGAGTGCAACGGCGTGAAGATCGTGGTGGACCCGAAGAGCCTCGCTTACATCGACGGCACGGAGCTCGACTTCGCGCGCGAGGGGTTGAACGAGGGCTTCAAGTTCAACAACCCGAACGTGAAGGACGAGTGCGGCTGCGGCGAATCGTTCCGCGTGTAAGCGCGCGAGCCATGCTGAAAAGGCGGCCTGTGCCGCCTTTTTTCAATTTCGACGCGCGCATTGCGCATTCGCATGTTGCCGCGATGTTCAACCTCGCTGCGCGCTTTAGACGGACGCAAGTAACCTGATGGCCTCGCTGAACGACAGTCACTTCGCTCTTTTCGACCTGCCGGAGCAATTCGCGCTCGATACGCCGACGCTCGACCACGCGTATCGCACGGTGCAGGCGCAGGTGCACCCGGACCGCTTCGCCGCGGCAGGCGACGCGCAGAAGCGCATCGCGATGCAATGGGCGACGCGCACGAACGAGGCGTATCAGACGCTGCGCGATCCCCTCAGGCGCGCGCGTTACCTGTTGTCGCTGCGCGGCGTGGACGTCGGCGCGGAGAACAACACGGCGATGGAGCCCGCGTTCCTGATGCAGCAGATGGAATGGCGCGAGGCGATCGAGGACGCGTCGGCCGCGAAGAACGTCGATGCACTCGATGCGCTGCTCGCGCAACTGCGCGACGAAGAGAAGGTGCGTTTCAGGAAGCTGGCTGCGTTGCTCGACAGCGGCTCGAATCAGGCGGCAGGCGAAGCGGTGCGGCAACTGATGTTCATCGAACGCGTGGCGGCGGAAATCGGCACGCAGATCGAACGGCTCGACAACTAGCGTGTCGATGCGCGCGTTGCGTTGCCGTTCGAACGCACCACCATCGCCACGCGAACACATTTGATCAGGACCGGGGCGAAACCTGCCCCGAAGAAGATTCCAGATGGCTTTACTGCAAATCTCTGAACCCGGCATGGCGCCCGCGCCGCACCAGCGGCGTCTCGCGGTCGGCATCGACCTCGGCACCACCAACTCTCTCGTCGCGGCCGTGCGCAGCGGCGTGCCCGACGTGTTGCCCGACGACGAAGGCCACTATCTGCTGCCGTCCGTCGTGCGCTACCTGGAGAAGGGCGGCCGGCGCATCGGGCGCGTCGCGAAAGCGGAAGCCGCGACCGATCCGCGCAACACGATCGTCTCGGTCAAGCGCTTCATGGGCCGCGGCAAGAGCGAAGTCGAGCATGCGGAGAACGCGCCGTACGATTTCGTCGACGCGCCGGGCATGGTGCAGATCCGCACGATCGACGGCGTGAAGAGCCCGGTCGAAGTATCGGCCGAAATTCTCGCGACGCTGCGTCAGCGCGCTGAAGACACGCTCGGCGACGATCTCGTCGGCGCCGTCATCACGGTCCCTGCCTATTTCGATGAAGCGCAGCGCCAGGCGACCAAGGATGCCGCGCGTCTCGCGGGCCTCAATGTGCTGCGTCTGTTGAACGAGCCGACGGCGGCCGCGATCGCGTACGGGCTGGACAACGGCGCCGAAGGTCTTTACGCGGTGTACGACCTCGGCGGCGGCACCTTCGATCTGTCGATCCTGAAGCTCACGAAGGGCGTCTTCGAAGTGCTCGCGGCGGGCGGCGATTCGGCGCTGGGCGGCGACGACTTCGATCATGCGCTGTACCGCTTCGTGCTGGAAAGGGCGAACGTACCGGCTCGGTCGCTGACACCTGAAGACGTGCGCCATCTGCTCGACACGGTGCGCGTCGCGAAGGAAACGCTGTCGTCCGCGCCGGCCGCGTCCATTCAGGTCACGCTCGCGAATGGCGCGAAGATCGATGTCACCGTCGACGAAACAACCTTCGAAACGATCACGCAGGCGCTCGTGCAGCGCACGCTCGGGCCGACGAAGAAGGCGCTGCGCGATGCGAAAGTAACGCCCGCCGACATCAAGGGCGTCGTGCTGGTGGGCGGCGCGACGCGCATGCCCGTCATTCGCCGTGCCGTTGAAAACTACTTCGGCCAGCCGCCCCTGACCAATCTCGATCCCGATCAGGTCGTCGCGCTCGGCGCGGCGATTCAGGCCGATCTGCTCGCGGGCAACCGCGGCGCCGACGGCGACGACTGGCTGCTGCTCGACGTGATTCCGCTGTCGCTGGGCGTCGAAACGATGGGCGGTCTCGCCGAAAAGATCATTCCGCGCAATTCGACGATTCCGATTGCGCGCGCGCAGGAATTCACGACCTTCAAGGACGGCCAGACGGCGATGGCGATCCACGTCGTCCAGGGCGAGCGCGAACTCGTGTCCGATTGCCGTTCGCTCGCGCGCTTCGAGTTGCGCGGCATTCCACCGATGGCGGCGGGCGCGGCGCGCATCCGCGTCACCTACCAGGTCGATGCCGATGGGCTGTTGTCCGTGTTCGCGCGCGAGCAGCATTCGGGCGTGGAGGCGTCCGTGGTCGTGAAGCCGTCGTACGGTCTCGCCGATGACGACGTTGCCCGCATGCTCGAAGACAGCTTCAAGACGGCCGAAGTCGATATGCGCGCGCGCGCGTTGCGCGAGGCGCAAGTCGAGGCGCAGCGGATGATCGAGGCGACGGAAGCGGCGCTCGCCGCCGACGGCGAATTGCTCGACGCCGGCGAGCACGCGACGCTCGACGGCCTCGTGGCGGCGTTGCGCGCCATCGCGTCAGGCGACGACGTCGACGCGATCGAAACGGCGACCAAAGCGCTTGCTGAAGGCACAGACGAATTCGCCGCGCGCCGGATGAACAAGAGCATCCGCCGTGCGCTCGCGGGCCGCAAGCTCGACGAGATCTGACGCAAGACGCGCGGGGCGCTGAAACGAAATCGCAATGCGCGCCGCGCCGCTGAAGCACGAAGCGCTGCCAAAATCGGCCGCGCCAACAGTAAAATGGTACGGTGCCTGAAGGGCGGCGTCCGTGCCCCACAGACCAGAACGGAATTTGTATGCCTCAAATCGTTGTGCTGCCTCATGTCGAACTGTGTCCGGACGGCGCGGTCATCGACGCCGTGCCGGGCAAGAGCATCTGCGACAACCTGCTCGATAACGGCATCGAAATCGAGCATGCGTGCGAGAAGTCCTGCGCGTGTACGACGTGTCATGTAATCGTGCGCGAGGGCTTCAACGCACTGGAACCGTCGGAAGAGGACGAGGACGATCTGCTCGACAAGGCATGGGGTCTCGAGCGGGAGTCGCGGCTGTCATGCCAGGCCCTCGTGCCCGAGGGCGACGATCTCGTCGTCGAGATTCCGCGTTATTCGATCAACCACGCGAAGGAAAATCACTAATAAGGAGCATGCAGCCATGAAGTGGACCGACACGCAAGACATCGCGATGGCCTTGACCGACAAGCACCCGGATATCGATCCGCAACAGGTGCGGTTCACGGATCTTCACCGCTGGGTGATGGAACTGGATGGTTTCGACGACGATCCGAACCGCTCGAACGAAAAGATCCTCGAAGCGATCCAGGCGGCGTGGATCGAAGACGCGGACTATTGAGCGCGTCGCGATTGCATCGCTCGCCGTAATGGCATTACGGCACAGAAAAGGCGACTCCCGTGCGGGAGTCGCCTTTTTCATTTGTGGCGCGAGTTGCCTACGCGCCTGATCGTCTCACGGGTTGTCGTGCTTGCCGGCTTGCCTAGCCCGCGACCAGCGCGCCATTCTGGACCCGCACACGTTGGCCTTGCTGGAACGGCGGCGGCTCGTGGTACGTGAAGTAGCGCGTCTTGCCGTTTTCCATGCGCACGCGCACCGAATAGCTGGTGGTGCTGCGCAGATGCTTTTCAACCGAATTGCCGGCGAAGCCGCCGCCGAGCGCGCCGAGCAGCGTCATCGCGGTCCGGCCGTTGCCGCTGCCGAACTGATTGCCGACAACACCGCCCGCAACCGCGCCGCCGACGGCGCCGAGGCCCGTGCCATGGCCCTCCTGACGGACTGCCGAGATCGCCTCGACGGTGCCGCACGTCGAACAATAGGCGGGTTTCGCGGGCTGCTCCGGTGCGTATTCCTGCTGCGGTTGTTGAGCGTATTGCGGCTGTTGCGCGTACTGCTGGCCCGGCGCCGGTGCGCGCGGGGCCTGCTGCGGCTGCTGGGCTTGAGTCTGCAGAGCCTGAGCCTGCTGAGCCTGAGCCTGCTGCGCGGCTTGCTGCTCAGCTTGCTGTTGAGCCGTCGCCTGCTGCTGCGGGGTCGGATTGGCAGGCTGCGCGGTATCGACGATCGGCTGCTGTTGCGTGACGGCAGCCGCTTGCGTCTGATCGTTTTGCGCGCCGTTGCTCGACGCCCTCGGGAACAGGCCCGTCACGGCCGCCGTTGCAGCGAGACTGGCGATGATGACAGCGCTTGCCGCCACGGCGATGAGGGGATGAAGGCGGCGTTGCGAATTGTTCGGATTATCCATGGTTGTAGGCCTCCGACTGAACAGGAGTTGACCTTTCCGTTGACCGTACTTTTTGAGCCATCGAGCGGCCCGCTCCACGAGGGACCGCCCGTATAAGTGTCGGACATGCGACCCGGGGCAGGGTTTCAATTTGTAACCACTGGCGCTCAGCGACGTATGTGCATATCGCACGCAAGAATTGCACCGGCACGGGAAGTCCGCGCCGACATTGCGTTCCATGGACTCATCGACGGGACACCGGACGCCGGAATTGCGGAGCTTTTACCGATGGTTACAAAGGGTCGATCTGCGTCGGCAAGAAGGGAAAGAAGGCGGAGGGAAGCCGCGCACGACGCGAACGCCGACGTGCGCGGATAAGGCAGTCAAGACCTGGCGCGGATCAGTCTTCGCGCCGCAGATGCGGGAACAGAATGACGTCACGGATGCTCGGGCTATCGGTGAGCAGCATCACCAGACGGTCGATCCCGATCCCGCAGCCGCCTGCGGGCGGCATGCCGTATTCGAGAGCGCGGATATAGTCGGCGTCGTAGTACATCGCTTCCTCGTCACCGGCGTCCTTCTGATCGACCTGCTTCTTGAAGCGCGCCGCCTGGTCTTCCGGATCATTCAGTTCCGAGAAGCCGTTCGCGATTTCGCGGCCCGTGATGAACAGCTCGAAGCGCTCGGTGATGCCTTCGACGGTATCCGATGCGCGCGCAAGCGGCGAGACTTCGACGGGGTAGTCGATGATGAACGTCGGCTCCCACAACTGCGACTCGGCCGTCTCTTCGAAGAGCGCCAGTTGCAGCGCGCCGATGCCGGCATTGAGGAACTGCGGCTGCGTCGTGTCGACGCCGAACTTCTTCAGTTCCGTGCGCAGGAACGCGCCGTCCGAAAGCTGCGCGTCGGTGTATTGCGGCGCGTACTTCTGGATCGCCTGCGTGATGCTCAGACGATGGAACGGTTTCGACAGATCCAGTTCGCGGCCCTGATACGTGATGGTCGCGTTGCCGAGCGCATCGACGGCAGCCTGGCGGATCAGCTGCTCGGTGAAGTCCATCAGCCACTTGTAGTCGGTGTACGCGGCGTAGAACTCCATCATCGTGAATTCCGGATTGTGACGCGGCGACACGCCCTCGTTACGGAAATTCCGGTTGATCTCGAATACGCGCTCGAAGCCGCCGACCACCAGCCGCTTCAGATACAGCTCCGGCGCGATCCGCAGGAACATCTGCATGTCGAGCGCGTTGTGGTGCGTGACGAACGGCTTGGCCGCCGCGCCGCCTGGAATCGGATGCAGCATCGGCGTTTCGACTTCCATGAAGTCCGCATCGGCCATGAACTTGCGGATCGACGACACGGCCTTGGTGCGCGCCACGAACGTCTTGCGCGCTTCGTCCGTGACGATCAGATCGACGTAGCGCTGGCGATAGCGCATCTCCTGGTCGGCGAGGCCGTGGAATTTGTCGGGCAGCGGGCGCAGCGCCTTCGACAGCAGACGCAGTTCCGTGCAGCGCACCGACAGCTCGCCCTTGTTGGTGCGGAACAGCAAGCCCTTGGCCGCGACGATGTCGCCGAGGTCCCACTTCTTGAAGGCTTCGTACGTCGCTTCGCCGACGTCGGCGGGCGTGACGAAGAACTGGATCTGGCCCGAGCCGTCGCGCACCGTTGCAAAGCTCGCCTTGCCCATTACGCGCTTGAGCATCATCCGGCCGGCCAACGCGACTTGCAGCGCTTTCGCTTCGAGCGCGTCCTTGTCGGCGTCCGCGTAGTCGGTTTGAAGGTCGGCGGCGTGGTGGGTCGGGCGGAAGTCGTTCGGAAAGGCGACGCCTTGCTCACGCAGCGCGCGCAGCTTTTCGCGGCGCTCGGCGATGATCTGGTTGTCGTCCAACTCGGCGACTGCGTTCTGCTGGGCAGCGTTGGGCTGGGTCGGTTCGGTCATGGTGATTGTCGGTGTCCGGTGCCTCGCGTGCGCTTGACGGCGCGGGCGCACAGGCGTTGAAAAAATGCGGCGCGGCAGAACGTGCCGCGCCGGGTGCGCTTAGATGCCCTGTTTCAGGCTCGCGCTGATGAACGCGTCGAGATCGCCGTCGAGCACGCTCTTCGTGTTACTGATTTCGACGTTGGTCCGCAGATCCTTGATGCGGCTGTTGTCGAGCACATACGAGCGGATCTGGTGGCCCCAGCCCACGTCGGTCTTGCTCGATTCCAGCTTGTCCTGCTCGGCCTGACGCTTGCGCATTTCCGCTTCGTACAGGCGCGATTTCAGCATTGCCATCGCTTCGGCGCGGTTGCGGTGCTGCGAGCGGTCGTTCTGGCACTGCACGACGATGCCCGACGGCAAGTGCGTGATACGCACGGCGGAGTCGGTCTTGTTGATGTGCTGACCGCCCGCGCCCGAAGCGCGGTAAGTATCGATGCGCAGATCGGCCGGATTGATGTCGACCTCGATCGAGTCGTCGATTTCCGGGTACACGAACACCGACGAGAACGACGTATGACGGCCGCCCGACGAGTCGAACGGCGACTTGCGCACGAGGCGGTGCACGCCCGTTTCGGTGCGCAGGAAGCCGTACGCGTATTCGCCTTCGACCTTGACGGTCGCGCTCTTGATGCCCGCGACGTCGCCTTCCGATTCTTCGAGCACTTCCGTCTTGAAGCCTTTGCGTTCGCAGTAGCGCAGGTACTGGCGCAGCAGCATCGATGCCCAGTCGCACGCTTCCGTGCCGCCGGCGCCCGCCTGAATGTCGATGAACGCGTTGTTCGGGTCGGCCGGGTTCGAAAACATCCGGCGGAATTCCATGTCTTCGACGCGCGCCGTCAGTTTCGCGACGTCTTCCTCGCACGCGACGAGCGTGTCCTCGTCGTTTTCCTCGCGCGCCATGTCGAAGAGTTCCTTCGTGTCGCGCAGGTCGTTTTCGAGCGAGCCGAGCACCTCGACGACGCCTTCGAGCAGCTTCTTTTCCTTACCGAGCGCCTGCGCGTGTTGCGAGTCGTTCCAGACGTTCGGGTCTTCGAGTTCCTTGTTGACTTCGATCAGTCGTACAGACTTGGCATCGTAGTCAAAGATACCCCCGTAGCTCGCCCGCGCGCGTGCGTAGGTCGGCCAGAGAGGCTTCGATTGAGTTGAGGCGTTCCGCTTCCATATGGTGTTTCGTAGGGTCTTGGGGTTTTTTGCCCTTGTGCGGGCATTGGCCGTTGTGCGTTCGCGGCGCGGGTGTTGCTGTTTGGTTTTTTGCTTTGGTTGGGCATCCGCGAATGCGATTTGCGTTGCCACTATCGCTGGCATCCGCGATGCGGTTCGTTTTGCCTTTGCGCGGGCATCCGCGATGCGCCTCGCGGCGCAAGCGTTGCCCCTGTGCGGGGCGGCACTTGCTTTCTTTGCCGCGGCAAAGAAAGTAAGCAAAGAAAGCCGCTCACACCGCCAACCCTTGACCTTTACCCACGGGCTCCCAGCGTCCCCGTACTACTCCTGTCGAGGCACTGGTTCGCGTCCGTTGCCATCGGCACCAACTTGCGTCCGACCTTGTCCGGCGCCCGCGGCACCGGCCCACGACACCAGACATTTCACCGCCGTCGTTGGCGTCGGGGCGCATAAGACCGCGGGGCAAGTGCCGGGCTCGGAACGTTGAGGGCCCGTGGGTAAAAACAAGTACTGGCGGTGTGAGCCGCTTTCTTTGCTTACTTTCTTTGCGGCGGCAAAGAAAGTAAGTGCCGCCCCGCACAGGGGCAACGCCCGCGCCGGTAGGCGCATCGCGGATGCCCGCGATAGCGGCAAAGCAAACCGCTATCGCAGATGCCAGCGCAAAGGCAAAGTAAACCGCATTCGCGGATGCCCGCGAAGGGCAAAACCGAACTACATCGCGGATGCCCAATCCAAAGCAAAAAACCAAACGGCAACACACGTGCCGCAACAACACAACACAAACCAAAATTATAACGGATCAACACACAACAAACGCCGCGACGCAAGTCGCCTCTAGATTGCGTGTTCGACAATAAGCTGCACCCGCGACACCCCATTCCACGAATCCGCCGAAAGCCGATAGGCGACGGTGGTCCGCGCCGGCAGCGGCTGCGTATGATTGAACCAGATCGCATTGAACCGCTGGCGGCCGCGCATCAACTGCAGCTTGAGATGCTTGTCCTTCACCAGCGCCTGCGACATCACATCGAATTCGCCCGAAAAAACAGGCGCCGGGAATCCCTGTCCCCACACCGCCGCGTCGAGCATCTCGACGAACTGCGGCGTGAAATATGCATCCTCCAGATCACCGTCCGTCTCCACCGTGCGCGCGAGCACGTCCTGGGTCAGCCACTCGCGTCCGATCTGCTCGAACGCCGCCGTAAAGCGCGGCAGCTCCGCCGCGGCGATCGTCAGGCCCGCCGCCATCGCGTGGCCGCCGAACTTCGCGATCAGTCCCGGCTCGCGCTTCGAGATGAGATCCAGCGCATCGCGCAGATGGAAGCCCGGAATCGAGCGTCCCGAGCCCTTGATGGTTTCGCCGTGCTCGTCGGCAAGCGCGAACGTGAACGACGGCCGGTGGAACTTCTCCTTCAGCCGCCCGGCGACGATCCCGATCACGCCCTGATGCCAGCCCGGATTGAACAGCGTGATCGTCGTCGAGCCGTCGGGATCGACGGACGCCAGATCGTCGAGCGCCTGTTGCTGCATGCCCGCCTCGATTTCGCGCCGCTCGCGGTTCATCGTGTCGAGTTGCTGCGCGAGTTCCCATGCGCGTCCGATGTCGTCCGTCGTCAGGCATTCGATGCCGAGCGACATATCCGAAAGCCTTCCCGCCGCGTTCAGGCGCGGCCCGAGCGCGAAGCCGAGATCGAAGCCCGACGCGTTGCGCGCGTCGCGGCCAGCGGCGCGAAAGAGGGCGGCGATGCCGGGCTGCATGCGTCCATTGCGCACGCGCTGCAGGCCTTGCGCGACCAGCACGCGATTGTTGCCGTCGAGCTTCACGACGTCGGCGACCGTGCCGAGCGCGACGAGATCGAGCAGGCCATCCAGACGCGGCTCCGGGCGCGCGTCGCCGAACGCGCCGCGCTTGCGCAACTCGGCGCGCAGCGCGAGCAGCACGTAAAACATCACACCGACGCCCGCGATGCATTTGCTCGGAAACGTGCAGCCGGGCTGATTCGGATTGACGATCGCGCGTGCAGCGGGCAACTCGTCGCCGGGCAGGTGGTGATCGGTGACGAGCACGTCGATGCCGAGCGCATTCGCCGCCGCGACGCCGTCGACGCTCGCGATCCCGTTATCGACGGTGATCAGCAGATCGGGTTTGCCGCCCGGCCGCTTCGCCGCGAGCGCGACGATTTCCGGCGTGAGGCCGTAGCCGTATTCGAAGCGGTTCGGCACGAGGTAGTCGATCTGCGCGCCGAACATTCGCAGGCCGCGCACGGCGACTGCGCAGGCAGTCGCGCCGTCGCAGTCGTAGTCCGCGACGACCAGCATGCGGCGCTGGCCTTCGAGCGCATCGGCAAGCAGCGTCGCGGCCGCCTCACAGCCTTTGAGGGACGTGGGCGGCGTGAGGCGCGCGAGCCCGGTTTCGATGTCTTCGGGCAGACACACGCCGCGCGACGCATAAAGGCGTGCGAGCACGGGATGCAAGCCGTGGCGGATCAGCGCTTCGGCGTCGGCGGGGGAGCAGGTGCGCGTAACGATTCGAGTCATGCGGCCAAATCCGAAAAAGATGCGGGAAAACAGTTCATTCGATGAAGAGCGACGCGAACAGACGGCGCCGCCAGAATTTGCGCAGATCGCCGCGCGTGATGTTCAGTGTCACCGAGCCGGTGTCGCCGCACAGCGTCAGGCCGAGCTCGCCGAGCTCGCCCGCCTGCAGCGCGGCCAGCGCGGGCGCGAACCAATCGCGCTCGAGGGACGCGAACGCGGCGTTCCAGCGGCCCCAGTCCTGCTCGATGAACGGCGCGGAAAACGGATCGAGCTCGACCAGCGTCGCGGCGGCGCTGCGGTTCGCGCTGTCCGCTCGCCAGGCGTGGCAGGAAGCGGGCGGCGCGCCGATCGCGGCCTTTGCAGCGAGTGCGAGGCCGCGCGTGGCCGCCGCATCGGACAGCACCCGCGTGAAGCCGCTCGTGACCGGCTGAGCCGCGCCTTGCGCATGGAACCAGATCGAATTGACGGCAGGCAGGCCGCGCGCCTCGCGCGCCTCGTTCACGGGATGCTCGAACCAGGCCATCTGCACCTCGTTCTGCAGCTTCATCCACGCTCGCGAACGCTCGCCCGTGTGCGCTTCGTGCGGCAGCCAGATTTCGATGTTGCGGCCGCTCGCGCGCAGCGGCGACGCGCCCGCCAGCGTGCCGAACGCGTCGCTCGACAGATACCAGCGCGCCGGCCGCGGCGCCTCGATGCGCACGCCCAGTTCCTCGATCAGCGGACGCGCGACGTCGAACAGCGTGTGCGCGTCGTCATCCGACAGGTCGAGCGACGCGGGATCGATCAACACCAGATGGTCGTGCGCGATCCGCACGTGCACGGGCTGCACGCAAGCCCACGTCGCGTCGCCCGGGTTGCCGCCGTCGGCGAGCAGCATATACGGCGCGAGCGGCGCCTCATCGGCGGCGGCCGTGCCCGCCGGCACCGCGCCGAAGCTGCGCGCGACCCAGCGCTCGTGCGGCAGCGTGCGCTGGAAGTCTTCGCCGATCACGCGCTCGACGAGCGTGGCGCGGGCGATCAGTTTGTCGAAGGCGGGAATGTCGAGCGAGTGCAGCGCGGTGGAGGCGTCGGCTGCGGCGGGCAGCACGAAGGGCAGAAGAAGGTGCAGTCGGTTGGCATTCATGATGCTGCGCATTGTATGGCAAACTTCGCCCCGTTGATCCGCGTCGGCGGGCGATGCGACGTGCGGCTGCGACGATGGCTCTCGCGTGCGTCTCGTGCGTCTCGCCGGTGTTGGCGGCCTGGGCGGCGGGGTTGCGCCGGCGCGTACAATTCGCGCAACGACGGCGCAGCGATCCGGCGGCGGCGCCCGCGCCGCCTCGGGAAAGCTGACGCAACGCGCGCCCGGGACACCGCTTCGGAACCATCGGCCGCAATTCGCGCCCAATCGACACGGCTTTCGCGCGCCTGTCATTTTTGCGGCGCGCGTGGCGGCCGTGCCAATGCAGAACAGCGCTATCACGCTGAGAAAGGACTCGCTTGAAACTTCCATACGAATGGCAGATTGGCTGGCGCTACACGCGTGCCGGCAAACGCACCACGGGTAACGGCTTCATTTCGTTCATCGCGCTCGTGTCGATGTCGGGCATCGCGCTCGGCGTCGCCGCGCTGATCGTCGTGCTGTCGGTGATGAACGGCTTCCAGAAGGAGGTGCGCGACCGCATGCTGTCGGTGCTCGCGCACGTCGAAATCTTTTCGCCGACGGGCTCGATGCCGAACTGGCAGTTGACGGCCAAGGAAGCGAAGCAGAACAACGAAGTGATTGGCGCGGCGCCGTACGTCGAGGCACAGGCGCTGCTCACGCGCCAGGACGCCGTGAGCGGCGTCGCGCTGCGCGGCGTAGAGCCGTCGCTGGAGCCGGAAGTGTCGGACATCGGCAAGGAGATGAAGGCGGGCAGCCTCAACGACCTGAAGCCAGGCGAGTTCGGCATCGTGCTCGGCGCGGATCTGGCGGGGAACCTCGGCGTGATGACGGGCGACCGGATCACGCTCGTCGCGCCCGAAGGCACGATGACACCCGCCGGCCTGCTGCCGCGCCTGAAGCAGTTCACGGTGGTCGGCGTGTTCGAATCGGGCCACTACGAGTACGACAGCACGCTTGCGCTCATCAATATCAAGGACGCGCAGGCGCTGTTCCGGCTGCCCGCGCCGACGGGCGTGCGTCTGCGCCTGAAGGACATGCAGCGCGCGCCGCAAGTCGCGCATCAGCTCGCGCGCACGCTGTCCGGCGACCTGTATATCCGCGACTGGACGCAGCAGAACAAGACCTGGTTCTCGGCGGTGCAGATCGAAAAGCGCATGATGTTCATCATCCTCACGCTGATCATCGCGGTGGCGGCGTTCAACCTGGTGTCGTCGCTGGTGATGACGGTGACCAACAAGCAGGCCGATATCGCGATCCTGCGCACGCTCGGCGCGCAGCCCGGCTCGATCATGAAGATCTTCGTCGTGCAGGGCATGACGATCGGCTTCGTCGGCACGGCGATCGGCGTCGCGCTCGGCTGTCTGATCGCGTGGAGCATTCCGTGGCTCGTGCCGATGATCGAGCACCTGTTGCACGTGCAGTTCCTGCCGCCGTCGGTGTATTTCATCAGCGAGCTGCCGTCGGAGCTCGTGCCCGGCGACGTGGTCAAGATCGGCGTGATCGCGTTCCTGCTGTCGTGTCTCGCGACGCTCTATCCGAGCTGGCGCGGCGCCAAGGTGCGTCCTGCGGAGGCGTTGCGCTATGAATGATCGTCCGAACAACAACCTGATGGCATCCGGCGAGATGGGTCTGCATCCGTACGTGCTCGAAGCAACGGGCATTTCGAAAGCGTTCGTCCAGGGCGGCCTGAACGTGCAGGTCTTGAACAACACGCAACTGTCCGTGCGGCGCGGCGAGAAGCTCGCGATCGTCGGCGCGTCCGGCTCCGGCAAGAGCACGCTGCTGCACGTGCTGGGCGGACTCGACGATCCGAGCACCGGGCATGTCGAAGTGATGGGCAAGCCATTCACGAAGCTTTCCGAGCGCGAGCGCAACGACCTGCGCAATCGCGCGCTCGGCTTCGTGTACCAGTTCCACCATTTGCTGCCGGAGTTCAGCGCGCTCGACAACGTCGCGATGCCGCTGCGCATCCGGCGTCTGACGACGGAAGACGCGCGCAAGCAGGCATTCGACATGCTGGAGCGGGTAGGGCTCGCGCATCGCGCGAAGCATCGTCCGGGCGAGCTGTCGGGCGGCGAGCGCCAGCGTGTCGCGATTGCGCGCGCGCTGGTCACCAAGCCCGCCTGCGTGCTCGCCGACGAGCCGACGGGCAACCTGGACGGCGGCACGGCCGACACGGTCTTCAACCTGATGCTCGAATTGTCGGGCACGCTGTCGACCAGCTTCGTGATCGTCACGCACGATCCAGATCTGGCCGCGCGCTGCGACCGGACGATGCGTCTGCGCGACGGCGTGCTGCACGAGGAGCCGACCGTCCCCGTCTGACGCGCAGACGCATTCCATCGACACTCATCGCCACGAGGCCGCGCGCATGTGGATCGACACACACTGTCATCTCGACGCTTCCGAGTTCGACGCGGACCGCGACGCCGTCGCGGACGCGGCGCGCGAAGCGGGCGTGAGCCGGATCGTGATTCCGGGCATTGCGCGAGGCAACTTTTCGACGGTGCGCGAACTGGCGCATCGCGTGCAGGGCGGCGCATACGCGCTTGGTATTCATCCGCTTTTCACGCCGCAGGCGCAGCCTTCCGATCTCGACGTGCTGCGCATGGAGATCGAGGCGAGCCTCGACGATCCGCTGTTCGTCGGACTCGGTGAAATCGGGCTCGACTACTTCGTGGCGGGGCTCGACGACGAAACCCAGCAGTTCTACTACAACGAGCAGCTGAAGCTCGCGCGCGAGTTCGATCTGCCCGTGATCTGCCACGTGCGCAAGTCGCAGGATCAGGTGTTGAAGGGCTTGCGGCGCAACCAGGTGCATCGCGGCATCGCGCATGCGTTCAACGGCAGCTTTCAGCAGGCGCAGGCGTTCATCGACCACGGGATGCATCTCGGCTTCGGCGGCAACGTGACGTTCGAGCGCGCACTGCAGATCCGGCGGCTCGCGGCGCAGTTGCCGCTCGACGCGCTCGTCGTCGAAACGGATGCGCCCGATATCGCGCCCGCGTGGCTGTACAGGCAGCGCAACACACCTGACCAGATTCCCGCCATCGGCGCGATCCTCGCCGGGCAGCGCGGCATCGACAAAAACGAGCTGGCGATAGGCACAACGGCCAATGCGCACGCTGCGTTGCCGCGGCTCGCGCTTTCCCCGGCATAATCCTCGTCTGGCTTTTGACGGTTTCTGTCGCCATCGATGCTTCGGGTTCCTGACGAACGGCGTGCGGCGCGGGCGACGGACGCGGAGGTGGCATGCGGGCAGTGTGGTGCGGGTTTGCGTTGGGTGTCGTGTGGCTGCAGCAACAGGCTGAGTTGCCCGGCTGGCTGGGATGGCTCGGTCTTTGCGCGGGCTTCGGCGCGGCGATGGCGGTCGCCGCGCTGTGCTTTCGCCGCGGCGGCGCGTGGCGCGCTCGCATCGGCTGGGGCGCGGTGCTGCTTGCCGCGGCGTGCGCCGGATTTGGCTATGCGGCGTGGCGCGCGCAGACACGGCTCGCGTTCGAGTTGCCGCATGCATGGGAAGGGCGCGACGTGGCCGTGCGCGGCTGGGTCAAGGGTTTGCCCACGCGCAGCGCGGACGGCGCGCGTTTTCTCTTTGCCGTCGAATCGGCCGATGCGGCCGTCGAGCGCTTTCCCTGCACGCTGCAACTGTCGTGGGTCGCCGATGGAGCGCCTCCTCCGATGCTCGAACCGGGCTCGCGCTGGCGCCTGGATGTGCGGCTCAAGCGTGCGCACGGCAACGCGAACTGGGGTGTGCGCGACGCGGAGGCAACCTTGCTCGCGCGCGACGTTCGGGCGACGGGCTATGTGAGCGCGCCGTCGCAGGCGGTGCGTCTCGCGGGGGCGGCGAACGGCGTCGGCGTAACGGTCGACCGCTGGCGCTGGGCGATCCGCGAACGCATTGCCGCCGTGCTCGCCGATGCGCCGCATGCGGGGATCGTGGTCGCGCTCGCAATCGGCGCGCAGGACGCCGTCAGCGCCGCCGACTGGCTCTTGATGCGGCGCACGGGCACGAGTCATCTCGTTGCGATATCCGGCTTGCATATCGGCTTTGTCGCCGGCCTTGCGGGCTGGTTGATGGGCATGTTGTGGCGGCGTTCGTTCTTTGTCGGGCGTGGCTGGCCGCTGCGCTTGCCCGCGCAGAAAGTGGCCATCGGCAGTGGCGCGCTGTTCGCCGCGTTTCACGCGGCGCTGGCCGGCTTCAACGTGCCGGCGCAGCGTGCGTTGTGGATGGCGGGCACGGTCGCGCTGGCGTATCTCGGCGGACGGCGTGTCGCGCCTTCCGTCGTGCTCGCGTGGGCGCTTGGGCTCGTGCTGCTGGTGGACCCGTGGGCGGTGACGTCGGCGGGCTTCTGGCTGTCGTTCTGCGCGGTTGCGGCGATTCTGTTCGCGATGTCGGGCTCGGCACGAACTGCTGGAAACGAGTCCCAGTCCGACGAAGCGAGCGGGGCTCAATTTGTTCGTCGCTTTCTGATCGCTTTGCGCTCGTGGACGGCGAAACTGGCCGGGCGCGTGCGCGGCGGCGCCCGCGTGCAGTTCGCGGTGACGGTTGCGCTCGCGCCGCTGACGATCTACTTCTTCTCGCAGGTACCGCTGATCGGCCCGCTCGCGAATGCGTTCGCGATTCCGTGGGTCAGTGTGCTCGTGACGCCGGCCGTGATCGCCGGCATTGCGTTGCCCGCGCCGCTCGATGCGCTCGCGTTTCGTGTCGCGCATCAATTGCTGGAACTGCTCGCGAGCGGATTGCAGTTGCTGTCGGGGCCGGCGTGGACCGTGTGGCAACTGCCGCAGCCGGGCGCCTGGTCGATGGCGGCAGCGGCCGTCGGTGTCGTCTGGTGTCTCGCGCCTTCCGGCTGGCCATTGCGCTGGGCCGCGCCGCTCACGTGGCTGCCGCTGCTTGCGCCCGCATCGGCCGCCCCCGCGCAAGGCGCGTTCCGGCTGACGGCGCTCGATGTCGGGCAAGGCTCGTCGATCGTCGTCGAGACGGCACACCACACGCTGCTGTTCGATGCCGGTCCAGGTCCCGAATCGACGCATGCGGGCGAGCGCATCGTCGTGCCTTATCTGCAGGCGGCGGGTATTGCGGCGCTCGATGCGCTGATCGTCAGCCACGCTGACTCCGATCATTCGGGTGGCGCGCCCGCCGTGCTCGAAGGCGTCGAAGTGCGCCAACTGCTGGCGGGCCTCGCGCCGACGCATCCTTTGTGGCGGGAGGCGAGCGCGAAGGGCGCGCAAACCGTGCGCTGCGCGGCGGGGCAGCGCTGGCAATGGGACGGTGTCGACTTCGCGATCCTCTGGCCCGACGCCCAGCCGCTGGAGGGCAAGCCGAATGCGCATTGCTGTGTGCTGCGGGTCGGCGCTGCGAGCGTGCCGGCGCGCGACGGCGAAGCAAAGCCGCTCGCAGCCTTGCTTGCCGCCGACATCGAGGCGGGCGTCGAGCGCACGCTGCTTGCGCGCGAGCGCGATGCATTGCGCGCGCAGGTACTGCTCGTGCCGCATCACGGCAGCAAGACCTCGTCGACTGAACCGTTCCTCGACTCTGTCGAGCCGTCCATCGCGGTATTTCAGGTAGGCTATCGCAACCGGTTTCGTCACCCGTATCCGGGCGTCTACGAGCGGTATCGGGCGCGCGGCATCGAGCTTGCGCGCAGCGACGACGACGGCGCCGCGCGTATCGACGCGAACGGCGCGACGCTCACGCTCGAACGCTATCGGCAGACACATCGCCGGTACTGGATGGATCGGTGACGGACGCTCGTCGGCGCGATCGAGAATAATCTAAAACGGAGGCAGGAGCGCTTGAAGAACATCATCCATTTCTCTCATGCAAACGGATTTCCTGCGTCGACGTATCGGACGATCTTCGCGGAACTCGCGGACGATTACGAGTTGCGCTATATCGAGCGGATCGGACATAACGTCCGCTATCCCGTCACGCGCGACTGGCCGCATCTGGTCGAAGAGTTACTGGATGACATCGGGCGCGCATATGACAATCCCGTGTGGCTGGTGGGTCATTCTCTCGGCGGCTATCTGTCGCTGATGGCCGCGCTCAGGAAGCCGCAGTGGGTGCGGGGCGTGGTGATGCTGGATTCGCCCGTAATCGCCGGCTGGCGCAGCAACATGCTGCTGATGTCGCAATGGACGGGGCTCGACGAGCGGCTCTCGCCCGCGGCGGCGACGCGCACGCGCCGCACGCGCTGGGCGAGCCGCGACGAAGCGTGGCGGCATTTTCACGCGAAGCCCGCTTTCGCGCGCTGGGATGAGCGGATGCTGTCTGACTACATCGAGTTCGGAATTCCACAGACGGGCGCGGATGGTTCACGCGAGCTGGCCTTCGACCGGCAGACGGAATATCGAATCTACAAGACTTTGCCGCATACGTTCGGAAGCCGTCTTGCACGCGGTGCGCCCGTTCCCGTCGGCTTCCTCGCGGGGACGCGCTCACGGGAAGTGCAGCAGGCCGGACTCGATGCCACCCGGCGGCTGGCGGGCGAGCATTTCGAGTGGATCGAGGGCAGCCATCTGTTTCCGATGGAGCGGCCGATCGAGACGGCGCGCGCCCTGCAGCGAGTGTTGCGCACGCTGGAATGACGCCGCTTTCCTGCGTCAAAAAGCACGTTCGGTCGGCGTGAAGTCGCCGCCCCAGGTATGGGCTGGAAGCACACGTTCGGGTATAATCCGTTTTTCCCGCGAGCATCCAGCGATGACCAAATATGTTTTCGTCACCGGCGGCGTAGTTTCTTCCCTCGGCAAGGGTATTGCCGCCGCTTCCCTCGCCGCGATCCTCGAATCGCGCGGTCTGAAAGTCACCCTCCTCAAGCTAGATCCCTACATCAACGTCGACCCCGGCACGATGAGCCCGTTTCAACACGGCGAAGTGTTCGTGACGGAAGACGGCGCTGAGACGGACCTCGACCTCGGCCACTATGAGCGCTTCATCAGCACGAAGATGCGCAAGGCCAATAATTTCACCACGGGCCAGATCTACGAGTCGGTGATCCGCAAAGAACGCCGCGGCGATTATCTTGGCAAGACGGTGCAGGTCATCCCCCACATCACGAACGAAATCCAGGCTTTCGTCGAGCGCGGCGCGGCATCCGCGACGTGCGGCGAGCCGGATGTCGCGATCGTCGAAGTGGGCGGCACGGTGGGTGACATCGAATCGCTGCCGTTCCTCGAAGCCGCGCGTCAGATGAGCCTGCGCCTCGGCCGCAACAGCGCATGCTTCGTGCACCTTACGCTGGTTCCGTTCATCGCCACCGCGGGCGAACTGAAGACCAAGCCGACGCAGCACAGCGTGCAGAAGCTGCGCGAAATCGGTATCTATCCGAACGTACTGCTGTGCCGTGCGGACCGTCGCATTCCCGACGACGAGCGCGCGAAGATCTCGATGTTCTCGAACGTGCCGGAAGATGCCGTGATCTCCGTCTGGGACGTCGACAGCATCTACAAGATTCCGCAGATGCTGCACGACCAGGGCCTCGACGAGCTGATCTGCGAAGAGCTGAAACTGAGCGCGAAGCCGGCCGATCTGTCGATCTGGTCGGAGATGGTCGAGAAGCTCGAAAACCCGAAGAGCGAAGTGACGATCGGCATGGTCGGCAAGTACGTCGAACTGACGGAATCGTACAAGTCGCTGATCGAAGCGCTGCGCCATGCGTCGATCCATACGTCGACCAAGGTCAACATCGAATACATCGACTCCGAAGAACTCGAAGAGAACGGCGTCGACAGCCTCAGTCATCTGGATGCCGTGCTCGTGCCGGGCGGCTTCGGCCGTCGCGGCACCGAAGGCAAGATCAAGGCGATCCGCTACGCACGAGAAGCGAAGGTGCCGTATCTCGGCATCTGTCTCGGCATGCAGCTGGCTGTCATCGAATTCGCACGCGATGTCGTGGGCCTCAAGGATGCGAACAGCACGGAATTCGACACGAATACGCCGAATCGCGTGGTAGCACTGATTACCGAGTGGTACGACCGCGAAGGCAAGGTTGAGAAGCGCACGGAAGAATCCGATCTGGGCGGCACGATGCGCCTCGGCTCGCAACGTTGCCCGATCAAGCCGGGTACGATGGCCGAAGAGATCTACGGTAAGGATGTGAACGAGCGTCACCGCCACCGTTATGAAGTCAATAACCGCTTCGTGCCCCAGCTCGAAACGGGCGGCCTTATCATCAGCGCCCGTACTCCGAGCGAAGATCTGCCGGAAATGATGGAGCTGCCGCGTTCGATGCACCCGTGGTTCGTCGGCGTTCAGTTCCACCCCGAGTTCACGTCGACGCCGCGCGACGGCCATCCGCTGTTCAAGTCATTCGTCGAAGCGGCGCGCGCCCATCGCGAAGCGAGCCTCGAGGAGAAGGTATGAAACTGGGCGATTTCGAAATCGGCCTCGACGAGCCGTTTTTCCTGATCGCGGGCACCTGTGTCGTCGAATCCGAACAGATGTCGATCGACACGGCCGGCAAGCTGAAGGAAATCTGCGCGAAGCTGAATATTCCGTTCATCTACAAGTCTTCCTACGACAAGGCCAATCGCAGCAGCGGCAAGTCGTTCCGTGGCTTGGGAATGGATGAGGGCTTGCGCATCCTGTCCGAAGTGAAGCGTCAGCTTGGCGTGCCCGTCCTGACCGACGTCCACAGCGAGCATGAGATCGAGCCGGTTGCGGCCGTGGTCGATGTGCTGCAAACCCCTGCGTTCCTGTGCCGTCAGACGGACTTCATCCACGCGTGCGCGCGTTCGGGCAAGCCCGTCAACATCAAGAAGGGCCAGTTTCTTGCGCCGCACGACATGAAGAACGTGATCGACAAGGCGCGCGATGCGGCGCGTGAAGCGGGCCTGTCGGAAGACCGCTTCATGGCGTGTGAACGCGGCGTGTCGTTCGGTTATAACAACCTCGTGTCTGACATGCGCTCGCTCGCGATCATGCGTGAAACGGGCGCGCCCGTCGTGTTCGACGCGACGCATTCGGTGCAGCTGCCGGGCGGACAGGGCACGAGCTCGGGCGGCCAGCGCGAGTTCGTTCCTGTGCTCGCGCGCGCCGCTGTTGCAACGGGCATCGCAGGCCTCTTCATGGAAACCCATCCGAATCCGGCTGAAGCCAAGTCGGACGGTCCCAATGCCGTGCCGCTGCATCGCATGGCCGCTCTGCTCGAAACGCTGATGACGCTCGATCAGGCCGTGAAGCGCACGCCGTTCCTCGAGAACGACTTCAATTGATGCACGCGCGCGAGTCACGCCGTCGTCTGGCGTGGCTCACGCGCACTAACCCGATGGTCGTCGAACGCGTCCGGCCGCAAGCAGTCTTAGCGAACTGGACGTCTCACCTTAAGAATTCATCGTCATTTCAGAGGAAACCATGAGTGCTATCGTAGATATCATCGGTCGCGAGATTCTCGATTCGCGAGGCAATCCCACTGTCGAATGCGACGTGCTGCTCGAATCGGGCACGATGGGCCGCGCGGCTGTGCCGTCGGGCGCATCGACGGGCTCGCGCGAAGCGATCGAACTGCGCGACGGCGAAGCCGGCCGCTATAGCGGCAAGGGCGTGCTGAAGGCCGTCGAGCACATCAACACCGAAATCTCCGAAGCGATCATGGGTCTCGATGCTTCCGAGCAGGCTTTCCTCGACAAGACGCTGCTGGAACTCGACGGCACCGACAACAAGTCGCGCCTCGGCGCGAACGCGATGCTGGCCGTGTCGATGGCCGTCGCGAAGGCCGCCGCAGAAGAAGCCGGCCTGCCGCTTTACCGCTACTTCGGCGGCTCGGGCGCGATGCAGTTGCCCGTGCCGATGATGAACATCGTCAATGGCGGCGCGCACGCGAACAACAGCCTGGACATCCAGGAATTCATGATTGTCCCCGTCAGCCAGCCGACGTTCCGCGAAGCGCTGCGCTGTGGCGCCGAAGTGTTCCACGCGCTGAAGAAGATCCTGTCGGACCGCGGCATGAGCACGGCGGTGGGCGACGAAGGCGGCTTCGCACCGAACTTCGGCAGCAACGACGAGTGCCTGTCGACCATCCTGCAAGCAATCGAAAAGGCCGGCTACCGCGCCGGTGAAGACGTGCTGCTCGCGCTCGACTGCGCCGCGAGCGAGTTCTACCACGACGGCAAGTACCAGCTGGCGGGCGAGGGCCTGCAGCTGTCGTCGGCGGAATTCACGGACTACCTGGCAACGTTGGCCGACAAGTTCCCGATCGTGTCGATCGAAGACGGCATGCACGAAAGCGACTGGGAAGGCTGGAAGCTCCTCACCGACAAGCTCGGCAAGAAGATCCAGCTGGTCGGCGACGACCTGTTCGTCACGAACACGCGCATCCTGAAGGAAGGCATCGAGAAGGGCATCGCGAATTCGATCCTGATCAAGATCAACCAGATCGGCACGCTGACGGAGACCTTCGCTGCGATCGAAATGGCCAAGCGCGCCGGCTACACGGCTGTGATCTCGCACCGCTCCGGTGAAACCGAAGATTCGACGATCGCGGATATCGCCGTCGGTCTGAACGCGGGTCAGATCAAGACGGGTTCGCTGTCGCGCAGCGACCGTATCTCGAAGTACAACCAGTTGCTGCGCATCGAGGAAGATCTGGGCGATATCGCCAGCTACCCGGGCAAGTCGGCGTTCTATAACCTGCGCTGAATCTCGCCTGAGCGATGCACCTTGAGGCCGTTTGACGGGCAAGCGTGACGCTTCCTGTCAACATTTCCGTCTCAATAACCGTTAAACCGGTTATGCTTCGCTACTGATTCACCCTTGCCGCCCTGCGTAAAGCGCAGGGCGGCGCGTATTCAACCCTGCAATTCACTACATGCGGCTCGTCACCGTCGTTCTGCTCGTCCTGCTGGTGCTGATCCAATATCCGCTGTGGTGGGGCCATGGCGGCTGGTTGCGCGTCCATGAGTTACAGCAGGAGCTCGCGCAGCAGCTGAAAAAGAACGCGGACGAGAAGGAGCGCAACGAGCGCATCCAGGGCGAGGTGCAGGATCTGCAAAACGGCACGGCCGCCGTGGAAGAGCGTGCCCGCTACGAAATGGGCATGGTCAAGGACAGCGAGGTATTCGTGCAGTTCGTTTCGCCTAACGCACCGCTGTCTGCGTCGAGCGTGCCACAGTCGAATACGTCGACGCGAGGGCAGATCACGGGCGCGCCGCTGCGCGTGGTGCCGAATCCGGAGTCGCGTGCGAAGCCGGATCGCAAGCACGCGAAAAAGGATGCGAAGGAGAAAAAGCCGGGTTGACGCTTCGCGCGCAGCGAAGCGGGAGCAGCTTCAATGAAAAAGGCGCGGTTCATCACGAACCGCGCCTTTTGTGTTTCTGACGCGGCGCGCTGCCCGAAGCACGCTGCCGCGCCGGGGATCACCAGCCCCATCCCCAGCCGGGCGCATAGCCGTAGCCGATGCCCGTGCCCCAGCCGTGCCCCCATCCGCCGCTGTAGTAGCTGCCGTAGACCGAGACGGGCGGTGCGTAGTACCGAGACCAGGCTTGCGCGGCGGCTTCGTTGGCCATTGCCTGGTCCTGCTCGGCCATGACCTGCCTGTCGATTGCGTCGTAGCGCGCGCGCTCTTCGGGAGTGAGCGGCTGTGCCGTCGCGGCGATGCCCGACTGGTCGGCGGGCAGACGGCTATAGATCGGCGACGGACCCGGCGGGTCCATCATGCAGCCGGACAGCGCGGCAGCACCCGTAACGAGAGCCAGGACGGCGCTGCGTCGGGCCACGAGCATCAGGGCAAGGGTGTTCATGTCGATCTCCATCCGTCGGATACCTAAGCAATTCGATGTCACCGCATCAGGCAGCCGCCAGTTTGCGATGATACTGCGCCGTTCAGCCTTGCGGCGTGCGGCGCAGTTTGTTCTGCTCAGTGCCGCTGCTCGGCAGCGGGCGCCACTCCTTCTGAGAGCCCGCTCGCGACGAAAAGTTGCGCCACATCGACGGGGTCGAACTCATAGCGCTGGTTGCAGAATTCGCAGTGAATCTCGACGTGGTTCCGTTCTTCGATCACGCTGTCGACTTCCTCGCGACCCAGCATTTTCAGCATGTTGCCGACGCGCGCGCGCGAGCACGTGCATTCGAAGCGCGTTCTGGCCGGCTCGAAATGCTGGACGTTCTCCTGCCAGAAGAGGCGCCTGAACAGCGTGTTGGGCTCTTCCGCCAGCATCTCGTCGTGCGACAGCGTGCCGCCGAGTGTGCACAGGCGATCCCATGTATCGGCGTCGATCTCGCCCGGATGCGGGACGATGCCGCCGTCGCCGGGCAGCTTCTGCAGCAGCATGCCGACGGCACGCTCGCCGTTCGCCGCAAGCCACAGACGCGTGTCGAGCTGCTCCGAGTTGTGCATATAGTGCTCGAGCACCTCCGCCATCGACTTGAGCGGACCGTCTACGCCCGACAGCGGCACGATGCCCTGATAAGGCTGCTGGCCGGGCAGCTTGGTTTTCGGATCGAGCGTGATCACGCAGCGGCCGTGGCCGCCCGCATTGAGCAGGTCGACGAGCGTGAGGTCGTCGGTGATGGCGTGCGCGGTGTCGCCGGAAAACTTGGCCGTGGCGCGCATCGACAGGTCCGAATTGCATTGCACGACGAGCATCTTCACCGGGCCGTCGCCGAAGATCTGCATGATCAGCGTGCCGTCGAATTTCAGGTTCGCCGACAGCAGCGCGCATGCCGCCATCATTTCGCCAAGCACGTTCCGCACGGGTTCGGGATAGCTTCGGCGCGTCAGAACTTCCTGCCACGTATTGCGCAGCGAAACGATCTCGCCACGCACGGGCGCCGCGCTGAACATGAATTTTTGCAACTGGTCGCTCACAACTTTTCCTCGGTCGAACCGCGCGGCGCAAACGCCGCGCGTGGCGCGTCGTGCTGTCGGCTTAGCCGATGCGCACGAGTTGCGCCTTGAAATAATCCCTGCGCTCCACGTAGATTTCTGCAGCGCGACGCAGGCCTTTGATATCTGCTTCAGTCAATTCTCGGACGACCTTTGCGGGTGACCCAAGAATCAGAGAATTGTCAGGAAAAACCTTGCCCTCGGTGATGATGGCTCCCGCGCCAACCAGACAATTGCGGCCGATTACCGCTCCATTCAAGACCACAGCCTGAATGCCAATCAGCGCGCCTTCCTTGACGGTGCAGCCGTGAAGCATCGCCTGATGGCCGATTGTCACGTTCGCTTCGAGCGTCAGCGGAAAGCCGGGGTCGGTGTGCAGGACTGCATTTTCCTGAATGTTCGTACCCGGGCCGACGGTGATCGGCTCATTGTCGCCGCGAAGCGACGCGCCGAACCAGACGCTCGCATTTTCGTCGACCGTCACCTTGCCGATGATGGTCGCAGTGTCCGCAATGAACACGCTTTCGTGGATGGTCGGCGCTGCATCGCCAAGCTTGTAGATTGCCACAGTGTCTCCTCGGTCGTCGGGCGCCTGCCGCGGCCATGAGCCAGCGGCGAGGCGCGTTGCGCGAAATGGCGACATTGCGCGCGGCATGGTCGGATCGCGGTATTGTAAACGGTTGTGCCGCAGGCCCGCGTGGACGTTGCAACGTGCCAGAATGGCTGTTTTACGACCGTTTCCGCTGTTTCCTTCACTCCCGATGCAAGTCCCCCAACACCTCACTTCCGATGCCACGCATTGCGCGCGCACCGAAGCGCTTGCAGTGCTGAGCGAGCGCGCGCCCGCCGCGAAAGCCGCGGCGGCGCAGGCGCTGTATGCGCGCGTGCTCGAGCGCTCAGCGGCGGTGTCGCCGCAGCGCGCGCTCGCCGAGCCGCCCGGGCTGCCGGGCCGCCCGGCGCGCCCCGAGCTCGTCGAGCCGCGCAAGCTTGGCCGGCGCAGCATGCAGTCGCCGCAAGGGCGCGCGGTGCTGCTGCACGCGCTTGCGCACATCGAATTCAATGCGATCAATCTCGCACTCGATGCCGTGTGGCGCTTTGGCGGCATGCCGGAGGCGTTCTATATCGACTGGCTGAAGGTGGCGTCGGAGGAGGCGCATCATTTTTTGTTGCTGTCCGCGCGGCTGGCGGAGTTCGGCCACGCATACGGCGACTTTCCCGCGCACGATGGCCTGTGGGACATGTGCGAACGCACCCGCGGCGACGTGCTCGCACGCATGGCGCTCGTGCCGCGCACGCTGGAAGCGCGCGGCCTCGACGCGTCGCCGCCGATCCGAGCGCGCTTGCAGCAGGCGGGCGATCATGCGTCGGCGGCGATTCTGGACGTGATCCTGCGCGACGAAATCGGGCATGTGCTGATCGGCAATCGTTGGTTCCGGTATCTGTGCGATCAGGCCGGCGCTGATGCGCATCAGACTTATCTGCGCCTGTCCGACGAATATCGTGCGCCGAAGTTGCGTGGCCCGTTCAATTTCGAGGCGCGCCGCGACGCGGGTTTCGAGGAGGAGGAACTGACGGCGCTCGCGGGTCTGGAAGCGCAACAACAGCCTGACGACTGACGCTAACTTCCCCTTGCCGTGAGCAGTAGCGCAGCTATCCCGATATAATCGAACGACCATTCGTTTTCCGCGGCATCGGGCATCCCATGGACCATCCTCTGAATCGTTCCGTTTCCGAATTCGTCACCGTGCGCGGCGTGCGGCTGCACGTACGGCGTTGGGGCAACCCCGACGCGCCAACGCTTTTCATGCTGCACGGCTGGATGGATGTGGCCGCGTCGTTTCAGTTCGTCGTCGATGCGCTGGCGGGCGACTGGCAGGTGATCGCCCCCGATGCGCGCGGCTTCGGACTGTCCGAGTGGCCCGTCGCCGAAAAGGGCGGCGGCCACTACTGGTTCCAGGAGTATCTGGCCGACCTCGAAGCGCTGCTCGAGCACTACGCGCCCACGGGCGAGGTGAATCTCGTCGGTCACAGCATGGGCGCGAACGTCGTATGCCTGTATGCGGGCGTGCGGCCAGAGCGTGTGCGGCGCGTGGTCGATCTGGAAGGCTTCGGACTGCCGCCGTCGAAGCCCACGCAGTTGCCCCGCCGGCTCGCATCCTGGCTCGACGAGTTGCGCGAGCCGCCGACCTTGCGCCATTACGCGACGCTCGATGATGTCGCGGCGCGCCTCATCCGGACCAACGCGCGGCTCGACCCGCGGCGCGCGCGCTTTCTCGCGCAGCACTGGTCGAAGCCGGACGGCGAGGGCGGCTACATGCTGCTCGCCGATCCCGCGCACAAGATTCGCGGACCGCTGCTGTATCGTCTCGACGAAGTGATGGCCGTCTGGGCGAATGTGCGCGCCAAGGTGCTGCACGTGGAGGCGGCCGCGTCGCCGACGCTCGCCACGCTAGCGGGCAGCATTCCCCTCGATGAGTTCAAGGCGCGCTTCAAGGCCTTTGCCGACTGGCGCGAAAAGATCATCGACGATGCGGGCCATATGGTTCACCACGATCAGCCAGAGCACGTCGCTGCACTGATCGAAGCGTTTTGCGCGTAGTGCGTGTGTTAAACCGGCCGCGATGAATCCTCTGCGTGTGCTTACTGCGTTGCAGTAAAATGGGCTGACCACCCAAACAAGATAACGATGAACGCCGACCTGCATTGCCATTCCACCGTGTCCGACGGCGCCTTTGCGCCCGCCGAGGTTGCGCGCCGCGCGCATGCGGGCGGCGTGACGCTGTGGGCGCTGACCGACCACGACGAAATCGGCGGTCAGGTCGAGGCGCGCGAAGCGGCGCAAGCGCTCGGCATGCAGTATCTGGGCGGAGTCGAAATTTCGGTGACGTGGGCGTCGCGCACGATTCACATCGTCGGGCTGCACGTCGATCCTGCCTGCAACGATCTCGTCGTCGGGCTCGAGCGCACGCGCAGCGGCCGCGCGGCACGCGCCGAGGCGATGGGCGAGCAGCTCGCGACGCTCGGCATTCCCAACGCGTACGAAGGCGCACTGAAATATGTGTCGAATCCCGACATGATTTCGCGCACGCACTTCGCGCGCTACATGGTCGAGCAAGGGTACGCCGAGAACACGCAGGATGTGTTCAGCCGCTTTCTCGGCGATGGCAAGCCGGGCTACGTGCCGCATCGTTGGGCGAAGCTCGCCGATGCCGTCAAGTGGATTCAGGTTGCCGGCGGCGAAGCGGTGATCGCGCATCCGGGCCGCTACGCGTACACGCCGACCGAGTTCGACGCGCTGTTCGGCGAGTTCATCGATCTCGGCGGCAAGGCCATCGAGGTCGTCACGGGTAGCCACACGCCCGACCAGTATCGCGAATATGCGGACGTCGCGCGGCGTTTCGGCTTCGAGGCTTCGCGCGGGTCCGACTTTCATGCCGCGGGCGAGGGCCGCGTCGAGCTGGGCAGTCTGCCGCCGCTGCCGTCCGATCTGAAGCCAGTCTGGGAGCGTTGGCTGTAAGCTCTGGATGTGCGTCGTGCATGGGCACGCGCGCTGCGTGAGCCGTCGCTAGCTGTTCGTCGACTTCCCGACCTCCTGACCGACATCATGTCCCAATACTTTCGGCTTCATCCGGACAATCCGCAGCCGCGCCTGATCAAGCAGGCCGTGCAGATCATCGAAGGCGGCGGCGTGGCCGCGCTGCCGACGGATTCGAGCTACGCGCTCGCCTGTCAGCTCGACAACAAGAATGCCGTCGACCGCGTGCGGCGCATCCGTGGCATCGACGAGCGGCAACTGTTATCGCTGCTCGTGCGCGATCTGTCCGAGCTGGCGAACTTCGCGATCGTCGACAACCGTCAATACCGTCTGATCAAATCCGTGACACCCGGCCCATACGTGTTCGTGCTGCAGGCGACCAAGGAAGTGCCACGCCGCCTGTCGCATCCGTCGCGCAAGACGATCGGTCTGCGCGTGCCGGATCATGCGATCACGCTCGCGATCCTCGAAGAACTCGGCGAGCCGCTGCTCGGCTCGACACTGATCCTGCCAGGCGAAACGCAGCCGCTGAACGACCCGGAGGACATCCGCGAAAAACTGGAAAAGCAGCTCGATCTCGTGATCGACGGCGGCCCGTGTCCATGCGAGCCGTCGACGGTGATCGACCTGACAGGCGAAGAACCCGTGCTGGTGCGGCCGGGACGCGGCTCGCTCGCGCCGTTCGGCCTCGAGGAGACGGCATGAACGAAAGCCGACAGAGCCGCAAGGCGCCGTTGTTACAATAGAGCGATATGGATTCCTCCCTGATACAAACCATCGTCGTCTACGCATTGCCCGTGATCTTCGCGATCACGCTGCACGAGGCGGCCCACGGCTATGTCGCGCGCATGCTCGGCGACAATACCGCCTACGTGCTAGGCCGCGTGTCGTTCAATCCGATGCGGCACATCGACCCGCTCGGCACGATCGCCATTCCGCTGCTGCTTTATTTCGCCACCAGCGGCGCGTTCATGTTCGGCTACGCGAAGCCCGTGCCCGTTGCGTTCGGCAATCTGCGCAATCCGCGCTGGGGTTCGCTGTGGGTCGCGCTGGCGGGTCCCCTCTGCAATTTCGTACAGGCGCTCGTGTGGGGCGTGTTCGGCGTGGCGCTCGCCGCGATGAATGTCCACGAGCCGTTTTTCACGCGGATGGCGGGAGCGGGCGTTGGCGTGAACCTCGTGCTCGGCGTGCTGAACCTTTTTCCGCTGCCGCCGCTCGACGGCGGCCGCGTGCTGACGGCGCTGTTGCCCGTGCGCCCGGCAATGGCGCTCGCGCGCATCGAACCTTACGGCTTTTTCATTGTGATGGCGCTCGTGATGACGGGCACGCTGACGCGTTTCTGGCTGCGTCCGCTCGTGAATTTCGGCTATGAGGCCGTGACGGCTATCCTGACTCCCCTCGTTTCGCTTCTCTAAACCAAAACCATGTACCCCGACCGTATCTTCTCCGGTATGCGGCCTACCGGCTCGCTGCACCTCGGCCACTACCATGGCGTGCTGAAAAACTGGGTGCGTCTGCAGTCCGAATACCCGTGCTTCTTTTGCGTGGTCGACTGGCATGCGCTGACGACGCACTACGAAACGCCCGAAGTGATCGAGCAGAACGTCTGGGAAGTGCTGATCGACTGGCTCGCGTCGGGCATCGATCCGGCGCAGGCGACGCTGTTCATCCAGAGCCGCGTGCCCGAGCATGCCGAACTGTCGCTGCTGCTCGGCATGAGCGCGCCGCTCGGCTGGCTCGAGCGCGTGCCGACGTACAAGGAGCAGATGGAGAAGCTGAAGGACAAGGATCTGTCGACGTACGGCTTCCTCGGCTATCCCGTGCTGATGGCGGCCGACATCCTGCTGTACCGCGCGTCGCTCGTGCCCGTCGGTGAAGATCAGGTCCCGCACGTCGAGATGACGCGCGAACTCGCGCGCCGTTTCAACCATCTGTACGGCCGCGAGCCGGGCTTCGAAGAAAAGGCGATGGAAGCCGCGAAGAAGCTCGGCGGCAAGCGCTCGAAGCTGTATCACGAGCTGCGCAACGCGTATCAGCAGGAAGGCGACGACGAAGCGCTCGAGCAGGCGCGCGCGATGTTGCAGGAGTCGCAGAGCCTGTCGATGAGCGACCGGGAACGCCTGTTCGGCTACCTCGAAGGCTCGCGCAAGATCATCCTGGTCGAGCCGCAGGTTCTTCTGACGGAAGCGTCGCGGATGCCAGGACTCGACGGCCAGAAGATGTCGAAGTCGTACGGCAACACGATCGGCCTGCGCGAGGACGCCGAGACGATCACGAAGAAGGTGCGCACGATGCCGACCGACCCTGCGCGCGTGCGCCGCACCGATCCGGGCGATCCCGACAAGTGCCCGGTGTGGCAGTTGCATCAGGTCTACACCGACAAGGACACGCACGAGTGGGTGCAGAAGGGTTGCCGCTCGGCGGGCATCGGCTGCCTCGAATGCAAGCAGCCGGTGATCGAAGGCATTTTGCGCGAGCAGCAGCCGATGCTCGAGCGCGCGCAGAAGTACATGGACGATCCGTCGCTGCTGCGCGCGATCGTCGCCGACGGCTGCGACAAGGCGCGCCGTTTCGCATCGGAGACGATGCGCGACGTGCGCGAGGCGATGGGCCTGTCGTACACGTGATGCGCGGCGCGCGCGCACGATGAGCGATTCCGTTTCCGGCGCGCACTGCGCCTCGCACGCGCCGATCGGCGAGCCGTCGCGCTGGGTGAAGCACTGGGCGCATCTGGTCGCGCCCGGCGGCGCCGTGCTCGACGTGGCGTCGGGAGCCGGGCGGCACGCGCGGTTTTTCGCGTCGCGCGGGCATCCCGTCATGGCCATCGACCGCGATGCAGCCGCTTTGGCGTCGATGGACGGCATAGCGGGCATCGCGACACTCGCCGCCGACATCGAAAACTCACCTTGGCCGCTGTCGACGGAACAACGGTTCGCGGCCATCGTCGTTACGAATTACCTGCACCGGCCGCTCGTTCCCCAATTGCTGGCGACACTGGCGCCCGGCGGCGTGCTGATCTACGAAACCTTCGCTCAAGGCAACGAAACGGTCGGCAAGCCATCGAACCCTGCTTTTCTGCTCGCGCCGGGCGAACTGCTTGACGCGGTCCGTGGGCTGTTACGTGTCGTTGCATTTCAGGACGGTTTCCTCGCGGAACCCCGTCCCGCCTACGTTCAGCGGATTTGCGCCGTCTACGAGGCGGATCCGTCCGTCAGAACGAAAGATATGGGGCTTCCCCGGCGTTACGATTTGGCCGGTTAATCCGCTACAATCGCGATTTACCGATTAAATTCAATGGCGTTTCATGGCTAACGGCACCCAGCAAGACGGCGTCGCGATTCGCGGCAGCATTCCCGCCATCATCACCCCGATGCTCGAAGACGGCAGTCTCGATCTGCCGGCCTTCCGCAAGCTGATCGACTGGCATTTCGAAGAGGGCACGAGCGCGCTCGTCGTGGTCGGCACGAGTGGCGAATCGGCGACGCTGTCGGTCGAAGAGCACGTGCTAATGGTGAAAACGGCCGTCGAGCATGCCGCGGGCCGCATCCCCGTGATCGCGGGAGCGGGCGCCAATTCGACGACGGAAGCCATCGAGCTGACCGAGCACGCGAAGAAAGTGGGTGCCGATGCGACGCTGCAGGTCGTGCCGTACTACAACAAGCCGACCCAGGAAGGCATTTACCGCCATTTCGCGAAAATCGCCGAAAGCGTGGATCTGCCCGTGATTCTCTACAACGTGCCGGGCCGCACGGTCGCGGACATGTCGAACGAAACGATCCTGCGTCTGGCGAACGTGCCGGGCATCATCGGCGTGAAGGAAGCGACGGGCAACATCGACCGTGCCGCGCATCTGATCAAGTCGGCGCCGGCGCATTTCGGCATCTATAGCGGCGACGATCCGACGGCGATCGCGTTGATGCTGCTGGGCGGTCACGGCAATATCTCAGTGACGGCCAATGTCGCGCCGCGCCTGATGAGCGAACTGTGCAAGGCGGCGCTCGCGGCCGACGCGAAGACGGCGCGCGAGATCCACCTGAAACTTCTGTCGCTGCATAAGAACCTCTTCATCGAATCGAACCCGATTCCCGCGAAGTGGGCTCTGCAGCAACTGGGCCGCGTGAAGGGCGGCATCCGTCTGCCTCTCACGCCGCTCGACGCGCGCTACCACGACGTGGTCCGCGCCGCGTTGCGCGAGGCAGGGCTGCTCGGCTGAGCGCCTGGCAGCAGGCACCTCCGGCATTTTTTCAACCGACGTCGATATCGCCCACGGTTCACACCGATCCCAGGCAGCGCGTTTTAGCTTCACGAAGGACCCCATGAAACGTTCCGCACTTTCCCTCCACGCAACGCGCCTGGCGGCGCTGACGCTTGCGGCTGGCACGGTTGTGTCGCTTTCTGGCTGCGAGTCGCTGAACGACATGCTCGCGTCGGACAAGGTGAACTACAAGGCGACGTCGAGCGCGCCGCCGCTCGCCGTGCCGAGCGATCTGACGCCTGCGCAGATCGACCAGCGCTATGTGGCGCCCCCTGCGGGCACCGCGCTCGGCGGCGCGCCGCAGCGCGCGCAGACGTCGGCAGGCAATCTGACGGAAGGCGTGCCGTCGGCGCAGGATCCGTTCGGCATGCACGTCGAACGCGACGGCGACCGTCGCTGGCTCGTCGTGAATGGCCGGACGCCGGAGCAACTGTGGCCGCAGTTGCAGGAATTCTGGACGGAGAACGGCTTCTCGCTGAAGACGGACGCGCCGACCACGGGCATCATGGCCACCGATTGGGCCGAAAATCGCGCGAACATTCCGGACGACTGGTTCCGCCGCACGGTTGGCAAGGTGATCGATTTCGCGTACTCGTCGGGTACGCGCGATAGCTTCCGCACGCTGGTTTCGCGCGACCCGAGCGGTGGCACTGACATTTCGATCACCCATGCGTCGATGGAAGAAGTGATGACCGGGCAGGACAAGACGTCGTCGCGCTGGGTCGAGCGTCCGCGCGATCCGGCGCTGGAAGCTGAGTTTCTCGCCAAGCTCATGCAGAAATTCGGTCTTACTGACGCGCAATCGAAGCAGCTGCTGACCAACGCCCATCCGGCGACGGCGCAGGCGCAGCTGGACAAGAGTGCGGGCGGTGCGACCCTCGACCTGCCCGAGTCGTTCGATCGCGCGTGGCTGCGCGTCGGCCTTGCGCTCGATCGCACGAACTTCACCGTCGACAATCGCGATCGCGAGAAGGGCATCTATTACGTGCGGTACGCGGACTCGATGCAGGAGCTCAAGCGTGACGGTCTGTTCGGCAAGCTGTTTTACAGCGACAAGAGCGCAAAGAAGGACGGCCACGAATTTCTCGTGAACGTGCGCTCGAAGGGCGACGCGATGACGCAGGTCGCCGTCGTCGATGCGAACGGCCAGGTGGATACGTCCTCGGACGCGCAGCGCATCGTGTCGCTGCTGCACGCGCAGCTGAACTAAGGCGGGTCGTGCGATTCGCCAGTCTGGGAAGCGGCAGTGAAGGCAATGCACTGCTGGTGGAGGCCGAAAGCGGTCTCACGACCACACGAGTCCTGCTGGACTGCGGCTTCTCGGCGAAAGAAGTCGCCCGGCGGCTGGAGCGGCTGGGCGCGGGCGTCGATGAACTCGACGCCATTCTCATCACCCACGAACATGGCGACCATATCGGTAGCGCGCTGACGCTTGCGCGCAAGCTGTCGATCCCGTTGTACATGAGCTGGGGCACGGCGCGCGCCGTCGGCGCCGACGAGGCCGACGTCGAGCTGCACGTGCTGTGGAGCGACGAGGCGGTCGCGATCGGCGATCTGAGTGTTTTGCCGTACACGGTTCCGCACGATGCGCGCGAGCCGCTGCAGTACGTGTTTTTCGATGGCGCGTCACGGCTTGGTGTGCTGACTGACGTCGGCACGTCGACGCCGCATATCAGCGCGGTGCTGAGCGGCTGCGATGCGCTCGTGCTCGAATGCAACCATGATGTCCAGATGCTGGCTGCCTCACGCTATCCGCCGTCGTTGAAGGCGCGAATCGGCGGCAATCACGGGCATTTGAACAACGACGCGGCGGCGGAAATCCTTGCCTCGCTGGATCGATCGAAATTGCGGCATCTGGTCGCGGCGCACCTGAGCCAGCAGAACAATCTGCCCGAGCTGGCGCGCGCGGCGATGGCGTCAGTGCTTGGCGCGGCGTCGACGGAAGTGGTGGTCGCGACGCAGAGCGACGGGTTTGGCTGGTTGAGTTTCTGAGTCGCGCGGCGGCTTTGTGCCTTTCGGCCGAAAAAGTGAAAACGCCCGTGACGATTGCTCGTCACGGGCGTTTTGGTCTTTAGCTGACGTCTGACGTCAATCAGTTACGGTTGCCGCCGAAAATGCCGAGGAGCGCCAGCAGATTCACGAACACGTTGTACAGGTCGAGGTAGATCGCCAGTGTCGCCGTGATGTAGTTCGTCTCGCCGCCGTTCACCACGCGCTGTACGTCGAACAGCATGTAGGCGGAGAAGATCACGATCGCGAGCACCGACACGGTTAGCATCAGAGCGGGCAGCTGCAGAAACACATTCGCGACCATCGCCAGCAGCAGCACGATCACGCCGACGAACAGCCATTTGCCGAGGCCCGAGAAATCACGCTTGCTGACGGTCGCGACCGTCGCCATCGCGGCGAAGATCACGCCGGTGCCGCCAAACGCGAGCATGATCAGCGACGGTCCGTTCGAAAAGCCGAGGATGAAGCTGAGCAGCCGCGACAGCATCAGGCCCATGAAGAACGTGAAGCCGAGCAGCACGAACACGCCGGCAGCACTGTCCTTCGTTTTCTGGATCGCGAACATGAAGCCGAACGCGATCGCGAAGAACGCGAGCATGCTCATCGCCGGGCTGGTGGCGGCGAATAGCGAGAAGCCGGTGGCGACGCCGACCCACGCGCCGATGACGGTCGGCACCATGGACAGCGCAAGCAGCCAGTAGGTGTTGCGCAGTACCCGGTTGCGGGTCTCGGCCGTGGTGACGGCGCCGCCCCGACCGAAGTTATAGGGATATTCGTTCATGGTCTCTCCTTGCGTCAGACGCAATGTTGCGAGATGGCTTGCAACGGTTTTCGTACGGCGCCGGCTGGCGGTTGCCGCCGGTCGCGCGGACCCACAACCCTAAGATTAACGCCGGGGCGGGGAGTTTCAATGCGGCGCACAACACGGTGCAATTACATTGTGTTACCCCATTCTTAGCAAGTCATTAGCGATTCAACTTCGACCTTACAGTGCAGTAAGGGTTCAATCGCAATGATACACGGGAACATGCTACAATAGCGGATTCATTTAAATTTGTAACCTCTTAATTTTCTGGAGTTTTTATGGCGATCGAACGCACCCTGTCGATTATCAAGCCGGACGCAGTGGCCAAGAACGTGATCGGCCAGATCTACAGCCGCTTCGAAAACGCTGGCCTGAAGATCGTGGCATCGCGCATGGTTCACCTGTCGCGCGCCGACGCAGAGAAGTTCTACGCCGTGCACGCAGCACGTCCGTTCTTCAAGGATCTCGTTGAATTCATGATCTCGGGTCCCGTGCAGGTTCAGGTTCTGGAAGGCGAAGGCGCCATCCTGAAAAACCGCGACCTGATGGGCGCGACGGATCCGAAGAAGGCCGAAAAGGGTACGATCCGTGCCGACTTCGCGGACAGCATCGACGCGAACGCAGTGCACGGTTCGGACGCCGCCGAAACGGCAGCCGTCGAAGTCGCGTTCTTCTTCCCGGAAGTCAACGTCTACTCGCGTTAAGCGCTTCGTAGTTCAGCAGTAACAGCTGGCAGGAGCGGGCGCTGGCGGCACACGCGTTCATGCAGCTTGTTGCATGAACGCAGTCTCGCACTGAATGGCAGGATTCGATATGACGAGCAGTCCAACCGTCAACCTTCTCGATCTCGACGCCGCAGGCCTTGTCGCGTATTGCGACAGCCTCGGCGAGAAGCCGTTTCGCGCCAAGCAATTGCAGCGCTGGATTCACCAGTACAACGCTGCCGACTTCGACGGGATGACTGATCTCGCGAAGTCTCTGCGCGAAAAGCTGAAGGGCCGTGCATCGATCACGATGCCCGGCATCGTCAGCGACCATATTTCCTCCGACGGTACACGTAAGTGGCTCGTCGACGTCGGCAACGGCAACGCGGTCGAAACCGTGTTCATCCCGGAAGAAACGCGCGGTACGCTTTGCGTCTCGTCGCAGGCGGGGTGCGCGGTCAACTGCCGTTTCTGTTCGACGGGCAAGCAGGGGTTCTCACGCAATCTCACCACGGGCGAAATCATCGGCCAGCTGCGCATGGCCGAATTTGCGCTGCGCGCGTCGCTCGGCACGGCCGGCGGTCGCGCCACGGGTGGGGAGGGCAAGGGCGAGCGCGTTGTCACGAACGTCGTGATGATGGGCATGGGCGAGCCGCTGCTCAATTACGACGCCGTGGTGCCCGCGATGCGCCTGATGCTCGACGACAACGCCTATGGCCTGTCGCGCCGGCGCGTTACGTTGTCCACGTCGGGCGTCGTGCCGATGATGGACCGGCTCGGCGCCGATCTCCCCGTGGCGCTCGCCGTCTCGCTGCACGCGTCGAACGACGCGCTGCGCGACGTGCTGGTGCCGCTCAACAAGAAATATCCGCTGCGCGAGTTGATGGCCGCGTGCCAGCGGTATCTAAAGGTTGCGCCGCGCGACTTCATTACATTCGAGTACTGCATGCTCGACGGCGTGAACGACAGCGAAGCGCACGCACGTGAATTGCTGGCTGTGACCCGCGACGTGCCGTGCAAATTCAACCTGATTCCGTTCAATCCGTTCCCGGAATCGGGCCTGTTGCGCTCGAAGAACGAGCAGATCAAGCGTTTCGCGCAAGTGTTGATCGACGCAGGGGTCGTCACAACAGTGCGCAAGACGCGCGGCGACGATATCGACGCCGCCTGCGGCCAGCTGGCGGGCGCCGTCAAGGATCGCACGCGGCTTGCCGAACGCAGCGGCAAGGCGAAGGTGATCGAACTCCGCGCGGTGTAAGGCCTGCGACAGACGAAACGAGGCCCGATGTCAGGAATCAGGCAGCGCTGAAACGCGTCGTCGCGTGAAGTGAAAAGAAAGTGAGCAGAATCGATCGGAAGCGGCACGCGCAGCCGCACATTTTGTTATAAACGGTCTGCGAAACCGGACATGCCAACGGGCCGGTGCGCATGAGTGAAAAAAGAATCGACGCGAAAGGATTTGGGATGAGTGAGCCGCAGCACCCGCAACCGCACGACATGGATACGCATACGGGCCGCACGCTGTCCGCGGCCGCGCCGGCTGCCGTGCCGATCGGGTTCGACTCGCTGGCCGCGGTCGGGGCGCGGCTCGCGCAGTTGCGTGAGTCGAAGGGCTGGTCGGTCGAGGATGTATCGGCGCGCCTGAAGGTCGCGCCGGGCAAGTTGCGCGGGCTTGAGGCAGGCGATCTGAGCCAGTTGCCGGACACGACGTTCGCGCTCGGCGTCGTGCGCAGTTACGCGAAAATGGTAGGGGCCGATCCGGCGCCGATGACGCAGGCGCTGCGCCGCGAAAAAGGCGTCCCGGAGCCCGCGCTGACGATGCCCGCATCGGCGGGCGCCGATTTGCCGCGCGGGAAAGTGTCGCTGTCTCTGGGGGGCGGCGGCGCGCCGCGCGGCCGCTCATGGATCTGGGGTGTAGCGCTCGCCGTCGTCGTGCTGATCGCGCTCGCCATGTGGCATACGAACAATGGTGAGTCGACGGCCTGGCTCGCGCGTCTGAAAGGCATCGTGGGCGCACCGGCGGCGACTGAAAATGCGTCGGCCGTCGCGGCCAATGCGGCCAGTGCAGCGTCCGTGACGGCCGAGGCGGCAGCTTCAAGCGCCGAGACCGACACACAAGCCATCGCAGCGGAAGGCGCGTCCGCGGCGCCGTTGCCCGCGCCGCTGCCGACGGCGGGTGTCGCGCCGGCATCGACGGCCGCTTCCGCATCCGCGCCGGGCGCCGCAGCGCCCAAGGTTGCGAGTGCCGCGCCGGCGGTGGTGGCTGCCGCATCGGCCGAGTCGGCCAGCGAGCCGTCCGCGGCGCCGGAAGGCTCGTCGATGGTTGCGCTGGCGGTCAAGCAGGACAGCTGGTTCAGCGTGCGCCAGAAGGACGGAAAGGAAGTATTCTCCGGCCTCGTGCATGCAGGCGAGACGAAAGAGGTAAGCGGGTTGCCGCCGCTCAAGGTGACGGTCGGCAACAAGGCCGGTCTGGATTCGATCACGCTGGACGGCCAGCCTGTTGACCCAGCCAAATATGCGTCTGCGAAGGGTAATGTGGCGCGCTTCGCGTTGCCCTGACGCAATTCAACCGTGTGCGTCGCGGGTTTCAGGGCCGCGGCGCTTTTTCAATTCATGCGCCGTATTCAGCGACGTGCCGGGACGCTTTCCCGGCCACGAGCAGGCGGCGTAAGCGGGTTTATCGATGCACTCCGATCAAGTGAAATCCAGCAGTCAGATTGTTTCGACCGTGCCGGTGTTCGGCGGTCACGCGCCGCGTCGCCGCTCGCATGCCGTCGATGTCCGTTGGGGCGGCCAGCTCGTGACGATCGGTGGCGACGCGCCCGTGCGCGTGCAATCGATGACGAACACGGATACGGCAGACGCGATCGGCACCGCGATCCAGATCAAGGAGCTCGCGCAAGCGGGTTCCGAACTCGTGCGCATCACGGTGAACACGCCCGAAGCCGCCGCCGCTGTGCCCGCCGTTCGCGAGCAGCTCGACCGTATGGGCGTGACGGTGCCGCTCGTCGGCGATTTTCACTACAACGGCCATCTGCTGCTGCGTGACTATCCCGGCTGCGCGGAATCGCTGTCGAAGTACCGGATCAATCCGGGCAACGTCGGCCAGGGCGCGAAGCGCGACACGCAGTTCGCGCAGATGATCGAAGCCGCCGCCAGGTACGACAAGCCGGTGCGTATCGGCGTGAACTGGGGCAGCCTCGATCAGGACCTGCTCGCGAAGATGATGGACGAAAACGCCACGCGCGCCGAACCTTGGGAAGCGCAAAGCGTGATGTACGAGGCGCTGATCCAGTCGGCGATCGGCTCGGCGGAACGCGCCGTCGAACTCGGCCTTGGCCGCGACAAGATCATCCTGTCGTGCAAGGTGAGCGGCGTGCAGGATCTGATCGCCGTATATCAGGAACTCGCGCGCCGCTGCGACTTTGCGCTGCACCTGGGCCTGACGGAAGCGGGTATGGGCTCGAAAGGTATCGTCGCGTCGACGGCGGCGCTCGCCGTGCTGTTGCAGCAAGGCATCGGCGACACGATCCGCATTTCGCTGACGCCGGAGCCAGGCGCGTCGCGCACGGGCGAAGTGATCGTTGGCCAGGAAATCCTGCAGACGATGGGTCTGCGCTCGTTCACGCCGATGGTTATCGCGTGCCCCGGCTGCGGCCGCACGACGAGCACGCTGTTTCAGGAACTCGCGTCGCAAATCCAGACGTATCTGCGTACGCAGATGCCCGTGTGGCGTGACAGCTATCCTGGTGTCGAGAAGATGCATGTTGCCGTGATGGGCTGCATCGTCAACGGTCCCGGCGAATCGAAGCACGCGAACATCGGCATCAGCCTGCCGGGCTCGGGCGAAAACCCGGCCGCGCCCGTGTTCATCGACGGCGTGAAGGTCAAGACGCTGCGCGGCGAAAACATTGCGCAGGAATTCCAGCAGATCGTGAGCGACTACGTCGAGCGCAGTTACGGTCCCAATGCCGTCCGCGCCGAAGCGGCGAACTGATTCGCTCCACATCCAATCGTCAATCGAAGACAGATGACTGAACAGAAGAAACGGCTTGAAAAATTGTCCGGCGTGAAGGGCATGAACGACATCCTTCCGCAGGACGCCGGCCTGTGGGAATTTTTCGAAACGACGGTCAAGTCGATGCTGCGTTCGTACGGATACCAGAATATCCGCACGCCGATCATCGAGCACACGCAACTTTTCACGCGCGGCATCGGTGAAGTGACTGACATCGTCGAAAAAGAGATGTACAGCTTCACGGATGCGCTGAACGGCGAAAACCTGACGATGCGTCCGGAGAACACGGCCGCCGTCGTGCGCGCGTCGATCGAGCACAACCTGTTGTACGACGGCCCGAAGCGCCTGTGGTACATCGGCCCGATGTTCCGTCACGAGCGTCCGCAGCGCGGGCGTTATCGCCAGTTCCATCAGGTGGGCGTCGAGGCGCTCGGTTTCGCCGGCCCGGATGCCGATGCGGAAATCATCCTGATGTGCCAGCGTCTGTGGGACGACCTCGGCCTGACAGGCATCAAGCTCGAAATCAATTCGCTGGGTCTTGCCGAAGAGCGCGCGAAACATCGCGTCGAGCTGATTGCGTACCTCGAAAAGCATATCGACGTGCTCGACGAAGACGCGAAGCGTCGTCTTTACACGAACCCGCTGCGCGTGCTGGACACGAAGAATCCCGCGTTGCAGGAAGTTGCGCAGAATGCGCCGAAACTGATCGACTTTCTCGGCGAGGAATCGCGCGCGCACTTTGAAGGGCTGCAGCGCATTCTGAAGGCGAACAACATTCCGTTCACGATCAATCCGCGTCTGGTGCGCGGTCTCGACTACTACAACCTCACCGTGTTCGAGTGGATCACCGACAAGCTCGGCGCGCAAGGCACGGTCGCGGCAGGCGGCCGCTACGATCCGCTCATCGAGCAGCTGGGCGGCAAGCCGACGGCCGCGTGCGGCTGGGCGATGGGCGTCGAGCGCATTCTCGAATTGCTGAAGGAAGAGAAGCTCGTGCCGGAAGCCGAGGGTTGCGATGTGTATGTCGCGCACCAGGGCGATGCGGCGCGCGAGCAGGCATTCATCATCGCCGAGCGTCTGCGTGATACGGGCCTCGACGTGATTCTGCATTGCAGTCCTGATGGTCAGGCTGCGAGCTTCAAGTCGCAGATGAAGCGCGCCGACGCAAGCGGCGCAGCGTTTGCGGTGATCCTCGGCGAAGACGAGGTCGCGAACGGCACGGCGGGTGTCAAGGCGCTGCGCGACATGTCGCAAAGCGGCGCAAAGAGCGAGCAACAGACGGTGCCGCTCGAAGACTTGACCGAATATCTAATCAATGCGATGGTTGCGTCCACCGAAGACGGCGACGACTGATCGCTCAGTTGTTCGATGGGCCGCAATACAGCGGCGGCCCCAATCTGACAAGGCACCAGGAAAAAGGAAATCGCGTCGCGATGAGTTACCACGACGAACAAGAATCGGTTGAAAGCCTGAAGGCATGGTGGGCGCAGTGGGGAAATGCCACGACCTGGATCGTGCTGGTGGCGCTCGTCGCCGCGGCGGGCTGGAACGGCTGGAACTACTGGCAGCGTCATCAGGCGGCGGAGGCGGCCGTGCTGTACGACCAGCTTCAGCAGGCCACGGCGGGCGGCGACAAGGCGACCATCACGCGCGTCGCAACCGACATGGAAGACAAGTTCGGCGGCACCGCGTATGCGCAAATGACGGCGCTCGCGGCCGCGAAGGCGCTCTATACAGCGGGCGACGAACCCGGCGCGAAAGCGCAGCTCCAGTGGGCCATCGACCACGCGAAGGACGACGAATTCAAGCAGATCGCGAAGCTGCGTCTTGCCTCGCTGCTGCTCGACGAAAAGGCCTATGACGCCGGTCTCGCGCTGCTCAACGATCCTTCGGATGCGTTCAAGGGCGTGGTCGCCGACCGCCGCGGCGATCTGCTCGCCGCTCAAGGCAAGCGCGACGATGCGCGCGCTGCCTACAAGCTCGCGCTCGACTCGCTGCCGAAGAGCGACGCGTCCGCCCGTCAGCTGGTTCAGTTCAAGCTCGACGCGCTGGGCGGCTGATCGTTGCGCGCCGCCGCAACGTCCGCCGTTTCCTTTTGATCAATACAACATACATGCTTCGTTCACCGATGAATCTGCTGAAACGTTACGCTGTGCCCGTTGCCTGTGCGATGACCGTGCTCGCTCTGACGGCCTGCTCATCGTCGAAAGACGAGCGCCGCGTGCCCACGCCGCTCACCGAGTTCAAACCCGTGCTCGACGTACAGCAGGCGTGGACGGCCAGCGTGGGCAAGGCCGGGCGCTATATGTTCTCGCCCGTTGCCGTCGGCGACGCCGTGTACGCGGCTGGCGCGAACGGCTCGGTCGCGAAGATCGATGCGAAGACGGGCAAGGACATCTGGCGCACGAAGCTCGGCGACGACCTGTCGGCGGGCGTCGGCACGGACGGCACGCTGACGGCAGTCGGCGGCCTGAAAGGCGAAGTGTACGTGCTCGACGAAGGCGGCAAGCTGTCGTGGAAGGGCACGGCGCCGGGCGAGATCCTGTCGCCGCCGCTCGTCGGTAATGGCCTCGTGGTCGTGCGCACCGTCGATGGCCAGATCACCGCGTTCAACGCACGGACGGGCGAGCAGAAGTGGAACTACCGCAACCGTGCAGTGCCCCTCAATCTGCGCGTGTCGTCGGGCATGACGTTCGCGGGCGACCAGGCCGTGCTGGCCGGCTTCCCGGGCGGCCAGTTCGCGGCGATCAACGTGCAGACGGGCGACGCCTACTGGACGACGCCTGTGTCGTATCCGAAGGGCGTGACGGAAGTCGAGCGCATCAACGACGTGACGGGCCCGCCAACGCTGGTCGGCGCCGAAACCTGCGCGGTGACGTTCCAGGGCCAGCTCGGCTGCTTCGATGCGAACTCGGGCCGCGCTCTGTGGGAAAAGGCGTTCTCGAGCACGAGCGGCCTCGCGCAGGACGACCGCGTCGTGGTTGCGGGCGACGACTGGGCGATCGTGTCGGCGTTCGACGCTTCGTCGGGCCAGCAACTGTGGCGCAACGACCAGCTGAAAAGCCGCGACGTGAGCGTGCCGTTGTTGCTAGGTCATGCCGCCGTGGTGGGCGACTACAAAGGCTTCGTGCACTTCCTGTCGCGTGACGACGGCACGTTCGTCGCCCGCGCGAAGACAGACGGCAGCGCGATTACCGCTGCGCCCGTGCTCGCCGGCGATACGCTGATCGTGCAGACGCATGACGGCGACCTGTACGGTTTCCGTCCGCGCTAACAGCAGTTTGGCCGTGTGGCGCGTCTGGTGGCTTGAGGGCGTCGCTCGGTGATATGCAGGCCGGCTTTGCCGGCCGCATGTTTTTTGACGGCGCGTGACCAACACGAGCCGTCGTCGAAAATCGGGCCGTCAGCCGGGCTGCGCTGGCGGTCATCCAGCGCTTGCTGCGCTGTCAAGGCGATGCAGTTGCCGTTTGCTGCCGCCTGCATGATGCGCAACGCGCCTCGCCGTGTATGGGCAGCCACCCAGGCAGCCAACCTGAATCCCGTTCGTCTGCGCAAGCTCCGCGCGTCCGAAACGGGTCAATTTCGTGATAATTTTCGTCAAACGCAGCCGTGCAACGGCCGCATGGCGTTGCCAGCGCGGCAGCTCGATTGATCGACGCCGCGCTTCACTGTGAACAAGATCTGATGAAACCCGTTATTGCCCTCGTCGGGCGCCCCAATGTGGGGAAATCCACGCTGTTCAACCGGCTCACGCGCTCGCGCGATGCGCTCGTCGCCGATTTGCCCGGCCTTACGCGCGACCGTCACTATGGTGAAGGGCGCGTCGGCGAGCGACCGTATCTCGTCGTCGATACGGGCGGCTTCGAGCCCGTCGCGAAGGATGGCATTCTGCACGAGATGGCGCGGCAGACGCGCCAGGCCGTCGAGGAGTCGGATATCGTCGTGTTCATCGTCGATGGCCGCAACGGCCTCGCGCCGCAGGACAAGTCGATCGCCGACTATCTTCGCAAGACGGGCCGGCCGATTTTCCTCGTCGTCAACAAGGCCGAGGGGATGAAATACTCGGCCGTGGCCGCCGACTTTTACGAGCTCGGCCTTGGCGATCCGCGCGCGATTTCCGCTGCGCACGGCGACGGCGTCACGGAAATGATCAACGAGGCGCTCGAAGTCGCGTACGCTGGCCAGCCGGAAGAAGGCGACGAAGAGAAGGAGCCGCATGGCATCAAGATCGCGATCGTTGGGCGGCCGAACGTCGGCAAGTCGACGCTGGTGAACACGCTGATCGGCGAAGACCGCGTGATCGCGTTCGACATGCCGGGCACGACGCGCGATTCGATCTACGTCGACTTCGAGCGGCAAGGCAGGAAATACACGCTGATCGACACGGCCGGCTTGCGCAAGCGCGGCAAGGTGTTCGAGGCGATCGAGAAGTTCTCGGTGGTGAAGACGCTGCAGTCGATCTCCGACGCCAATGTCGTGATCCTGCTGCTCGACGCGCGCCAGGACATTTCGGAGCAGGACGCGCACATCGCGGGCTTCGTCGTCGAACAGGGGCGGGCGCTCGTGGTCGGCGTGAACAAGTGGGACGGGCTCGATCCGCATGTGCGTGAGCGCACCAAATCGGATCTGCAGCGCAAGCTAAAATTCCTCGAATTCGCGAAGTTCCATTTCATTTCCGCAGCCGAAAAAACGGGAATCGGCCCGCTGATGCGTTCCGTCGACGACGCATACAAGGCCGCGATGTCCAAGCTGCCGACGCCGAAGCTCACGCGCGCGCTGATCGAGGCCGTCGAGTTCCAGCAGCCGCGCCGCCGGGGCCCCGTGCGTCCGAAGCTGCGTTACGCGCACCAGGGGGGGCAGAATCCACCGATCATCGTGATTCACGGCAATGCGCTCGACGCCGTCACCGACACGTACAAGCGCTACCTCGAGAACCGCTTCCGGGAAACTTTCGCGTTGACGGGCACTCCATTGCGGATAGAGTTCCGGTCGTCGACGAACCCCTATGCGGACAAGGGGTGAAACGGGCCGGGAACCGGGTTGAAATCCGGCCCGAAACCCGCATGTACACTGGCTCCTGGCCGAACGGCCAGGCGAAGCGCTGGTAAATAAAAATCGGCTATAGTGTAGCGATTGACGGCGGATTTCTTTTTCTTCGCCGACAATTAAGTCAACCTGCAAAAAAATACGGAGTTTGCTATGAGCAACAAAGGGCAACTGTTACAAGACCCGTTTTTGAACGCACTGCGTAAAGAGCATGTGCCCGTCTCGATCTATCTGGTCAACGGCATCAAGCTTCAAGGGAACATTGAATCGTTCGACCAGTACGTCGTGTTGCTCCGGAATACCGTCACCCAGATGGTGTACAAGCACGCAATTTCGACCGTCGTGCCCGCTCGTCCGGTGAATTTCCACCCGGATTCCGAATCGTCCTAACCCTTCGTCGCGGCCGGTCGAGCGTCGTCCGCAGGCGACAAAGACCGGCCGCTTCATTTTGACATCCACCAATTTGATTAACGCCGCGCTTGTCGGCATCGACTTCGGCAAGATCGATTTCGAAGCCAGTCTCGAAGAACTCAGCCTGCTCGCGCAAAGCGCGGGCGCCCATCCTGCCGTCACTCTCACCGGAAGACGCTCCAGTCCCGATGCCGCGATGTTCGTCGGCAGCGGCAAGGCCGAAGAACTGCGCCTTGCATGCGAGGCGAACGACATCGAGATCGTCATCTTCAATCACGCGCTCGCGCCCGCGCAGCAGCGCAATCTGGAGCGTGCGCTTAACAGGCGTGTCGTAGACCGCACGAGCCTCATCCTCGACATCTTCGCGCAACGGGCGCGCAGCCACGAAGGCAAGCTGCAGGTCGAACTCGCGCAACTGCAATATCTCGCGACACGGCTGATCCGCGCGTGGACTCACCTCGAGCGGCAAAAGGGCGGTATCGGCCTGCGCGGCCCAGGTGAAACGCAGCTCGAAACCGACCGCCGGCTGATCGGCGAGCGCATCAAGATGCTCAAGGGCCGTCTCGAAAAGCTGCGCCGCCAGCACGGCACCCAGCGCCGCGCGCGCGCGCGCAATCGCACGATGTCGGTGTCGCTCGTCGGCTATACGAACGCAGGCAAGTCGACGCTGTTCAACGCGCTGACGAAGGCGCAGGCCTACGCCGCCGACCAGCTGTTCGCCACGCTCGACACGACCTCGCGCCGCGTCTATCTCGGTGAGGAGACCGGGCAGATCGTCGTGTCGGACACCGTAGGATTCATTCGTGAGCTGCCTCACCAACTGGTGGCGGCATTTCGCGCCACGCTCGAAGAAACGATTCACGCCGATCTGCTGTTGCACGTTGTCGATGCGTCGAGCGCGGTGCGTCTCGATCAGATCGATCAGGTCAACGACGTGCTGCGCGAGATCGGCGCAGACACCATCCGTCAGGTACTGGTGTTCAACAAGATCGACGCGGTGCCGGAGCTGGCGGCCCGAGGCGACGCGGTCGAGCGGGACGAGTATGGTAATATTTCGCGCGTCTTTTTGAGCGCGCGCACGGGGCAAGGACTGGACACACTGCGCGCTGCCATCGCCGAAATCGCAACGGCCGAACATCTTTCGGAATCTGACGGTCTGCTGTCGGAGGGAGACCCGGGAGCGGCGGCATTTCATCAAGACCAACGCGATGATGCAGGCGAAGACCACCGCGAAGACCGCAAGATCCCAGACACGGGCGCCGACCCGTTCCAATTGCATTGACCCGCTGTCTACTCTGGTGAACGAACACAGGTGAACGATTACAACGAGCGGAGTATCTGGCTGCGTCTACGCGCCATGTTGTCGCTGAACGACCCGCGGTGGGGCCGGGGCGAAGGCAATGGCGATCGTCAGCGGCTGAACGATTCGAAGCGTCCGCCCAACGGCAAGGACAGCGAAGGTCCGCCCGATCTCGATGAAATGTGGCGCGAGTTCAACCAGCGCCTGTCGCGCGTGTTCGGCCGCAAGGGTGGAGGCGGCGACCGCCGCCCGGACAATGGGCGTGGCGCGCGCATCGGCGTGGGCATCATCATCGGCGTGCTGATCGCGATCTATCTCGGCAGCGGGGTGTTCGTCGTGCAGGACGGTCAGGCGGCCGTGGTGCTGCGCTTCGGCCAGGTGCAAGGCACGGCCGGGCAGGGCGTGCACTGGCGCCTGCCGTATCCGTTCGAGTCACATGAAGTCGTCAATGTCGGCCAGGTGCGTTCCGTCGAAATCGGCCGCAACAATGTGGTGCGTCTCGCGAACGTGAAGGACGCGTCGATGCTCACGCACGACACCGATATCGTCGCTGTGCGCTTCGCGGTCCAATACCAGATCCGCAAGCCGGCCGACTATCTGTTCCGCAGCGCCGAGCCAGATCAGAGCGTCACGCAGGCCGCGCAGGCGGCCGTGCGGCAGATCGTCGGTGCGCGCAGCACGAACGACATCCTGAATCAGGACCGCGAAGTCGTTCGCGCGCAACTGGCGCAAGCGATCCAGCATTCCCTGGACGAATTTCACACGGGGCTCGCCGTGACGGGCGTGACGATCCAGAGCGTGCAGGTGCCCGACCAGGTCCAGGCGGCATACGACGACGCCGCGAAGGCGCGTCAGGACCGCGAGCGCGCGAAGCGCGATGCGCAGGCGTACGCGAACGAACTGCTGCCGCGCGCGCAGGCGGAAGCCGCGCGCATGATTGACGACGCGAAAACCTATAGCGACCGTGTCGTCGCGCAGGCGCAAGGCGAAGCCGAGCGCTTCAAGGAAGTGTATGCGCAGTATTCGAAGGCGCCTGCCGTGATCCGCGAGCGCATGTATCTCGAAACGATGCAGCAGATCTATTCGAACACGACGAAGGTGTTCGTCGACAGCAAGTCCGGCAGCAACGTGCTGTATCTGCCGCTCGACAAGCTGGTCGAGCAGACGCGCCAGCGCGCGGCCGAGGCGGCTGCCGCCAGTTCCGCGTCGGCTGCCCAGACGGCGCAGGGAGCACCCGCCGCTCAAAACGCCCAGAACAGCCAGTCAGCGGCACAGGGCGGCAGCACCCCGACCATCGTCGCGCCGCCCGCCGCGCCCGTCAGCGCCGCAAGCCAGGCGGCCGCCGCGAGCGACGCCTTCCGTTCGCGCGATTCGTTCCGCAGCCGCGGCCGCGAAGACGATCTGCAATAAGGAGCGCGAACATGAACAAAACCATTGCGCTCGTCATTGCCATCGTGATCGTGCTGTTCGCGGCATCGTCGATGGTATTCGTCGTCGATCCGCGGCACATGGCCGTCGTGTCCGCGCGCGGCGATGCCGCGCCCACGCTCGCCGGCCCCGGTCTGCACGTGAAGCTGCCGCCGCCGTTGCAGACGGTGACGTCGGTGGACACGCGCATCCAGTCGCTCGACACGCCCGATGAAGACCGCTACGCCACGTCCGACAAAACGGAAGTGCTGGTGAACCCCGTTGTGAAGTACCGCGTGTCCGATCCCGTGAAGCTGGTCGCGGAAACGAAGGGCGACGTGCAGAGCCTGCCCGACCGTCTCGCGCTGCTCGCGCGCGGCGCGCTCGGCGACGCGTTCGCGAAGTCCACGCTGCCCGACGCGCTCGCGAAGCAGGACGCGATCACGGACGCGGCGCGCGACGGCCTGCAGAAGAGCGCGGCGTCGCTGGGCGTCGATGTCGTCGATGTGCAGCTCACGCGCATCGATTTCCCCGCCGCGATGGCCGACTCCGTCTACAAGCGCATGATTGCCGCGCGCGAGCAGATCGCCAACCAGCAGCGCGCGGAAGGACAGGCGCAAGCGGACAAGATCAAGGCGGACGCCGCGCATCAGCAGCAGGCGGTGCTCGCCGACGCGTACAAAGAGGCGCAGGGGATCAAGGGCGACGGCGACGGCAAGGCCGCGTCGATTGCCGCCGACGCGTACAGCCGCGATCCGCAGTTCTATCAGTTCTACCAAAGCATGCAGGCCTACAAGAACAGCTTCAAGCCAGGCGACGTGATGGTCGTCGACTCGAGCAGCGACTTCTACCGCTTCATGCGTAGCCCGGACGGCGCTGCCGCCCAATCGTCTTCCGGCGCGTCGACGGGCGCGCGCAAACACTGATAACTGAAACGCCGCGGCACAGGTATCGCGGCGGCCTCATCGCATGGACATAGCTGGCTCGTTACTGCTCGCGATCGCACTGATGCTGATCATCGAGGGGATGTTCCCATTCGTTTTTCCGAGTGCGTGGCGCGACACGTTTCGTAAAATAGCGGAGCGCCCGCCGCACCATATCCGGATCGGCGGACTGATCGTGATGGTGCTCGGGCTGATGCTGCTGCTGATCGCGACGTAGGTGCTCGTGCGGTTTCCGGGCGACGCGCGTCAGGTGCCGTCTGTTTCTGGCGGCCGTCTCTGGGTTTCTGCGTTGTATGCCGCACGCGCGTCGTGCCCAGTGGTGCCGTGACGCTGAATGCCGCGGCGCTCAGACTCGCGCGTCGGCGGCCGCATTGAAGAACCCGCGCGCCGCCGATCCGTCACGTCAAGCGCGAGGCCCGCGCGAACGTTTCGGTCCCGCGCGCTGCGTGCCACTCCCATTTCAACGGCGTCTGCGATGACGCCGGATTTACCGTCGTAGGACTGTATCGATGTCGACCTGGTTACTTCCCGAGAATATTGCCGACGTGCTGCCGTCCGAGGCACGCAAGATCGAAGAGCTGCGCCGCCGGCTGCTCGACCGTTTTCGCGCGTACGGCTACGAGATGGTCATGCCGCCGCTGCTCGAATACCTGGAGTCGCTGCTGACGAGCGGTGGCAGCGATCTGAACCTGCGCACGTTCAAGCTCGTAGATCAACTGTCTGGCCGCACGCTCGGCCTGCGCGCCGACATGACGCCGCAGGTCGCGCGTATCGACGCGCATCTGCTGAACCGCCAGGGCGTGACGCGTCTGTGCTACGCGGGCAACGTGCTGCATACGCGTCCGCGCGGCCTCCACGCGACGCGCGAGCAGATCCAGATCGGCGCTGAAATCTATGGCCATGCCGGTCTCGAAGCGGATCTGGAAATCCAGCAACTGATGCTGGACGCGCTGCATCTGGCGGGTCTCGGCAGGGTGCGCCTGGACCTGTGCCACGCGGCCGTGCTCGCGGCGCTGATCGACCGGGAACCAGCCGCTGCATCGCTCGGCGAGGCGCTGTTCGTGGCGCTCGCCGGCAAGGACGTGCCGCTTTTGAAGGAACTGACGGCGAATCTTTCACCCGTCACGCGCGACGCGCTGCGTGCGCTGCCGACGCTCTATGGCGACGCCACCGTGCTCGAGGAAGCCCGTGCACGTCTGCCAAATTTGCCGGAAATCTCTCGAGCACTCGACGACCTCGCGTTTCTCGCGCAGCAGGTCGACGGCGCGCAAGTGCTGATCGATCTGGCCGATCTGCGCGGTTATGCGTATCACAGCGGTGTGATGTTCTCGGCCTACGTTGACGGCGTGCCGAACGCCGTCGCGCGCGGTGGCCGGTACGACAAGGTCGGTCAGGCCTATGGCCGCGCCCGCGCGGCGACGGGTTTTTCGCTGGACCTGCGCGAAGTCGCGCGCATTTCGCCCATCGAAGCGCGCAGCAGCGCGATTCTCGCGCCGTGGCAGCACGATGAGGCGTTGCGCACGAGCGTGGCTGCGTTGCGCGATGCGGGCGAGGTCGTAATCCAGGCGCTGCCCGGCCACGATCACGCGCTGGACGAATTCGCGTGCGACCGGGTGCTGGTCGAGCGCAACGGCCAGTGGGTCGTCGAAGCGAAGCCGTGAAGGTTGTGAAGGCGCGCTGCGTCATATGAAACGTGACGCCGCAACGATCGGGATGCGCACCGCCGTGAGCCTTGCGCGAGCGCGCCGCAGCATGCGCCGCATCCCATGCCTTTGAGCGCAAAAGGAAAAATCGCGGCTTCGTTGCGCGAAAAAATCCGGAACCTTCCGCGAACATAGGTAAAATACGTTTTTAACCAGCTTAAGAATCAACATGTCTGCCAGCGCAGTGAATGTGAACCCTGGGCGCAATGTCGTCGTCGTGGGTACCCAGTGGGGTGATGAGGGCAAGGGCAAGATCGTTGACTGGCTGACGGACCACGCGCAAGGCGTCGTTCGCTTCCAGGGCGGTCACAATGCCGGTCATACGCTCATCATCGGCGGCAAGAAAACCATCTTGCGTCTGATTCCGTCGGGCATCATGCGCCCGGGCGTCGCGTGCTACATCGGCAACGGCGTCGTGTTGTCTCCTGAAGCGCTGTTCAAGGAAATCGAAGAGCTGGAATCGGCCGGCGTCGACGTGCAAAAGCGTCTCTTCATTTCCGAAGCCACCACGCTGATCCTCCCGTACCACGTCGCCATCGACCAGGCCCGCGAAGCGCGCAGCGGCGCTGGCAAGATCGGCACGACGGGGCGTGGCATCGGCCCAGCTTACGAAGACAAGGTCGCGCGCCGGGGCTTGCGCGTGCAGGACCTGTTCGAGCCGAAGGCCTTCGCCGAGCGCCTGCGCTCGAACCTCGATTTCCACAACTTCGTGCTGACGCAATACCTCGGCGCGGCGGCTGTCGACTATCAGCAGACGCTCGACATGATGCTGAGCTATGCCGACCGTCTGAAGCCGATGGTCACCGACGTGTCGCGGCGTCTCTACGACGAGAACCACGCCGGCAACAACCTGCTGTTCGAGGGCGCGCAGGGCACGCTGCTCGATATCGACCACGGCACGTATCCGTTCGTCACGTCGAGCAACTGCGTCGCGGGTGCGGCGACGGCGGGCGCGGGCATTGGGCCGCAAAAGCTGAACTACATTCTCGGCATCACGAAGGCGTATTGCACGCGCGTCGGCTCGGGCCCGTTCCCAAGCGAACTCTATGATGCGGACAACGCGAACCGCCAGGAAGAAGTCGGCCTGACGCTCGCGAAGGTCGGCAAGGAATTCGGCTCGGTCACGGGCCGTCCGCGCCGCACTGGCTGGCTCGACGCCGCTGCGCTGCGCCGCTCGATCCAGATCAACGGCGTGTCGGGCCTGTGCATCACGAAGCTCGATGTGCTCGATGGCCTCGACGAAGTGAAGCTGTGCGTCGGTTACACGGTCGACGGCAAGAATGCCGACATCCTGCCGCGTGGCGCGTACGAGGTGTCGCGTTGCGAGCCCGTGTACGAGACGTTCGGCGGCTGGAAGGAAAGCACCGTCGGTATCAAGGAATGGAGCAAGCTGCCCGCAAACGCTCAGGCGTATCTGACGCGCGTGCAGGAAGTGGCGGGCGTGCCCATCGACATGGTGTCGACGGGTCCTGACCGTGACGAAACCATTCTCCTGCGTCACCCGTTCAAGGTTTGATGCATGATTCAGGGTGTACCGATGATTGAAATGAAAGACCCGCGCAACGACGACAGGAACCTGTGGGTCGGCTGGGACGAGTACCACCGGCTAACCGAGATGCTTGCGCTCGCCGTCCACGAGTCGGGTTGGAAGTTTGACAAGATCCTGTGCCTTGCGCGCGGCGGCCTGCGTGTCGGCGATCAGCTTTCACGCATCTACGATCTGCCGCTGGCGATTCTCGCGACCAGCTCGTACCGCGAAGCAGCGGGCACGGAGCAGGGCGAGCTCGACATTGCGCAGTACATCACGATGACGCGCGGCGAACTGTCGGGTAACGTGCTGCTGGTCGACGACCTCGTCGACTCAGGCGTGACGCTCGCACGCGTGCAGCAGCATCTGAAGGAGCGTTATCCCGCCATCACGTCGGTGCGTTCGGCGGTGCTGTGGTGGAAGGCGTGCTCGAAGGTGAAGCCTGACTACCATGTCCAGTATCTCGCGACGAACCCATGGATTCATCAGCCGTTCGAAGAGTGGGACACGGTGCGTCCGCACAATCTCAGCGCGTGGATCAAGCGCGGCCAGGAGCGTTCGTCGGACGCAAGCTAGCCAATCGACGTCGCGCAGATTCGCACCGGCAATCTGCGACGAATCGGAACGGAGCCCATCCCGGCTCCTTTTTTTTTGCGCCAAACGCTCAAACGGATGGGCGGCGATCTGATCGAGCCGCGCCGCACAAGCGCTGTCGCACAGACCGCCGCGTGGGACGCGATGCTACACTGCGTTCACGGTGCACTGTTGCGTGGCGTCGGCGCAACGGGTCAAATGGTGGGCTTTGACGCTCATATTCTTTAGAATAGCGTTCGTTTTTGCCGCTCAGGAACGGATTCTTTTCGCGTTTATGACAAACAACCATCACGTCCCGAAGCAGCCCTTGCCATCGCTTGCAGTCGCTGCAATCGGCGTGGTTTTCGGCGACATAGGCACCAGCCCGCTGTACTCGCTGAAAGAAGCCTTCAGCCCCTCCCACGGTATTCCCCTCACCGACAGTTCCATCCTGGGTGTCATTTCGCTGCTGTTCTGGGCGATCGTCGTGGTCGTCAGCATCAAGTACGTGATGTTCGTCATGCGCGCCGACAACAACGGTGAGGGCGGCGTGCTCGCTTTGATGGCGCTGTCGCTGCGCTCGTTCGACACGAAGAGCAAGGCGGCGGGTCTGCTGATGATGCTCGGCATTTTCGGCGCCTGCATGTTCTACGGCGACGCGGTGATCACGCCGGCCATTTCGGTGATGTCCGCCGTCGAAGGTCTGGAGATCGCGGCACCGAAGCTGTCGCATCTGGTGTTGCCGCTCACGATGGTGATCCTCGTGATGCTGTTCTGGATCCAGCGTCACGGAACGGCTTTGGTTGGCCGTTTGTTCGGCCCGATCATGGTGCTGTGGTTCCTGACGCTCGCGGTGCTCGGTCTTTCGCATATCGTGCAGTCGCCGGAAGTCATCAAGGCGCTGAATCCGTACTACGCGTTCTCATTCATGTCCGCGCACGTGCTGCAGGCATACGTGGTGCTCGGCTCGGTCGTGCTGGTGCTGACGGGCGCGGAAGCGCTCTACGCCGACATGGGTCACTTCGGCGCGAAGCCGATTCGTTGCGCGTGGTACGCGCTCGTGATGCCGTCGCTGGTGCTGAACTATTTCGGCCAGGGCGCGTTGCTGATGCACGATCCGAAGGCGATCGAAAACCCTTTCTATCTGCTCGCGCCTGACTGGGCGCTGCTGCCGCTCGTCGTGCTGTCGACGGTTGCTACCGTCATCGCGTCTCAAGCAGTGATTTCCGGCGCGTACTCGCTGACGAGCCAGGCAATCCAGCTCGGCTATGTACCGCGCATGAAGATCCTGCACACATCCGAGCTGGCGATCGGGCAGATTTATGTGCCCGTCGTCAACTGGATGCTGCTGTTCATCATTTTGTGCATCGTCATTGCGTTCAAGAGTTCGGACAACCTGGCTGCGGCGTACGGCATTGCCGTGACGGCGACGATGGTGATCACGACGGTCCTCGCGAGCGTCGTGATGGTGAAGGTGTGGAACTGGAACAAGGGCGTGGTGGCGTTGATCATTGGTGCGCTGCTGCTCGTCGACCTCGGCTTCTTCGGCGCGAACCTGCTGAAGGTGGCGGAGGGCGGCTGGCTGCCGCTTGGCATCGGGGCGCTACTGTTCTTCCTGCTGATGACATGGTTCAAGGGGCGCATGATCGTCAAGGAGCGCACGGCCGCCGACGGCATTCCGCTGATGCCGTTCGTGCAGGGGCTGCTGGCGCATCCGCCGCATCGTGTGTCGGGCACGGCGATCTATTTGACGGGCAGCGCGACGCTTGTACCTGTGAGCCTTTTGCACAATCTGAAGCACAACAAGGTGCTGCACGAGCGCACGATCTTCCTGACGTTCATCACGCGGGATATTCCCTATGTCGAAGACAAGGACCGGTTGACAGTCAAGGACGTTGGGGGCGGCCTGTTTCTTGTGAAGGCTGCATACGGCTTCAATGAGACGCCCGACGTGAAGGCGGTGCTCGAGCAGATCAGCGTCACGCATGATATGTCGTTCGAGCTGATGGACACGTCGTTTTTCCTCGCGCGGGAGACGGTCGTGCCGACGCAATTGCCGGGTATGTCGGTGTGGCGTGAGCGTGTGTTTGCGTGGATGCATCAGAACGCGGCGAAGCCGACGGACTTCTTTAGTATTCCCGCGAATCGCGTCGTCGAGTTGGGGACCAAGATCGAGATTTGAGTTTTCGTTTTTGTTTTTGTCTGCGACGCCTGGTGGTTTGCTTTTCCTTTGCTCGGGCATCCGCAATGCGGTTTGCTTTGCCCTACGCTGGCATCCGCGATAGCGCCTCGCGGCGCGGGCGTTGCCCCTGTGCGGGGCGGCACTTACTTTCTTTGCCGCCGCAAAGAAAGTAAGCAAAGAA
>NZ_JAGIPX010000036.1 GCF_017814945.1 Paraburkholderia sp. LEh10
TCTTTGCCGCGGCAAAGAAAGTAGGTGCCGCCCCGCACAGGGGCAACGCCCGCGCCGCGAGGCGCATCGCGGATGCCCGCGAAGGGGCAAAGCGAACCGCATCGCGGATGCCCGCGTAAGGGCAAAGCAAACCGCATCGCGGCTGCCAGCGAAGGTGCAAAACGACCCGCCTCGCGGCTGCCAGCGAAGGTGCAAAACGACCCGCCTCGCGGATGCCCGCGAAGGGGCAAGGCGACCCGCATCGCGGATGCCCGCGTAAGGGCAAAGCAAACCGCATCGCGGCTGCCAGCGAAGGGGCAAAACGACCCGCCTCGCGGCTGCCAGCGTAAAGGAACGGCGACCCGCATCGCGAATCCCCACGCAAGGGCAACGCGAATCCCACTACATACAAAACTTCGTCAACAAACTCATCTGCGCATTGCGCGACGACTTCCCCGGCCGGCGGCGCCGATAATGCCCATCACTCTGCATCAGCCACGCGGACTGATTATCGCCAAGAAACGCCGACAGCCCTTCCGCGATCACGCGGCGCTTCAACCGTCTGTTGTTGATCGGAAACGCCACCTCGACGCGCCGGAAGAAGTTGCGATCCATCCAGTCGGCGCTCGACAGATAAACCTGCTCACGTCCATCGTCATAGAAGTAAAAGATCCGGTGATGCTCGAGAAAGCGCCCGACGATCGAGCGCACCGTGATGTTCTCCGACAACCCCTCCACGCCCGGCTGCAACGCGCACACGCCGCGCACGATCAGGTCGATCTTCACGCCCGCCTGCGAGGCCTCATAGAGTTCCGCGATCACCGTCGGTTCCAGCAGCGCGTTCATCTTCGCGACGATCCGCGCGCGCTTGCCTGCGCGCGCATGCTCGGCCTCGGCGCGAATCGCGTCGATGAGCTTCGGATGCAGGGTGAACGGCGATTGCCACAACTCGTGCAGCGGCAACTCACCGCCGATGCCCGTCAGTTGCTGGAATACGTGGTGGACGTCTTCGCAGATTTTCTGGTCGGCCGTCATCAGGCCGAAGTCGGTGTACAGACGCGCCGTGCGTGGATGATAGTTGCCCGTGCCAAGGTGCACATAGCGTTTGAGGAGCGAGCGCCCGCCTTCCGACACGCGCCGCACGATCAGCATCATCTTCGCGTGGCATTTGTGGCCGACCACGCCGTACACGACATGCGCGCCGACGGCTTCGAGCTGCGACGCCCAGTTGATGTTCGTCTCTTCATCGAAGCGCGCGAGCAGTTCGACCACCACGGTCACTTCCTTGCCGTTGCGCGCAGCCTGCATCAACGCGTCCATCAGCGGCGAATCGGTGCCCGTCCGATAGATGGTCTGCTTGATCGCGACGACGTTGGGGTCCTTCGCGGCCTGCAAAAGCAGTTCGAGCACGGGCTGGAAGCTCTCGTACGGATGATGCAGCAGCACGTCGCCCTGATCGATCACGTCGAACAGGCTTGAGCTGTTGGTGATCTGCGCGGGCGTGGCGGGAATGTGCGGCACGAACTTCAGATCGGGCCGGTCGACCATCTCGGGCAACTGCATCAGACGCACGAGATTCACCGGGCCATCGACGTAATAGCAGTCCTTCTGCAAAAGGCCGCTTTCGTCGAGCAGGCGCCGCACGAGATGCGCGGGCGTTTCCGCCGACACTTCGAGCCGCACCGCGTTGCCGAGATGTCGCGCGGGCAGTTCGCCCTGCAGCGCGACGCGCAGGTTCGTGATTTCGTCTTCGTCGACGAACAGTTCGCTGTTGCGTGTGATGCGGAACTGGTTGCAGCTGCGCACGACGAGATTCGGAAACAGCTCGCCGACGAAGCGTTGCAGCAGCGAACTGAGCAATACGAAGCCGTGCGGATAGCCGGACAGTTCCTGCGGCATGCGCACGAGTCGCGGCAGCGCGCGCGGCGCCTGCACGATGCCCATCACCGCCTGGCGGCCAAACGCGTCCTTGCCTTCCAGTTCGACGACGAAATTCAGGCTCTTGTTCAGCACACGCGGAAAAGGGTGCGCGGGATCGAGGCCGATCGGCGTCAGGACGGGCAAGAGTTCATCGAGGAAGTAATTGCGCGCCCATTCCGTCTGCGCTTCGTTCCATGCTTCCGTGCCGTGAAAATAGATGCCTTCGTCTTCGAGTGCGGGCAGCACGGTGTCCTGCAGCATCGTGTACTGGCGATGGACCAGTTTTTGCGCACGTTCTACGACGAGGTCGTAGCAATGCTGCAGGGACATCCCATCCGGCGAAAGCGCGCCGGGGTTGTCACGCATCTGCTCCTGCAAGCCCGCCATGCGGATTTCGAAGAACTCGTCCAGATTGCTGCTGGTGATGCAGATGAAACGTAAGCGTTCGAGGAGCGGCACGGATGGGTCCGCAGCCTGTGCGAGCACGCGCTCGTTGAACCCCAAAATGCCCAGCTCGCGATTCAGAAGAGGGTAGCGGTTGGACATCGGCGGTGAGAAGGAAAGGTCGGGAGGTGACTCGAAAGGACGCTCGGAAATTCTCACAGTATGATGACAAGTGCGTGAATTGGCTTTTGCCGCAATTTTACGCTTTTGCCTAACGGTGTCGTAAATATGCCGTAACTATATGTGACCATATCGCACGACAACGGCCTAGGTGACATCGCGATGTCCAGTACGCTTAAAATGGCGACTTTGAACAACGCGGCAACGAATGCGCCTGGCACGGGCGCACCATCCGCGCGCACGAGGTTCCCCTACCCGATGGTCAACACTCCTCCACTACTCGCCGCCGTCGATCTCGGCTCCAACAGCTTCCGCCTGATCGTGGGCCGCGTCGAGGAAACGGAAGCGGGCAGCCAGATCTATCAGGTCGACGCGCTGCGTGAGCCGGTGCGGCTTGGAGCGGGGCTGTCGCGCGAAAAATTGCTCGACCGTGCATCGCAGGTGCGCGGCTGGGACGCGCTCAAGCGCTTCGGCGAACGTCTGCGCGATTTCCATCCGGATCATGTGCGCGCCGTCGCGACCAATACGCTGCGCGTCGCGAAGAATGCGCAGGAATTTCTCGGCGAAGCGGAAGCCGCACTCGGTTTTCCCATCGAAGTGATCGCCGGCCGCGAAGAAGCGCGCCTGATTTACGCAGGCGCTGCGCATTCGGTGCCGGCGAGCGCGGGCAAGCGACTGGTCGTCGATATCGGCGGCGGCTCGACGGAATTCATCATCGGTTCGCACTACACGCCGATCAAGATGGAGAGCCTGTATATCGGCTGCGTGAGCCACAGCCGCCAGTTCTTTCCGGCCGGCAACGTCGACGAATACACGATGCGTCAGGCGGAACTGGCGGCGACGCGCGAAATCCAGATCATTTCGGCGGATTACCGGGCCGAGGGCTGGGACCAGGGTATTGGTTCGTCAGGCACGGCGCGCGCGCTCGCGGAACTCGTTGAGGCGAACGGCTTCAACGATCCGGGCATCACGCACGGCATATCGCGCGGCGGCCTCGAGCGCCTGAAGCGGGCGCTGATCAAGGCGGAGAACGTCAACCGGCTCAAGCTGATCGCGCTGAAGCCCGATCGCGTGCCCGTGCTGGCGGGCGGCCTGTCGATCATGATCGCCGTGTTCGATGAACTCGGCGTTGATTACGTCGATACGACGGACGGCGCGTTGCGCCTGGGCGTGCTGTACGACCTGCTTGGCCGCTCGCAGCATCAGGACATGCGCACGATCACCGTCGAAGGCTTCATGCGGCGCTACGGCGTCGACCGCCCGCAGGCGAGCCGCATCGGTGAGCTGGCCGTGCGCTTCTACGATCAGCTCGACGAACCGGATGACGAAGTGCGCGAGGAAAACCGCATGTTCCTCGGCTGGGCCGCGGCGCTGCACGAGATCGGGCTGTCGATTTCACATAGCGCGTACCACAAGCATTCGGCGTATATCGCGAGCAATGCGGACATGCCGGGTTTCTCGCGCACCGATCAGGCGCGCCTTGCCGCGCTCGTCGTCGGTCATGCGGGCAAGCTCGGCAAGCTCGCACAGACGCGCGATCTCGAATGGAAGCTGCTGTTCTGTCTGCGGCTCGCGGCGCTGCTGTGCCGTCGCCGTGCCGATGTCGGCTTTCCTGAAATTACCGTCGCGGAAGCGAATGGCGGCTACGACGTGCGCCTGCCCAATTCATGGGTCGCGAACAATCCGCTGACCGACTACAGCCTGATTCAGGAGGCGGCAGAGTGGGAGAAAATTCGGACGCCGTATCGCGTGGTCTATACGGAAGATTGATCGTTCGGAATTCGCGAGTTGTATCGACGGCATCGCGTGTGCGAACCGCGAATCGCATAAGAAAACGCCCGGTCAAACCGGGCGTTTTTTATTCTGCTCACCGTCGTGCATATCGCTTCGATGCAACGCCGGGGGCGCATCGCGCGGCGCGAGCCGCGTGTATGTTTGCTGCGGCGCCTAACGCGGCAGCGCGTCACCGAGGAAGTGGCGGGCGTAGCGCGCGTTGATTTCCGACAGGCGGAACAGCGTCAGGAAATCGGCCGTGTTGAAGTCTGGGTCCCATGCAGGCGCGCCGCAAATCTTCGCGCCGAGGCGCAGATAGCCTTTGACAAGCGGCGGCGGCGCGACCTTTGCACCCGTTTGCAGTTCGTCGACGGGCAGCGGCGTGTGCGGGAACGCACGATATTCCGGCTCGGTCAGCGCATCATCCTGCAGCGAAGCGTACAGGTTTGCCGCATAGTGGCCGCCGTCGGCCATCGCAACGCTCGCGCAGCCTAGCATCGTCTCGTAGCCGTTGTGCTGCATGTACGAGCCGAGCCCCGCCCACAGCGACATGATCACCGAGCCGCTGCGGTAGTCGGGATGCACGCACGAGCGGCCCACTTCGACCATCTTCGAGCGCAGGTGCGTAAGGCGCGAGATGTCGAACTCGCCTTGCGCATACAGGCGTCCGATGCGCGCCGCCTGGTGCGGCGGCAGCACGCGATAGGTGCCGACCACCTTAAGCGTGTCGAGGTCGCGCACGATCAGGTGATCGCAGTAAGCGTCGAACGAATCGACGTCGAGGCCGACGGGGCCGGACAGGCGCGCGCCCATTTCCTCGGCGAAGACGCGGTAACGCAGACGCTGCGCTTCGCGAAGTTCCTCGTCGGTACGTGCCCAGGACACTTGCAGACGATGCTGGGCGGTGACGGCTTCTTCCGTGCGCGGCAGGCGCCGGCGCGGTTCGAGGATCGATGCGAAGGGCAGGGTTGGCGTCGGCAGTTCTCGCATTGTGGCGTTCCTGGTCGAAAATGAAAATTCACTTCGACGCCAATGTAGTAACGGCGGGTGACGCTCACGTGGCAACGGTATGACGATTCGATGACGTGCCGTAAGCCCGACGCTTTCGCGGGGCCTTCGATGCTCCTGCGGTGATTCTCTGTGCGCTGGTCTGCGGCCAGGGTCAGAAGAGATCCGGGCTGATCGCGGCGCGCAGCACAGCTTGTTCGCCGGTGCCGCGCGAGCGGCTTTCGATCCACCAGATCGCCGATTTCTTGATCGACCAGCTTGCGCCGCTGTCGGCCAGCAGGCGGGCGACGACATGACCGAGCGTCGGCTGGTGGCCGACGATCACGACGGTCGGCGCGATGCCGTCGGGCCAGCCGGCGGCGGCGAGGACGTCGGTGGCGCTGGCGTCCGGTGCGATTTCGCGCACGACGCGATATTGGTCCGTCAACGATTCAGCCGTCTGCACAGTGCGCGTGGCGGGGCTCGCGAGGATCAGGGCGTCGTCGGGGAGCCGCGCGCGCAGCCATTTCGCGGATGCCTGCGCCTGCTTGCGGCCGCGTGAGGTTAGCTGGCGGGCGAGATCGTTCGATGCAGTGTCTTCAGCTTCGGCATGACGCCAGAGGATCAGGTTCATTGCGGTGTCTCCAGGGCTCGTGTCGGCTCGTACCGGCTCGTATGGAAGGTATGGACAGCGCGAGGTGAGGGGAGTTTTGTGGGGCCGTCTGTTTTATCGCGGACGGGTTGAGGGAAGGCGTTCCGTGCGCGTGGGCGGGTAGCGGACTCTTCACCTCAATTGGCGAGCCAGGTCGCGTTCTCCTGACATAGATCTGATCACGACCACTTGGGCCTGCCGCCATCGCCACCTCGCATCGAGGCATGACAGGGAGTCTGACGGGATTTTGATGCGCATTGCCGTGCGGTACCCGGCATCCGCGGACAGTCAGCAGCCATGTAGGTTGGACCACCGCAATGCGACGAGGCGTCCATGTCTTACGTTGCACGAATGATGGGCTTGTCATATGTCCGCATAACGCTTTGCGCCGCAATGGTGGGTGCTGAGCCTGGCCAGTTGCGGTGACGGCGATTCGAGTTCGGTTTCCGGATCGGCGGCCGTCGTCAAGGCGGTGCGCAGTGGTACTTCCCCTTTCATTGCCTTCGTGGATCTGAAAATTTCGTCCGCGTTGTCGGGCGCCTCGGTGCAATACAGTTCAGACTACGTCATCAACGCTGTTAACCAGGAGCGAATCAGAGCGCCGTCGAGGCGTGGCTCTTCGATTACAGGCAGAGCATCTTCTCGTATATGTGTTCGAGTGCCTACGAGGCCGCGTCGGATGCCTCGGTGCTGATTAGCTACGCCATCGCCGACGGTGGTGTTCATGCGCGACTTGTTGGCCTGGATAAAACTCGCAGCGTCGTATTCGACCTTGAGTACGCGACGACGGGATGCGGCACGAGTTGGAACGCCCAGCCCATTCCATTCGACGGAATAACTTTTCAGTAGCGCCGCTTTACAGCATCACGCGATGCGTGTTGCAAACCCACCTCCGCTCGGGCACCTGACTCGTGCCCGATGCCGTTTGACCGGCGCGGGCGCGTGGAAACAGCTTGCAGAGCCGCCGCGAGCCTGCGGGCGTCGTGGTAGGGACAGGGCGATTAGCAGAGGCTCGCGCGTGGGCGCCGACAGCATTCTCCCAACCCATTCGATTGCGCAGCGGGAGCCTTGAAAAGCAAAAAGCCCAGCCATAATGGCTGGGCTAAGTGCTTGTTTCTATTGGTCGGAGCGATAGGATTCGAACCTACGACCCTCTGATCCCAAATCAGATGCGCTACCAGGCTGCGCTACGCTCCGACGCGAGCCAGAGATTGTATCCGCTCTCGTGACCGCCCGTCAATTCCTGACGCTACGAGCCGTAAGCACATGCACAAAACGCCCGACAGTCATATCTGTCCCAACAGCAGAAGCACGATCACCACGATCAGCACCACGCCGACCAATCCGGTCGGACGATAGCCCCACTCGCGGCTGTACGGCCAGCTGGGGAGGGCGCCGATCAAGAGCAGGATTAGCACGATCAGCAGAATGGTTCCGAGGGTCATGTTATCTCTCCTTATAGGGCCGGGCCACAAATGGCGACCACGGCGCACGCGCAGAGGGGCAGCCTTCGCGTGCGGCGGCCGGATTGCCGAGCACGCGGAATGCGCGCTCTGTGGCTTACGCTTCAGCAAGGCATATGCCCGCCATGGCGGCCGCTGGGCAACTTGGTCGAGAGAAAGACAGGGGTGGGGTGGGACGGCGCCTCGCGTGCGCGCACGCGCGCACCGCGTCAGTGTCGACGCGCGAGCCCGGAAAAGATTCAGGCGAACATCAAACATCGCGCCGCTGGGAGCGCGGCGCGATCGGCTTCAGTGTCTGCGGTGCATTCTGTCGAGGACGTGATGCTCGGCAAGCCAGTGATGCATCATGCCTTCGCCGTTGTGTTCGCGGCGATAGGTGCGTGATTCGAATACCGATAGGGCGACGAGCACCAGCAAACCCACGGCGAGTCCAACCAGACCTGCGATCGATTCGGCATCCATGGCGGCCTCCTTCGACGACTTCGACCATAGATACATAGTAGACTTGCGCCGGAACCTGGCGCAAGGCGGAAGCGGCCCGGGTTCGGCGGCGCGTAATACGCTTTGCAGGTAGACTCGTGGCCCGCGACGTCATTCGTCGTTACGACCCTCCCTGTTCAAAAGTCCATGACGCGCTTCCTTCTTGCCGCATCGCTGTTTTCGCTGTTCGCCCTGTCGGCGTGTGCCGGCGATCAGTCGAACCATCATCACGTGCCGCCCAAAGACCCCGCCGACTACCATGGCGTGCCGACCGACGATCGTCCGCCCATAATGATCGACACGCCCGCCGCGCCCAAATAACGTGGGTCGGCGGCGCGTATTGCGCCAACCTCCGTGCATCGCGGACGTTGCGCGCGTGCCGTTCAGGCGTGGCGCTGCGCCGCGCGCGGTCCGACGTCACGCGCGAGACGTGGCAGCAGGCGCCCAAGCGTAAGGCCGCGTGCCGCCATGAAGATCAGCAGCGCGGCCCAGAGCCCGTGGTTGCCGTGGGTGCCGATGAGCGCCCACGAGGCCGCGAAAAACACGCCGAGCGACACGACCATCGACGTCATTAGCTCGCGCGTGCGCGTCGCGCCGATGAACACCCCGTCGAGCAGAAAGCCCCATACGGACACGACGGGCGACAGCGCCGTCCATGGCAGGAACGCATCGGCCGTCGCGCGAACGATGGCCTGATCGGTCAGCCGTTCGATGATCCACGCACCCGCCGTCCAGTAGACGGCGGCAAAACCGAGCGCGCCGAGCGCCGACCAGAGCAGCGTCACCTTGACGGCCTGGCGGAACGCGTCGCGATTGCGCGCGCCAATGGCCGCGCCCACGAGCGCTTCGGCCGCGTGCGCGAAGCCGTCGAGCCCATAGGCCATGAAAGTCTGGAAGTTGAGCAGCAGCGCGTTTGCGGCGAGCGTGGCGTCGCCCTGTCTCGCGCCCAGATGCGCGAACCAGCCGAACGCGCCGAGCAGGCACATCGTGCGCACGAAGATGTCGCGGTTGATCGTCACCATTCTCTTGAGCGCGGCGCGGTCGAACAGCGCGGCGCGCTCAAGCGCGGGCAGGCCGCGCGTGCGCACTTGGGACAATAGCGGCCAAAGCAGCGGCCACAAAAGCGCGGCGCCGAATGTGAACCCAAGCGCGTCGGCCGTTGCGGTCGCCGCGCCGATCCCCGCGATGCCCCAATGGAATGCATACACATACAACAGCACGGCGACGATGTTCGCGGTGTTGATGAACACCTGCGTGGCGAGCGCGACGCGCACGCGCTGCGTGCCGAGCAGCCAGCCGAGAATGACATAGTTGGCGAGCGCGAGCGGCGCAGCCCAGATGCGCGCGTGACAGTAGGCGCGCGCGTGCCGCTGCACGTCGTCGCTGCCGCCGATCGTGCGCACGGCGAACTCGATCAACGGAGCCTGCAGTGCCAGCACCACCGCGCCGATGGCAAGTGCGAGCAGCAGCGCGCGCACGATGTTCATGCGCAGGCCGGCCTCGTCGTCGGCGCCGAACGATTGCGCGACGAGCCCCGTCGTGCCCATGCGCAGGAAGCCGAAGCCCCAGAACACAAAGTTGAAGAACAGCCCGCCCAGGGCCACGCCGCCGAGGTAGGACGCGCTGTCGAGATGCCCGGCGACGGCTGTATCGACGGCGCCGAGTATCGGCTGCGTCAGATTGGCAACGACGATGGGGAACGCGAGCGTCAGCACACGCCTGTGCCAGCGTGTGGGCACGGCGGCGCTCGCCAGCGTGGCTGCGTCGTCGGCGCGCTCGTTCAATCGCGTTCCTGCACGCAGACCCAAGGCGATACGACGACGGCCCACAGGTTCGGGTCGCGCGCGGCGAAGTCGGCAGCCGTCTCCGACTGCACGCGGTCGACGAGTCCCGACGATAGCCATTGCGAGACCTGCACGGTGTCGTCGTTGGCGATCGCCTCGGCGACGCTCACGAGGTCGAGATCCCGTGCGACGCGCAGCAGCATGCCGCGCGCGAAAAATCGTTCGAGTTCCGCCCAGCCGATCTTCGCGGTTTCACCGAGCAGTTTCTGGTAGAGAGGGCTTTGTGGGATATCGGAGGATGTCATGGCGATAGTAACCAGCAGGGCATAACGGGGCACGGCAGCGGTCGCCGGCACGGGCGGGCGTAACTATAAACCATAGCCGACGAACGGCCGTTTGGCTGTTATCGGGCGGCCGTTCGAACGCGCGGCCGCCATCCTGAGCGGCATGCTCATCGCGCACGACGCCCGTTCAATGTCATTCGCTGATTAAAGGCGGTTTCGCGCGCACTGAATGGTGTGTCGCGCCGCGCGTATGCCAGCACTAAACCCATACGTCACTCGTTAAATCTGATGTTTCATCAGCGAGAAATCGTAACGGAAAGGTGCGTTGGCGCACGTAGTCCCGTTACTGCCGCGAGCGCCGTGAAGTGCGCGAATCGCGTGAATATGGCAGTGCAGATGAATTCGCGCAGCGTATTTTTATGATCTTTTGAAGACCCCCGTCAATTGTGGGTTTGCGGGCATTCCGATAATGCGCGGTTCGGCTGTCCGATGACAGGAATCCGGTTGATTCGGTTTCCAAATTGACGGTTGCCCGATTCAGATTGGCTTTGAACCGTGCGCCGACTCACACTATTTGCACAATTAATCGATTGCGTGGGTATGGGGGCGTTGCTAGATTTCGTTTCGGCGCATGGTGAACCGGTCCTTTGCCGATATGCGCCGAACCCCCGTTTGCCCGGCCTCGGCCGGGCACTTTTTTTGTTTTGCCGACGATTAACATCAGACATATCAGCGCAGCCGTCCCGATGATTGATTCACAGAATCGCTGATTCACTGCTTGCAGCGAACGACCATCGACCGGTTCTTCACGTTTGCTCCGAGCACGCCGCCCAGCGAGCCGCCCGCCGCGCCGCCTGTGTCGACGTCTTTCGATATCACGTCGTAGCCGTAGGCACCGCATGCGTCGCCGGCCCGTCTGTAGCATTCACCCCAGTTCTGGCTCGCGTCGCTGCCGCTGCAGTTGATCGCAAAACCGGTGTCGCCGCTCGGCAGATAGGTGAGCGTCGTCGAACCCGAGCTTGCGCAGCCTGCGAAGCCTGTGACAGACGCGATCGCGAGACTGGCCGCCGTCGCACGAATTGCCGCAAGGGCGTGTTTCATCGAAAAGTCCTCTTGGTATCGTTGCACGCAATTGCGCTTGTCGACTGCTGCGGCACGGACCGTGCCCGCGCGGCTGAAGGATGGAGCCGCGCACGGCGTTGGGTCCGCGAGCCGCTGTATGCGCGTGCCTCTGTAGCGCGTCCGGCGCAGGCCTTGAAGCGGGCACGTCGCACGTCATGACTCATGCGTTGGCCGCCGCCGCAGGCGCGGGCTCGCGACTGGGACGTTCGCCAGACGCGATGTGGGCGACGAGCGCCTTCAGCGCGGCGGCAGCGAGCGCGCCGGATCGATCGAACGGCCCGCGTATCGCAGCTCGAAATGCAGCATCACGCGGTCGTTGTCCGAGTCGCCCATTTCGGCGATCTTCTGGCCTTGCTGGACGGCTTCACCTTCCTTCACCAGCAGCGCGCGGTTGTGCGCGTACGCGGTCAGGTAATCGGCGTTGTGCTTGATGATCAGCAGATTGCCGTAGCCGCGCAAACCGTTGCTCGCATAGACGACGGTCCCGCTTGCCGCCGCGAACACGGGCGTGCCCGCGGCATTCGCGATGTCGATGCCCTTCGAATTGCCGCCGTCGAAGCCGCGGATCACGTTGCCGCTTGCCGGCCAGATCAGCGAGATCGACGAAGCCGTCGACGATGGCGACGGTGTGTCCGCGGCTGCGCTGCGCGACGAAGATGACGCACCTGCCGACGCACCCGCCGACGCACCCGCCGAAGCACCCGCGCCGCTGCTGCGTGCGGCGCTCGTGCTCGCCGTCGCTGTGCCCGGCGGCGGCGATACGCGCAGCACCTGGCCGACTTCGATCGAATCGGGGTTCGGCAGGTTATTCCAGCGCACGATGCTCTGCACCGACGCGCGATTGCTGCGCGCGATCTTGTACAGCGTGTCGCCCCGTTCGACGCGGTAATAGCCTGGACCCACGGGTGCCGAGCCGCAAGCGGCCAGTGCTGCGATCATCGCTGCGCAGACGAGCCGTCTGATTTTTGTTGTCAACATTGGACCTCGCAAGACGCCGCCGCGCGCCGATCCCGATCACGCGGCAGATGCAAAACGACCCATTCTAACGGTTTTGCAAGGCGCGCCCGTTTTTGACCCGAGGCTTCGCCCGACGCAAAGGCTGCGCGACGCACAGGCCGCGCAGCATGTGGAAGACCCGCCGCTTTAGGGCAGTGTGCCGATCGCGATGCGCAGCGACGCTGTTTCCGTGTCGCCTGCATCGAGCCAGCGCAAGCCCTGGCCGTTATGGATCGCGTCGGGCAGGCCGAGCCACGGCTCGACGCAGAAGAAGTCCGATTCTGGCTTCTCCGTCCAGGTCGTCACCGCGAACCAGGGCACCGAGCCGGGGCGTTGCAGATCGATCGTGATGCTGCGGTTCAGGTCCAGCGCGACGACGCGCACCAGATGGTCCGGCGCGCCGTCGAGGCAATGGAAGCGGTCCAGAATGCGCGGATCGTCGAGACGGTAATCGGGCTCGCCCGCTTCGCCCGCGCTGATCGAGCCGTCCGGCTGCTGATGACGGCGCACCGTGCGCGGTAGTTCGAGCACCGTTTCGCCGCGCTGCGCGTGCGGCAGCGTGAAGTAGAAGTGATGGCCCGCGTAGTAGGGCAGCGGCGCGCTCCCGGCGGCGCCCGTGTTCGTCGTGACGAAGTCGACGTCGAGCGTATGCGCGTCGGCGAGCGTGTACCGGGCCTCGAAGCGAAAGCCGAATGGATAGACAGCGCGTGTCGCGTCGCTGTCGGTCAGCGTCATGCTGATCGAGCGGCCGGCTTCGTCGACCGTGGCCTCGAACGGCAGATCGCGCGCGAAGCCGTGCATCGGCAGATCGCGCACTGTGCCTTGCGCGTCCTTCCAGCGGCCGATCCGGCCGTCGACAAAATGGCGGCCTAGAAACGGGAAGAGCAGCGGATTGCCGCCGCGCACGCGCGCAGGCTGGCTCCAGTCCGCCTGCTCGGGCCAGAAGATCACCGACTGGCCGTCGATGTCCCACGAGAGCAGGCGACCGCCCGCCTGCGGCGCGAAGCGGAGCAGGGAGGCGTCGTGCGCGATCTCGATGATGTCCTGTTGCTGGAATTGAGGCATGGCTTTGGCGATAAAAAGCGGTTAAGAAGGGAGTCGGCGTGCACCGCCCTGGCGCGAGGCGCGGCGAACGCCGATTTTGCGCCGCTTTGCGCTACGGGGAAACCCTTCTGGGGAAATTGCGGGTGTTACCGCACAGTCTGTGCAATCGATAATGTGTAAGACGACCGGTTCTGACCGGATACGAACTTTCGGTTTTCGGGAGGGGCGATGGATCTCGCAATGGCAATGAGCGTGGCACTGTTCGGCATGTTTACGGGCAGTACGATTTATTTCTTTTATAAATTTACACGCTGACACGGGGCGACGAGATTCCACGTTGAGCCGTCGGCACGTATCGACGGTCCGCGCAGCCTCCGCACACGGGCCCGCCTTCAAGGCGGGCCTTTTTGCTTTCATCGCCGTAATCATGCTTTCGGATTTGATGCACTGCCGCAAGATTCCGCCAGAAGCGAATTTTTGTCCTTGGCGTGCCCGGATCGCCCAGGCATAATCGACGCGCTTCAGACGCCGGACACGTTGTCCGGCAAGCTGCCTTTCCTCCCTACTAATGAAAAGGAGCGACGCGTGAGCCTGTCGTTTTTGATGTTTTTGAGCGTGCTGCAGGGCGTCACGGAACTGTTTCCAGTGAGCAGTCTTGGCCACACGTTGCTCATTCCCGCTCTCTTCGGCATGCATATCGACAAGCATGCGCCTCAGTTGCTGCCGTTTCTCGTCGCCCTGCATCTGGGCACCGCGTTCGCGCTGCTGTGGTACTTTCGTGCGCGCTGGGTTGCCCTCGCAGGCGGCTTTTTCGCGTCGCTGTCGGGCCGCCGCAATGACGAAGGTCATATGATGTGGGCCCTCATCATCGGGACGATTCCAGCGGGTCTCGTTGGGCTCGTGCTCGAAAAGCGCCTCGAACGCGTTTTCCACGACCTGCGCATCGTGGCGATCGCGCTGATCGTCAACGGCATCCTGCTGTGGCTCGGCGATCGTTTGCAGCGCTCGCGCGCGCATCGCGCGCCGGAGAAGCTGACGTTCAGGCAGGCATTTCTGGTCGGTCTGGCGCAGATCGGCGCGCTGATCCCGGGCTTCTCGCGCAGCGGCCTGACGATGATCGCGGGCAACGGCGCTGGGCTCACCGCCGAGAAAGCCGCCGAATTTTCGTTCCTGCTCGGCACGCCGATTATTTTCGCGGCGGGCGTGCTCGAACTGCCGAAGCTCTTTCACGCGCCGGACCAGCTCGCCGACGCGCTGCTGGGCGGCGTGCTGACAGCCGTTGCCGCGTACCTGAGCGTGCGTTTCCTGATGCGCTATTTCGAAGGACGCGGCCGGCTGGCGTCGTTCGGCCTTTACTGCGTCATTGCGGGCGTGGTGTTTCTCGGCTGGTTCATGACGCATCCGCAGCCCGTCTGATAGCGGGGCACGATCGGTTATAATCCGGGCCCGGCGCTGCTGCCGGGCATTTTTTCTGCGTCGCAGTTTTGCTACGCCGCGGCGCGCGGCCTTCAACGCGGATGTCATGCGGTTCGCGCACGATCCGGCTGCTGTCGTGCTGCGGACCTCGCGCCGCGCGCTCTACCTGCCGCTTGCGGCCAGGTTAGAATTCGAGTTTCGCCTCCCCATAGTTCAACGGATAGAACACGGGTCTTCTAAACCTGAAATCGAGGTTCGATTCCTCGTGGGGGGGCCAAGATTTCGATCGTTTCCCGGAAGCACCCAAAAAAATTCAATAAGTCAAGGGCTTACGGCGTCTTGCTTTACCAGTGTTGCCCAGGTTTTCCAATTGATACTCGCCGAAATCGGGGGCATCGCTTGCTGGCACGCAGGCAAGGTCGAGTCGTGGGCTGACGGCTATGCGGCCAACGTGATCAAGTTGTTCCATCAGGACGTCTTCCCGTCGTCGCTCGGCGAACGTCCGATAAAGTCACCGCGCCGAACTACTCGATGTCATGCGCAAGGTCGAGAGCCGTGGCACCCATTCGGTGCCCGCTGCCGCGCAAATCTTCCCCTCCCACTCCCGCATTTCCAGCAATGCCCCGGCGCGGCGCGTGACGTCAGCCCAACACGCGCCACATCGCGCGCCCATCGAACGCCAATAAAAAAGGGCAGCCGAAGCTGCCCGAAGCGTTGCGCATCGAACGTGGATGAATGCGCGACTGTTGCTTGCCCGTTATAGGCGGGGCCCGCCTGCGTGATTACTGCTTGAGATCGAGCGCATTCGTCAGATCGCCCATCGGCTGGCCGCCGGCGGCGACGAGCGCGTTGTCGCGCGCGGTCAGGCCCGGCAGCGTCGGCAGATTGAAGCGGTGCGTGATGAAGCGCAGGATCGACGTCGTGTCATATTGCGTATGATCGACGAAGCCCTTCTTCGCGTACGGCGACACGATGATCGCCGGAATGCGCGAGCCCGGGCCCCAGCGGTCGCCCTTCGGCGGCGCGACGTGATCCCAGAAGCCGCCGTTCTCGTCGTACGTGATGACCACGACCATGTTGTTCCACTGCGGGCTCTTCTGCAGATGCGAGATCACGTCGGCGATGTGCTGATCGCCTTGCGCCACGTCGGTATAGCCCGCGTGCGCGTTCAGGTTGCCCTGCGGCTTGTAGAACGCGACTTGCGGCAGCGCGCCCGCGTCGATTTGCTTGATGAACTCCGAGCCGTTCACGCCGCCGTCGAGCAGGTGCTTCGCGCGGTTGTCGGTGCCCGGCGCAAGATCGGCGAAGTAGTTGAACGGCTGGTGATGCGGCTGGAAGTTGGGCGATGTCAGGTTCGGGCCATAGATCACGTTGGCCGTGTTGTTCTGCGCCGCGCTCAGCGCATTGGCCCATGCGCCGCCATACCACGCCCACGTCACGCCTGCGCTGTTCAGCAGATCGCCGATGTGCTGGGCGGTCTGCGGCGGCAGCGTCGTCGCGTTGTTCGGGTCGGCGAGATTCGCGTCGCCGCCCGCGGCCGCCTTGTTGCCGCTCGGCTGATACGCCGGCTGCATCGTGTTGACCGCGAAGAAGTCGGGTGTGAGGTTGCTGTCGTTGACATAGGCGGGAATGCCCGTCAACGCCGAGGCGGGCGATGTCGACGTGAGCGTCAGCGTGACGCCATCGGGATTGACCGCCGAGATCAGGCCCTTCGCCGGGCTCGTGCTGGCGTTCGGGTAGGCCGGCGTGCACGCGCACACGAGCCATTGGTGGTTCAGGAACGAGCCGCCGAACGCGCCCATGAAGAAGTTGTCGGCGAGCGTGAATTGCTGCGCGATCTTGTAGAGCGGCAGCTTGTCGGCGTTGGCCGTGTAGTGGCCCATCACGAGCCCGCCCGAATCGCCCCACGCGGCGAACATGTCGTTCTTGCCGCCGTGAATCTGCATCTGGTTCTGGTAGAAGCGGTGGAACAGGTCGCGCGTCGTGACGTTGAGCGGCAGGTTGAAGCCGTTCGGATCGTCGATCGCAAATGCCGCATTCGGCAAGTTCGCTGTCATCGCTTCCGTGATGACGGGCGTTTCGCCCGCGATCGTCAGTCCTTTCCAGATGGGCGGCAGCGTCGCCAGAACCGAGCCGTCGCGATCGACCTGACGCGAACTCGCCGCCGACACGTTCTGCAGTCCGTTAGCACCGGGGAAGTTGCCGTAGAGGTTGTCGAAGCTGCGGTTTTCCGCATAGATCACCACGACGTTCTTGACGGAAGACAACGTCGGCTTCGAATCCGAATCGCCACCACATGCGTACAGCCCGACCGCTACGGCGATCGCCATAGGCGTCGCGCAGATCAGTTTTTTGTTCATTGATTTATCTCTCTCGCGTTGGGGACACGCGGCGATCCTCATTGGGGTAGCCGGCGGCGAGAGTGTCGCAGGGCTGTTTGACAGAACGATTAATTTACTTACTTCGATCTTCTGAATGGCTTGTGTTTTTCATTCGTCGTCGGCTTTATGTCATTTAGACGACATCTCTGCGAAATACGCTCGTCGGGTCGATTAGCACGGGCAGGTAACAACACATATGCAGCAGGACGTGGCAGGGATTCGAAGGGGGCGTTTGTCGAACGGCGCGTGGAGTGCCGGATGGCTTGGCGTGATATGCGTGTCGGCGATGCTGATCGCGTGCGACGCGCGAAGCACGTCCAGCGACGGCGCGAACGCGACCGCAAGCACAGCGACGGCCGCCGGCGGCGCGGCGATGCAAAAAGTATCGGCGGACGGCGCTGCGGCGATTCCCGCGGGCGGTCAGACGCGCGCTCAGGTGTATGAGACCGTCAGGAAAATGACGGCCGTCGGCAAGCAACTGTTTTTCGATCCGTCGCTGTCGGGGGCGGGCAAACTCGCGTGCGCGTCGTGCCACAACCCGCAGCACGCGTTCGGTCCGCCGAATGCCCTCGCCGTGCAACTGGGCGGGCTGGATATGCGCCAGCAGGGCTTGCGTGCGGCGCCCAGCATCAAGTATCTGCAGAACGTGCCGTCGTTCAACGAGCACTACCACGATTCGGACGACGAGGGCGACGAAAGCGTCGACGCCGGCCCGACGGGCGGCCTGATGTGGGACGGCCGCGTAAATAGCGCACACGAACAGGCGCGCATGCCGCTGACGTCGTCGTTCGAAATGGGCAGCAGTCCGCAGAAAGTGGCCGCGGCCGTGAAGGCCGCGCCGTACGCGAAGCAGTTCCGCGATGCGTTTGGCGAGCAGGTATTCGATAGCGACGACGCGACGTTCAAGGCCGTGCTGCAGGCGCTCGAAGTCTTCGAGCAGACGCCTGAGCTGTTCTATCCGTATTCGAGCAAGTACGACGCGTATCTCGCTGGCAAAGCCCAACTGACGAAAGCCGAACTGCACGGGCTGCAACTCTTCAACGACGAAACGAAGGGCAACTGCGCAAGCTGCCACATCAGCCAGCGCGCGCTCGACGGCGCGGCGCCCGCGTTCACCGACTTCGGCCTGATCGCGATCGGCGTGCCGCGCAATCGCGCGCTGCCAGTGAACCGCGATCCGCATTTCTACGATCTGGGCGCATGTGGTCCGGAGCGGGCCGATCTGAAGGGACGCGACGAGTATTGCGGCATCTTCCGCACGCCGTCGCTGCGCAACGTCGCACTGCGCAAGACGTTCTTCCACAATGGGATTTATCACTCGCTCGAAGAGGTCGTCCGTTTCTATGCGGAGCGTGATACGAACCCGGAGAAGTTCTACCCGGTCGTAAAAGGGAAGGTGCAGAAGTTCGACGATTTGCCGAAGCAGTATTGGGCGAATCTGAATACCGACCCGCCATTCGATCGCAAGCCGGGCGACAAGCCTGCGCTGGACGAATCAGAGATTAAGGATGTGGTCGCGTTTCTTAAGACGCTGACGGACGGGTATCAGCCCGACGCGCCCGAGCAGCAGGCCGGCGCTCACATTGTCAGCAGCAGATAACAGCCGCCGAGCATCAGCGCGAACGACGCGAGCAGGCATGCGAGACCCACTCGCGTGAGCACGCAGGGCCACTTGCTGCGACGCATGCCGTGGACGCGCGCGATGGTCGGGGTCGGTACCGGATCGAGTCGCATCACGATGGCGCCGAGAACGACGCAGATCAGCATCAGCATCGCAGTGAAGAACTGGAGAGCGAACGAGAGGTCCATGAACGGAAGTCGCAGCGCGTGAGCGCGGGGGAAGCTGTTGGATTTGACTCGGCTCATGTTAGGGATCGCGTACTCCAGCGCCTATGAGAGATGTCCTAAAAATGGTCGGGCAGCTTTCCGACGGACGGGCGACGGCCGGTTCGCTATCTCAATACAGCTTCGGCCGAAGCTTGATCGCGTCCGCCAGCACGTGTCCAACGACCATACACGCGGGAACGGCGTGCTATCCTTTTGAGGTCCAGATCGCGCGGTGCTGCGCCGATCCTGCCTGAATTCGTTTTTTCGGAGAATCCTCCATGTCGATGAGAACCCGAGCCGCGTTTCAACTCTCGCTGGGCGGGCTGCTGCTCGCCAGCGCAGTCGGCGCCAATGCCGCCAATCTCGGCTTTCTGAACGACACGCCGATCGCCTACATGAAGCAGGCCGACAATGATTCGCTCAGAGCGGCTGCGTTCGACACGCTCGACAAGAAGCAGGATGGCGAATCGGCCACCTGGAACAACGACGGCCTGCGCAACAGCACGAAGATCGAGGCGCAATTGACGCCCGACGCCACGTCGAAGACAGGCGACCGCACCTGCCGGTCGCTGCATGTCGTATTGAGCGCGAAAGGGCAGTCGATGAATCTGAATCCGCAGTTCTGCCGGCAGGGCACGGGCAACTGGGTCATGCAGAAGAAACATTGAGCGCGCGCACGGTTTCCTGCGGCGTCGTGCTGCTTGATCCGGACGGTCGCGTGCTGCTTGCACACGCGACGGAAACCGATCACTGGGACATTCCCAAAGGGCAGGGCGAAGAAGGCGAGGCGCCGCACGTCACCGCGCTGCGCGAGATGGAGGAGGAAACGGGTATCGCCGTGGCGGCCGGGCGTCTGACGGACCTCGGCCTGTTTGTTTACCGGCGCGACAAGGACCTGCATCTGTTCGCTGCGCGCGCTCGCTCCGACGAACTGGACCTCACGCGCTGCGTCTGCACGTCGATGTTTCCGCGCCGCTCGGACGGCGAGATGATTCCCGAGATGGACGCGTTCCGCTGGTGCACACCCGACGAAGTGCAGCACTACGCGAGCCGCAGCCTCACGCGGCTCTTTCAGACGACGCTATCGCTCGCCGAACTGCACGGGACGCTGGTGGCCGAACGGTAGCGCTCGCGAGGCGTCGCGCACCTACACGCGCAGCGCGTCAGTCGAGCGCCTTGTCGTTCGGATGCGCGAACAGCGTGCGCATTTCCGCGGACAGCGGGTAGTTCAGGTTGATCCCATGCGGCGGAATCGGCTGCGTGAACCAGACGTTGTAGAGGCGCTCGGCCTCGCCCGACGTCTGCATTCTCGCGATCACGCGGTTCACGATGTCGCGGAACGGCGCATCGCCTTTGCGGAACATGCACGCGTAGGTTTCATAGCCAAGCGGCGTGCCCGTCACAATGAAGTCGTCGGGGCGCGGGTCGGTCGCGCGAAAGCCGTACAGAATCGGTTCGTCCATCACGAACGCGACCGCGCGGTCCGCCTTGACGGCGGCGAACGCGTCGGAATGATCTTTCGCGCTTGCAATCCGCATGTTCAGCTGCTTCGCGCTGTTCAACTGACGCACGAGGCGCTCGTCGGACGTGCCCGCCGTCGTCACGACCGGCTTGCCCGCGAGGTCCGGGAAGTCGGCGATGCCGGCGTTCTTGCGCGCGATCATCCGCACCGCGTACTGAAAGAAGCTGTTCGAAAACGCAGCGACGTTCTCGCGCTCGCGCGTATGCGTGGTCGAGCCGCACTCGAGGTCGATCTGGTTGTTGACCAGCATCAGAAAGCGATTCGCCGATGTGATCGTGACTTCGCGCACCCGCAGGTTCGGCATCGCGAGCGTCTTCTTGATTTCCTCGACGATCGCGAGCGCGATCGTCTGCGAATAGCCGATCGTGCGATCGCCGTTGGAGTAGGAGAACGGGATCGACGCCTCGCGCACGCCGAGCGTGATCACGCCATCGTCATGAATTTTCTTCAGCGTGCCCGTCAGTTCGTCGCTGCGCGCGGGCGCAGCCAGCGACGCAACCGCCGCGGCAGCCGCGAGCGCCACCAGTTTTTGTTTGATTGCAACCTTCATCGTTTCCCCTGGGCCGGCAGCAATCACCCCGGCTGCACCGTCATGCCGTCGCAGCGTATCGTCCGCGGTGTGGCTCGCCGGCATGGGCGCGTAGAAAGCGCCGCATACCGCCTGTGACTCAACCACACAATCAGCTTACGCCGGCTTCCCCCAACTGTCGCGCAGACTGACAATGCGATTGAATACGGGTTTGCCCGGTTTCGTGTCGTAGCGATCAGCGACGAAGTAACCATGGCGCTCGAACTGGTAGCGCTGCTCCGGCTCGATGTCGCGCAGGCTGGGCTCCACGTAGGCTTGCACGACGCGCTTCGAATCCGGATTGAGCGCTTCGAGGAAATCGCGGCCGCCTGCGTCGGGCTGCGCTTCCTTGAACAGGCGATCGTATAGGCGCACTTGCGCCGGCACGGCCTGCGATGCGCTGATCCAGTGGATCGTGCCTTTCACCTTGTAGTTGTTCGCGCCTTCCGTGCCCGAGCGGCTGTCCGGGAAGTAATTGCAATGCACGGCGATCAGGTTGCCGTTCTCGTCCTTGTCCGCGCCCGTGCATTCGACGACATAGCCGTACTTGAGACGCACCTTGTTACCCGGGAACAGCCGGAAGTAGCCCTTCGGCGCTGCTTCGTTAAAGTCTTCGCGCTCGATCCACAGTTCACGCGAAAACGGAAACGTGCGCACGCCGCGATCGGGATGATGCGGATGCACGGGCGCGCTGCATTCTTCCGTCTGGCCTTCGGGGTAGTTGTCGATGACGAGCTTCAGCGGATCGAGCACGCAGGTCGCGCGCGGCGCCTTGTCGTCGAGATCGTCGCGCAGCGCGCCTTCGAACACGCTCATGTCGATCCACGAGTCGACCTTCGTGATGCCGATGCGCTCGCAGAACAGCTTGATGCCGTCCGGCGTGAAGCCGCGGCGGCGCACGCCGACGATGGTCGGCATGCGCGGATCGTCCCAGCCGTCGACGTGGCCTTCGTTGACCAGTTGCAGCAGCTTGCGCTTGCTGGTGATCGCGTACGTGAGATTCAGGCGCGAAAACTCGATTTGCTGCGGCAGCGGGCGCGTGAAGATGCCGGCGTCGGCGAGTTCGTTGAGGATCCAGTCGTATAGCGGCCGGTGGTCTTCGAACTCGAGCGTGCACAGCGAATGCGTGATGTTCTCGAGCGCGTCCGAGATGCAGTGCGTGTAGTCGTACATCGGGTACACGCACCACTTGTCGCCCGTCCGATAGTGGTGGGCGAAGCGGATCCGATAGATCACGGGATCGCGCATGTTGAAGTTCGGCGACGACATGTCGATCTTCGCGCGCAGCACGTGCTCGCCTTCCTTGAACTCGCCCGCCTTCATGCGGCGGAACAGGTCCAGGTTCTCGTCGACGCTGCGCTCGCGAAACGGCGACGGCGTGCCGACTTCCGTCGCGGAGCCGCGATTCGCGCGGATTTCTTCGGCCGTCTGACTATCCACATAGGCCTTGCCGCGCGAGATCAGCAATTCGGCGAACTCATAGAGCTTGTCGTAGTAGTCGCTCGCGAAGTAGAGGTGCTCCTTGCCGTCAGCGTTCCACTCGAAGCCGAGCCACTTGACCGCGTCGATGATCGAATCGACGTATTCGAAGCTTTCCTTTTCCGGATTGGTGTCGTCGAAACGCAGATGGCAGACGCCGCCGTAGCTTTGCGCAATGCCGAAGTTCAGGCAGATGCTCTTCGCATGGCCGATATGCAGATAACCATTCGGCTCGGGCGGGAAGCGCGTTTCCACCCGCTGACCCCACTTATGGGAGCGGTTGTCGTCGTCGATGATGTTGCGGATGAAATTGGAAGCCGGCGCGTCGTTGCGCTCGGCGTCTTTGCGTTCGTTGTTCATGCGAGAAGGAGAAGGTCGGTCCTGGGCACTATATGCGTCCGTTAGTCTGTCAATTCTACCTGACGACACCTTCGAGAACAGTCTTTAGCCTTGCGGTGTGCGGCGCGCAGCCGGCAGTCGCGGGCCCGCGCGGTGTTTTCGGGGTCGGGAGGACGCTGTAACAGGACGTAAATCGCGTTGGCTCGGGCCGACCTGGGCGCTTAGGATGCGTCGCGCGCCACTGTGCACGCGAGCGACGCGTCCCGCTCGTGCGTTTGCCGAGCCGAGAGCTTGCCTGCCTTCCGCTGGCGATGCACGCGGGCGCGCTTGGGGTGGCGCGCCCCTGGCGTGCTTCCAGGCCGTCGCCGCCTTTCCGTTATTCTGTCGCGGGCTCGGGCGCGCGTCGCGTGTGTGCGGCCGCCCGTTGCGCCGCGTTACGCGACCTGTTCCCGCCGCAAGCGGGCCACTGCCGCTGCGCATGCGTTGCAGGTCCATCGATCCCGGAGTTCCCCGGATGTTCCTTCCGACGTTGCGCGCGCCTCGCGCGCTTCCAGGCGCCGATCGGCATGTCGAAACGCATGCTGGCGCCCATGCCGATTCATGTGCCGACGCCGCAGTTTTTTCTGCGGCGCCCGGGTCCCGACGTGTCGTCCGCTTCGACGGCGAGCGTGCCGCAACAGCAGCAACGCGACGATCAGGACTTTTTGCGCGTTTCGTCGCGACGCTCGTGTGCACGGCTGCACTGACGGCGAGCTTCGTCGCGTCGCCACATGCCGAGGCGAAGACGACACAGCCGAAGCCCGCGCTCGACGCGGCCGCCGTCGCCGTGCCCGACCGCTACGCCGCCGAGACCGCGCAGCAGATTTTCGCGGCAGGCGGCAATGCCGTCGATGCCGCCGTCGCGATCGCTTTCACGCTCGCCGTCACGTACCCGGATGCGGGCAATATCGGCGGCGGCGGGTTCATGACGCTCTACGTGGACGGCAAGCCATACTTTCTCGACTACCGCGAAAAGGCGCCGCAAAGCGCGACGCGCGACATGTACCTCGACGACAAGGGCAACGTGATCACGGGCATAAGCACCATCGGACATCGCGCGGTGGCCGTGCCGGGCACCGTCGACGGCATGTGGGAAGCGCAAAAGCGTTTTGGCAAGCTCAAGTGGAAGCAGGTGCTCGCGCCCGCCATCAAGTACGCGACGGACGGCTTCACGGTGGATGACTGGCTGCACAAGCGCCGCGACGTTGCTTCGCAGAGCTTCGGCCGCAAGACCAACTTCGACGCGTATTTCTCGAACCTGAAAGCGGGCGCGCTGTTTCGCCAGCCTGAACTGGCGCAGACGTTGACGCGGATCGCGTCGGGCGGTGGCCGCGAGTTCTACGAGGGACAGACGGCGGACCTGATCGCGAGGCAGATGTACGGGCACGGCCTGATCACGAAGTCCGACCTCGTGCGGTACAAGGCCGTCTGGCGTCAGCCGGTGACGGCGAGCTGGAACGGCCACCAGATCGTCACTGCGCCGCCGCCGAGCTCGGGCGGCATCGGACTGATCCAGATGTTGAAGATGAAGGCGGACCTGAAGCCGCAATTCGACGGAGTCGCGCTGAATTCGGAGCCGTACATCCATCTGGTCGCACAGATCGAAGACCGCGTGTTCGCCGACCGCCAGCAATACATCGGCGATCCCGATGCGTACCGCGTCCCCGTCGACAAGCTGATCGACGATGGGTACCTCGCGAAGCGCGTCGAGGACATCACGCCGGACGAGGTGCCGGGCGCCGCGCCCGTGAAACCGGGCCTCGGCGACTCGATGCCCGAAAGGGCGCAAACGACGCATTTCTCCGTCGTCGACAAGTGGGGCAACGCGGTGTCGAACACCTATACGCTGAACGGGCCGTTCGGTTCGGGCGTGGTGGTCGACGGCGGTGGTTTCGCGCTGAACGACGAAATGGACGATTTCGAGTCGAAGGCGGGCGTGCCCAACCAGTTCGGCGTGACGAGCGGCGACGTCAACACGATCGCGCCGGGCCGCCGGCCGCTTTCGTCGATGACGCCGACCATCCTGCTAAAGGACGGCAAGGTTTCACTCGTGATCGGCACGCCGGGCGGCTCGCGCATCTTCACGTCGATTTTCCAGGTGATGACGGACCTGTACGACTTCAACATGCCGCCCGCTGACGCGCTTGCCGCGATGCGCTTTCATCACCAGTTGCTGCCGCAGAAGACGATTTACTGGGAGCCATATCATCCCATCGACGGCGAGCTGGCCGAGCAGTTGAAGGCGCGCGGCTACACGCTGCAAGGCCAGGAGTTCAATGGCGATGTGCAGATGATCCGCATCGACGGCACGACTCCGCACCCGGCCGCCGATCCGCGCGGCGCGGGCGTGGGCCGTGTGATTCAATAGCGCTGGCGGCCGCGCCGCCTTTTGACAATCAGACGAGGAACGGGGAAAGCAATGGCGTCGGAGCAGCAGAGCGTGATCGTGTTGCCGGGTTATATGAACTCCGGCGAGGGGCACTGGCAAACCCGCTGGGAGGCGCGGTATCCGAACTTCGTGCGCGTGGCGATGCACGACTGGGATCATCCCGTTTGCGAAGCATGGTGCGACACGCTCGACGCGACGGTCGCCGCGTCGAAGGCGCCCGTTCTGCTTGCCGCGCATAGCCTCGGGTGTCTGACGATCGCATTCTGGGCGGCTCGTCATGCATCGGACGGAGGGCTCGCCAAAGTGGCGGGTGCGTTGCTCGTCGCAGTGCCCGACCCGGCTGGGCCTGAATTCCCCCCGGATGCTTCGGGCTTTGGCGCTGTGCCGCTGGTCAGGCTGCCGTTCAAATCGATCGTGGTCGCCAGCACCGACGATCCGTATGGCGGCGTGCCGTTCTCGCAGGCTTGCGCGGCGGCGTGGGGCAGCCGCTGGGAGAACATCGGTCCGCGCGGCCATATCAACGCCGAAAGCGGGCTGGGCGACTGGGAAGTAGGGCAGCGGTGGCTGGCGTCGATGGCGTGAGCCACTGGCGCGGCTCGTCGCGCCTTCTCGCGCCTTTTTGCGCCTTCTCGATCCGCGCCGTCGACTTGGGGCCCACTGCCTCTGCGCGCAAGCCGCTGCCACCTCGGGGCGCGGCTTCCTGCGTAGGCGTAGGATCGCCGGCCGACCAGGCGGCGCTTCTATTCGCGCAGCCTCGCGCAGGTACGACCCGCGCAGCTTCTCGCAATCGGCCACCGTCCATCAGATCACCGATTGATCCCGCAGTGCGTTGATCCGGTCGTCTCCATACCCGAGCACATCGCGCAGGATCGCCTCCGTATGTTCCCCGAGCGTGGGCGGGTGGGCGTGCGCTTCGGGCGGCGTCGCGCTCATCCTGATTGGGTTGCGCACCAGCTGCACCGTGCCGCCTGACGGATGCGGTAATTGCAATTGCATGCCGCGCGCGATCACCTGTTCGTTTTCGAAGACTTCGCCGAGGTCGTTGATCGGGCCGCAGGGCACGCCTGCCGCTTCGAGCGCGTCGATCCATTCGTGCTTGCTGCGCGCGCGGACCATCTCGGCGAGGATCGGCACGAGGATTTCACGGTTGCGCACGCGCTCGGGGTTGGTCGCGAAGCGGTCGTCGTCGGCGAGATCCGCGCGATTGCCCGCTTCGACGAACTTGCGGAACTGACCGTCGTTGCCCACGGCGACGATGATCCAGCTGTCGCTCGTCTGGAACGTCTGGTAGGGGACGATGTTCGGATGCGCGTTGCCCCAGCGCACGGGCGGCTTGCCGCTCGCGAGGAAATTCGAGTTCATGTTGGCGAGCATCGCGACCTGCACGTCGAGCAGCGCCATGTCGATGTACTGGCCTTCGCCCGTGCGCTCGCGATGCGCGAGCGCCGTCAGCACCGCGACGGTCGAGTACATGCCCGTCATCAGGTCCGCGATGGCAACGCCCGCTTTTTGCGGTCCGCCGCCCGGCAGGCTGTCGCGCTCGCCCGTGATACTCATGAAGCCGCCGATGCCCTGCACGATGAAGTCGTAGCCCGCGCGCTGCGCGTACGGGCCCGTCTGTCCGAAGCCCGTGACCGAGCAGTAGATGATGTCCGGCTTCACGGCCTTCAGCGACTCATAGTCGAGCCCATACTTCTTCAACTGGCCGACCTTGTAGTTCTCCAGCACGATATCGCTTTGCGCCGCCAGCTCGCGGACGATCGCCTGCCCTTCTGGTGTGGCGATATCGACGGTGACTGAGCGCTTATTGCGGTTCGCCGCGAGGTAGTAGGCGGCTTCGCGCGTGTCCTCGCCGTCCGGCTTCTTCAGGTACGGCGGGCCCCAGTGGCGCGTGTCGTCGCCGGCGCCAGGCCGCTCGACCTTGATCACGTCGGCGCCGAAGTCGGCGAGTGTTTGCGCGCACCACGGACCGGCGAGCACGCGGGTAAGGTCCAGCACGCGGATATGACTGAGTGCGCCCATGGTCTGTCGATGTCTCCAATGTGATGGGGCATGCGGGTGCCCGATTCAACGATGTGTTGCATCTTAAGCGATTAGCCGGGGCCGGCCCATTCGGCCCGATGGCATAGGACAAATGACGCAGCGGACCTTTTCCTGTCGGTGCTGCCGGCAAAAACCGGCCGAATGGCCAATGGCGCGCGCAACCCGCGCCGCGCCGCCGCGCGGGCGCGCCGATCCCGTATAATCGACCGTTCAGGAAACAATCCATTGCGACGGCCGGTCAGTCTTCCGCAGCCGTCGGCTCAAGCCAGGACCGTCCCCACAAGCACGCTATGAAAGCCGCCGAAATCCGCGAGAAATTCCTCAAATTCTTCGAATCGAAGGGCCATACGATCGTCCGTTCGTCGAGCCTCGTGCCCGGCAACGACCCGACGCTGCTCTTCACCAATTCGGGCATGGTGCAGTTCAAAGATGTGTTTCTCGGCGCCGAATCGCGTCCGTACTCGCGGGCCACGACGGCGCAGCGCAGCGTGCGCGCGGGCGGAAAGCACAACGATCTGGAGAACGTCGGCTACACCGCGCGTCACCACACGTTCTTCGAAATGCTCGGTAACTTCTCGTTCGGCGACTATTTCAAGCGCGACGCGATCCACTACGCGTGGGAGCTACTGACGGGCGTCTATCAGCTGCCGAAGGAAAAGCTCTGGGTCACCGTCTACCAGGAAGACGACGAAGCCTACGACATCTGGGCGAAGGAAGTCGGCGTGCCGACCGAGCGGATCATCCGCATCGGCGACAACAAGGGCGCGCGCTACGCATCGGACAACTTCTGGCAGATGGCCGATACGGGCCCGTGCGGTCCGTGCTCGGAAATCTTCTACGACCACGGCCCGGACGTGTGGGGCGGCCCGCCGGGATCGCCGGAAGAAGACGGCGACCGCTACATCGAAATCTGGAACCTCGTGTTCATGCAGTTCAACCGCGATGCGCAGGGCAACATGACGCCACTGCCCAAGCAGTGCGTGGACACGGGCATGGGCCTCGAGCGGATCGCGGCTGTGTTGCAGCACGTGCACAGCAACTATGAGATCGACCTGTTCCAGGCGCTGATCAAAGGCGCGGCGCGCGAAACGGGAGTCGCGGATCTTTCCAACAACTCGCTGAAGGTGATCGCCGATCACATCCGCGCTTGCTCGTTCCTGATCGTCGACGGCGTGATTCCCGGCAACGAAGGCCGTGGCTACGTGCTGCGCCGTATCGTGCGCCGTGCGATCCGTCATGGCTACAAGCTCGGCCGCAAGGGTTCGTTCTTCCACAAGCTGGTTGCCGATCTCGTCGCGCAGATGGGCGGCGCGTACCCGGAACTGAAGGATGCCGAGCAACGCGTCACGGACGTTCTCCGCCAGGAAGAGGAGCGCTTCTTCGAAACCATCGAGCACGGCATGTCGATCCTCGAAGGCGCGCTGGCCGACCTGGAAGCGAAGGGCGGCAAGACGCTCGACGGCGAAGTCGCGTTCAAGTTACACGACACCTACGGCTTCCCGCTGGACTTGACGGCGGACGTGTGCCGCGAGCGCAGCGTCACCGTCGACGAACCGGCGTTCGACGAAGCGATGGCCCGCCAGCGCGAACAGGCGCGCGCGGCCGGCAAGTTCAAGATGGCGCAGGGCCTCGAATACTCGGGCGCAAAGACCACGTTCCACGGCTACGAGGAAATCGTCTTCGACGACGCGAAGGTCACGGCGCTTTATGTCGACGGCGCGTCCGTCAACGAAGTGACGAAGGGCCAGCAAGCCGTCGTCGTGCTCGATCACACGCCGTTCTACGCGGAATCGGGCGGCCAGGTCGGCGATCAGGGCGTGCTCGCGAATGCGGCCCTCCGCTTTGCCGTCGCCGATACGCTAAAGGTCCAGGCGGACGTCGTGGGCCACCACGGCACCCTCGAGCAGGGCACGCTGAAGGTCGGCGACGTCGTGAAGGCGGAAATCGACGCGATCCGCCGCGCGCGCACGGCCCGCAACCATTCGGCCACGCACCTGATGCACAAGGCGCTGCGCGAAGTGCTCGGCGGCCACGTACAGCAGAAGGGCTCGCTCGTCGACGCGGACAAGACCCGGTTCGACTTCGCGCACAACGCGCCGATGACGGACGACGAAATCCGCCGTGTCGAAGAAATAGTCAATGCGGAAGTGCTGGCGAACGCGCCGGGTATCGTGCGCGTCATGCCGTTCGACGAAGCAGTGAAGGGCGGCGCGATGGCGCTCTTCGGCGAGAAGTACGGCGACGAAGTGCGCGTGCTGGATCTCGGCTTCTCGCGCGAGCTGTGCGGCGGTACACACGTGCACCGCACGGGCGACATCGGCTTCTTCAAGATCGTGATGGAAGGCGGCGTCGCGGCGGGTATCCGCCGCGTCGAGGCGATCACGGGCGACAACGCGGTGCGCTACGTGCAGGAACTGGACGCGCGCATCACCGCGGCAGCGGCCGCGCTGAAGGCGCAGCCGTCGGAGCTGACGCAGCGCATTGCGATGGTCCAGGACCAGGTGAAGTCGCTCGAAAAAGAACTGGGTGCGCTGAAGTCGAAGCTCGCGTCGAGCCAGGGCGACGAACTGGCGGGCCAGGCGATCGACGTATCGGGTGTGCAGGTGCTGGCGGCGACGCTGGAAGGCGCGGACGTCAAGACGCTGCGTGAAACCGTGGACAAGCTCAAGGACAAGCTCAAAAGCGCGGCCATCGTGCTCGCGTCCGTCGAAGGCGGCAAGGTCAGCCTGATCGCGGGTGTCACAGCCGATGCGAGCAAGAAGGTCAAGGCAGGCGAACTCGTGAACTTCGTCGCGCAACAGGTCGGCGGCAAGGGCGGTGGCCGTCCCGACATGGCGCAGGCGGGCGGCACGGAGCCCGCCAATCTGCCCGCTGCTCTGGCAGGCGTGAAGGGCTGGGTGGAAGCGCAACTCTAAGCCGTCGCTCCGAACAGCGTTCGCATCCAACGAATAAAAAGCCGCGGGTCGACAAGACTCGCGGCTTTTTGTTTTTCATCGGACGGAATGGCGTGAGCGGCACGCGCGGTGCGCTCAAGGCTGGCGGAAGAGAGGTTGGCTTCGCACGGCAATTCACAATCCAGCCAGCGCTTCGACGCTCCGATCAGGCACGTTGCCGCTCGCGATGAGCATGCCGCGCAGCGCATTCAATGCGGATGAGAAATGCCCGCGCCGCCAGATCAGCAGCGTGTCGATGCTGCCGATCTCGTCGAGGGGATGCACGGCGATATCGTTAGATTCGGGCAGCAGCGCCAGCACCGAACGCGGCGCGACGGCGACGCCCGCGCCGGCCGCCACGCACGCGACCATTGCGTGATACGACCCAAGCTCGAGCACGCGCGCCGGCCGGATGCCATGCTCGATGTACCACTTCTCGATGTAAATCCGATACGCGCAACCCTGCTCGAATGCGATCAGCGTCGACAGTGCGATATCGCTCGCATGATGGATCGGGCGATGGCCGCGCGGCGTCAGCATCACCAGTTCCTCGCGGAATACGGGCACGGCCTCGAACAGATCGCCATGCCATGCAGGGTCGGGCGGCGTCGCGGTGAGCGCGGCGTCCACTTCGAATTCGCGCACGCGATCGATCAGCTTGCGCGACGTTCCCGTCTCCAGTTCGAGCGAGACGTCCGGCCACGTCTGATGGTATTGCGCGAGCAGCCCGGGGAGCCGGCTCGCGGCGACGCTTTCCATCGTGCCGAGACGCAGGCGCCCGCTCGGCCGGGCGTCCTTGACCGCGTGCCGCGCTTCGTCGGCGAGCGCGAGCAGCCGTTCTGCATAAGGCAAAAGCGTTTCGCCGGCGGGCGTCAGCACGAGCCGGCGTCCGTCGCGGATGAAAAGCTCCGTGCCGAGCTGCTCTTCGAGCTGCTTGATGCGCGTCGTGACGTTCGACTGCACGCGGTTGAGCTTCGCGGCGGCGCGTGTCACGCCGTTCTCGCGCACGACGGCGCGGAAGATGGTCAGGGCGGCAAGATCCATGAATCTCTCGATGAGATTAAATCTATCCGTATTATTCATTTTATGAGATTAAGCGGTCAAGTTACGATTGGCTCGACAACCTGACGTCTGCCGCACGCTTTTCGCGCGGCGGGCACTCGCAGCCAAGCCACCGCAATGACCGACCTCGCCACGCACCACTTTCAGACTCGCGCGTCACCTGCTGCCGCCCGCCGGGCCGCGCTCGCCTGCATGGCGGCGCTGGCTGTCGCGCTCGGCGTCGGGCGCTTCGCCTTTACACCGCTTTTGCCGCTGATGCTTCACGGCGGCGGCCTCGATATCAAACATGGCGGTTGGCTCGCGTCGCTGAACTATGGGGGCTATTTTCTCGGCGCGATCGCGTGCGCGGCGTTGCGCATCGATGCCGCGCGCATGGTGAAAGCGGGCCTCGCGCTGACGGTCCTGCTCGTGCTGGCGATGGGCGTCACCCATCAGTTCTGGGTCTGGGCGGTCGTGCGCTTCGTCGCGGGCGCCGTCAGCGCGTGGACGTTCGTGTTCGCGTCGCAATGGGGCTTGCGGCGGCTCGCCGAACTCGGCGCGAACGAGTGGGGCGGGGTGATCTACACGGGGCCGGGCTTCGGCATTGCGGCCACGGGTTTACTGGTCAGCGCGGCGGGCGGATACGGCGCGTCGGCGGGGTGGATTGGTTTCGGGCTCGCGTCGGCGGTGATCACCGCGCTCGTGTGGCGCACGTTCGCCTCGACGCCAGCCGTCAAGACAACCGCACGCAGCGCAGCGCCCAAGAGCCACGCGCAGCATCACCGGGTGCATCTGCATCGCGCCGATGCGTTCTGGCTGATCGTGCTCTACGGCGTGCCGGGCTTCGGCTACATCATCACGGCGACGTTTCTGCCCGTGATCGCCCGCGCCGCGTTGCCGGCGGGTTCTCCGTGGCCGGACCTGTTCTGGCCGATGTTCGGCGCCGCGCTCGTCGCGGGCGCGCTGGCGGGCGCGCGCCTGCCGTCGCACTGGGACAACCGCGTGCTGCTCGCAGGGTGCTATGTGCTGCAGGCGCTCGGCATTGCTGCGGGCATCGTATCGCCGACGGCGGGCGGCTTCGCGCTCGGCAGCGCATTGATCGGCTTGCCGTTCACCGCGATCACGCTGTTCGCGATGCGTGAAGCGCGCCGCCTGCACGGCGACGACGCGGCGGGCCTGATGGGCTACGCGACGGCTGCTTACGGCCTCGGGCAGATCGCCGGACCGCTCGTCGCCGCGCCGATCGCCGCTCACACGGGCTCTTTTACGCCTGCGTTGTCACTGGCGGCGGGCGCTCTGCTGGCGGGCGCGGCGGGGCTTGTCGCGGTGGCGCTGGCTCGGCCCGTGTCGCGCGCGTGAGCGAGAGGCCGCGCGCCGAGGCTGTGGCCGGACACGTTCCGCAAGCACGCCGACGGCATCATTGCGTGTGATGACCGGTACCAAACACTGAGCGAAACACTGCGGCCGTCAATGCGTGAGGCCACGCCGCCCAATTGCACGCGCAAGATGGCTTTCCCACGCGCAGGCAGCCCCCGGCTGGACCAAAGCAGCCAAAAACCAATTCAGCACCCACCGCACTAAAATGTCCGCTTTCCAGCCATCTTCGCGCGCCCGTCGACGGGCGCGCCGCCTGCCATGCAACATTTCGCGTCGGACAACTACGCCGGCATCTGTCCCGAGGCGCTCGAAGCGCTGATTGCCGCCAACAACAGCGGCCACGAACCGGCCTACGGCGATGACTCGTGGACGCAGCAAGTCTGCGACCGCCTGCGCGAGCTGTTCCAGACCGACTGCGAAGTGTTCTTCGTCTTCAATGGCACGGCGGCGAACTCGCTCGCGCTCGCGTCGCTGTGCCAGTCCTACCATTCCGTGATCTGCCATGAGCTCGCGCATATCGAAACTGACGAGTGCGGCGGCCCCGAGTTCTTCTCGAACGGCTCGAAGCTGCTGACAGCGCCCGGCGCCCGCGGCAAGCTCACGCCCGATGCAATCGAGGCCGTCGTCACGCGCCGCGCCGATATCCATTATCCGAAGCCCAAGGTCGTCACGCTCACGCAATCGACGGAAGTGGGCACCGTGTACAGCGTCGAGGAGATACGCGCGATCGCGGCAATCGCGAAGCGCCGTCATCTGAAGGTGCATATGGACGGCGCGCGCTTCGCGAACGCCGTCGCCGCGCTCGACGTGCATCCGTCCGAGATCACGTGGCGCGCGGGCATCGACGTCCTGTGTTTCGGCGGCACCAAGAACGGCTTGCCCGTCGGGGAGGCGGTCGTGTTTTTCGACCGCGCGCTCGCCGACGATTTCGCGTATCGCCTGAAGCAGGCAGGGCAACTGGCGTCGAAGATGCGCTTCATCTCCGCGCCGTGGCTCGGCCTGCTCGATAACGATGTCTGGCTGCGCAACGCGCGCCATGCGAACGCGATGGCGAAGTTGATGGAGTCGCGCCTCGCGGAAATTCCGGGTGTGAGCATCATGTTTCCGAGCGAATCGAATGCGGTGTTCGCGCAACTGCCGCCGCACGTGGCGAAGGCGATGCGCACGCGCGGCTGGAAGTTCTATGAGTTCATCGGCGCGGGCGGCTGCCGGCTGATGTGCGCGTGGGACACGCAGCCCGAGACCGTCGAGCGCTTCACCGCCGAAGTCCGTGCGCTGTGCGTGGCTTGACGGCATGAGCATTGTCCCGCGCGCGACGCGACCCCGCGCCGCGCGCACCGAACCACCTTTGCCGACGCACATGACCGATTACCTATACTGCCCGCGCTGCGCGACGCCGCTCGTCGAGCGCACCGATCCCTCGCAAGAAGGCGGCCGTATTCGTCAGGGCTGTCCCGACGCGTCCTGCGGCTATGTGCACTGGAATAATCCGTTGCCCGTCGTCGCGGCGATCGTCGAATATGAAGGCAAGGTGCTGCTTGCGCGCAACGCCGCGTGGCCCGAGGGCAGGTTCGCGTTGATCACCGGCTTTCTCGAAAGCGACGAGACGCCGGAGCAGGGGATCGCGCGCGAAGTGAAGGAAGAGACATCGCTGGTCGCGGATTCCGTCGAACTCGTCGGCGTGTACGAGTTCATGCGCAAGAACGAGCTGATCATCGCGTATCACGTGCGTGCGCAGGGCGAAATCGCGCTGTCGCCGCATCGACGCGCTCATCATGTGCAGGCGTGCATCGCGGTGCTGGCCGTCGTGCGTCGCGAGCTCGATGTTGGCCCACGCGCGCTCCAGCCCGTCGAGCGCGATGCCGTCCGCTGGGGGGTTGAACGACGGCGCGAGAAACGTCTCGATGCAGTGCGCGATCGCGTCCATGCCGGTGGCGGCCGTCAGCGTCGGCGGCAGGCCGAGCGTGAGGCCGGGATCGCAGATCGCGGCCTTCGGCAGCAGATGCCACGAATGAAAGCCAACCTTGCGCCCGTCGTTGAGAATCACGATTGCGCCGCGCGCCACTTCGCTGCCCGTGCCCGCCGTGGTCGGAATCGCGATCAGCGGCGCGGCCTTTTCCGTGATCTTGCCGCTGCCGCCTTCGATGGTCGCGTACTGCGTCATCGCGCCTTCATGCGTCGCCATGATCGCGACGCCCTTCGCCAGATCGATCGACGAACCGCCGCCGATCGCGACAAGCCCGTCGCAGCCTTCGTCGCGATAACGGCGCGCGGCGGCCATCACCATCGCTTCTGTCGGGTTCGACGGCGTGTCGTCGAAGACGGGCACGCCAGGGAGCTTCAACGCATCGATCGCCTGTTGCGCGACGCCCGCCGCCATCACGCCCTTGTCCGTCACCACGAGCGGCCGCCTGATGCCCGAGCGCTCGCACTCCGCCGGCAATTGCGCGAGCGCGTCGTAGCCGAGATGAATGTGTGTCAGATAGTAGATGTAGGCCATATCGATGTGTCTCCGTTGCTTTTGAAGGTAATCCCCGTCGGCTTCCGACAATACGGCAGCGCACGCCCGCAATCACCGCACAGCGTTGCGCTTACTGCCAGGGCCGCTCGACGAATTCGAAGGGCAGACCGCGCCGGCGCATCCAGTCGCCGAGCGCGAGTCCCGTGGCCGCGCGCCACGGGCGCAGCTTCGCGGGCTCGACGAGCCGGTATTCGAGCAGGGCGCGATGGCGTTCCAGAAGGGCCTCGGCTGCGTGCATTCGCTGTCGCATCCGCTCGGCGGCGTGCCCGTGAACGGACGCACGTCGCTGCATCACGGCACGCTCAATGCCGTCGTGCTGCCTGCCGTGCTGCGTTTCAACGAAAGCGCGGAGACGGTCGTCGCTAACCGGCGCTACGCGCGCATGCGCCGCGTGATGAATCTGCAGGAGGGCGCCGATCTCGCCCAGGCGCTGCACGACATGACAGCGCGCCTCGGCTTGCCGACGGGCCTGCGGCAAATGGGCGTCGACGAAAGCGTGTTCGACAAGGTCATCAAGGGCGCGCTCGCCGATCATTGCCACAAGACGAATCCGCGCGAAGCGACGGCCGACGATTATCGGCGGATGCTGACCGAGTCGATGTAAGCGCGCCGCCGCCGAAGCCCCGACCACCCCATCAGCCACGCCAGCCGGAAACGACATGAACAAACCCGCCCCTGCGCCGCGCGCCGCCTACCCGCACTTCCTCTCCATCGGCACGCGCTGGATGGACAACGACGTCTACGGACACGTGAACAATGTCGTCTATTACAGCTACTTCGATACCGTCGTGAACGAGTATCTGATCCGCGCCGGCGTGCTCGACATCGAGCACAGCACGACGATCGGCCTCGTCGTCGAGACGCAATGCAACTACTTCGCGCCGCTCGTGTTTCCGGACCGCGTCGATGCGGGGCTGCGCGTCGTGCGTCTGGGCACGTCGAGCGTGCGCTACGAAGTGGGGCTCTTCAAGGAAGGCGACGACGCGCCCGCTGCGCAAGGGCATTTCGTGCATGTCTACGTGGATCGCGACACGCGTCGGCCGGTGGCGCTGCCCGACAGACTGCGCGCCGCGCTGGAGCCGCTGGTGAGCGCGCAGGACACGCAACGCGCGCAGGCGGACTAGCGCGTGCAATCGCTCGTCATCGATGCGCTGAACGGCGCGAGCTACGGCTTGCTGCTGTTCATGCTGTCGGCGGGGCTGACGCTGATCTTCAGCATGCTCGGCGTGCTGAACTTCGCGCACGCGAGCTTCTACATGCTTGGCGCGTATGTCGGGTTTTCCGTCGCGGCGCGCGCGGGATTCTGGTGGGCGCTCGTGATCGCGCCGCTCGTCGTCGGGCTGATGGGCGCGGCGCTGGAGCGCTGGCTGTTGCGCCGCGTGCGGCCGCACGGGCATCTCGCGGAATTGCTGCTGACCTTCGGCGTCGCCTATCTGATCGGCGAGGGCGTCAAGCTCGTCTGGGGCCTGCAGGCGCTGAGCGCCCCGGTGCCGAAGGCGCTCGACGGTTCGCTGTTCAGCGTTTACGGCGTCGCGTTCTCGCAGTATCGCGTGTTCATGATGAGCGTCGCCGTGGCGATGCTGGCGGCGCTGTACGCGGTGCTGCGGGTGTCGAGGGCGGGGCTCGTCGTGCGCGCGGCGCTCACTCACCCCGACGCTGTCGAGGCGCTTGGCCATGACGTGCCGCGCGTGTTCACCTGCGTGTTCGCAGCGGGCACGGCGCTCGCGGCGCTGGCGGGCGTGATCGGCGCGCCGCTCTTCGTGCTCGAACCGGCGATGGCGGACTCCGTCGGGTCGATCGTCTTCGTCGTGGTCGTAATGGGCGGGCTGGGGTCGCTCGGCGGCGCGCTCGTCGCGTCGCTGGCGATCGGCTGCGTGCAGACTTTCGCCGTCGCGACCGACGTTTCGCTCGGCGACCTGATCGGCGACCTCGGCGGATCACTCCCGGCGGCGTGGAGCGCGCTGACGCTCGCACAACTCGCGCCGCTCGTGCCGTATCTGCTGCTCGTCGCGATGCTCGCCGTGCGTTCGCGCGGCTTGTTCGGACAACGCGACGACGATGCGTAGCGCGCCGCTGTCTTCGTCGCACGCCCGAAGCTGGCACGCAGCCGTGCCTTGGATCGCGCTCGCGCTGCTGCTCGCCGTGCCGCCGTGCGTTTTCCCGCAAAGCTGGCTGGTCGCGTGGCTCGCGCAGACAGCGGCGATGATCGTGTTCGCGCTGTCGTACAACCTGCTGCTCGGCGGGGCGGGGCTGCTGTCGTTCGGACATGCGGCGTCGTCGGGCATCGGTGCGCTGATCGCGGCGCAACTGTTCAATCGCGTCGGCGTGCCACTGCCGCTGTTGCCGCTGGCGGGCGGCCTCGGCGGCGCGCTGTTCGGCGCGTCGTACGGGCTCATCGCCACGCGCCGCGCGGGCACCGCGTTCGCGATGATCACGCTCGGCATCGGTGAACTCGTCGCGGCGGCGGCGTGGACCCTGCCCGACTGGTTCGGCGGCGAAGCGGGCGTCGCGATAGACCGCACGGCGGGCCCCGCCGCGTTCAACGTGCCGGGCGTCACATTCGGGCCCGCGCGCGAAGCATATGCGCTGATCGCGCTGTGGTGCGCGCTCGCCGTGATCGCGATGTACGCGCTGACGCGCACGCCGTTCATGCGGCTCGCGAATGCCGTGCGCGACAACCCGGCGCGCGCGGCCGCCATCGGCTGCCATGCGCGCCGCGTGCGTTATGAGGTCGTCGTATGGTCGTCGTTTTTCGCGGGCATCGCGGGCACGCTGTGGCTGATCGACGTCGAGCTGGTCTCGACGGAAAGCGTCGGCATGCTGCGCTCTGGCTCGGTGCTGATCGCGACCGTGATCGGCGGAAGCGGGGCGTTCTTTGGACCCGTCGCGGGCGCCGTCGTGCTGACGTTTTTCAGCGTCGTGGTGGCGAGCGCGACGCGCGCGTGGCTCGTGTATCTCGGGCTGTTCTTTGTGGTCGTCGTGGTGAGGGCGCCGGACGGCGTCGCGGGATGGCTCAAGCGTCAGGCGGCGCGCTTCGCGCGCGACGGCTGGCGCGCCTGTGCGCCGCTCTTCGCGCTGCGCCTCGCGAGCGCTGCCGGATGGTCGCTTGCGATTGTGCTGTGCGTCGATTGGGCGTACGCGCAGCGCTTTGGCGGCGAACAACGCGCGAGCCTCTTCGCGACGCCAGATCCGCTGCGGCTGACGGCGGCCGTGGCGTGTCTCGCCGCGCTCGGCTGGCTCGCGACGACGGTTGCCGCGCGCATCGAAAGAAAGCGAGCCGCCGACGCGCGCGACGGAGCGCACGCATGATTCCCGCGATCGCCGTGCATCGACTCGAAAAGCGCTTCGGCGCCACGCGCGTGCTGCACGGCGTCGACCTGTCCATCGAGCCGCACGAGCGTCACGCGCTGATCGGTCCGAACGGCGCGGGCAAATCGACGCTCTTCCACCTGATCGCGGGCGCGACGCGGCCGAGCGCGGGGCGCATTCAGCTGTACGGCGCCGACATTACGCGGCTCGCGCCGGCGGCGATCTGTCGCCGCGGCCTTGCGCGCAGTTTTCAGACGACCAGCTTGTTCGGGAAGTTGAGCGTGCTCGACAACCTGCGTTGTGCCGCAATGATCGCGAATCGCGAGCACATGCGCTGGTGGCAGCGCTACACGACGACACGCGAAGCCGACGCGCATGCCGAAGCCGTGCTGCATTCGGTCGGGCTCGACGGGCGGCGCGACGCGATTGCGGGCACGCTGAGCTACGCGGAACAGCGGGCGCTCGATCTGGGGCTCGCGCTCGCGAGCGGCGCGCATACGCTGCTGCTCGACGAGCCGACGGCCGGCATGAACCGCGCCGAGGCCGCCCGCGCGGTCGAACTGATCCGCGCGGCGACGGCGGGACGCACGCTGCTGATGGTCGAGCACGACATGGACGTGGTGTTCGGTCTGGCGGATCGCATCAGTGTGCTCGTGCAAGGGCAGGTGATCGCGACGGGCACGCCGGACGCGATCCGCGCCGATCCCGCCGTGCGCGCGGCCTATCTCGGCGAGCCTCGCGACGTGCCGCCGGGAGCGGCGCGATGAACCCGTTGCTGGAGATCCGCGATCTGCGCGCGTGGTATGGCGCGAGCCAGGCGCTGCACGGCGTGAACCTGTGTATCCAGGCGGGCGAGGCCGTCGCGCTCGCGGGCCGCAACGGGTCGGGCCGCTCGACGCTCGCGAAGGCGATCATGGGTTTCGTGCATACACAGGGCGTGATCCGTTTCGCGGGCGTAACGCTTGCCGGCAAGCGTCCGTTCGAGATCGCGCGGCTCGGCGTCGGCTATGTGCCTGAGCAGCGGGATGTGTTTCCGACGCTGACCGTGCGCGAGAATCTGCAACTTGGCATCCCGTCGCGCGGCAGAAAAGACGCCGCGCGCTTCACGCTCGACGATGCGCACACGCTCTTTCCCGTGCTGCGCGAACGGGCGCGGACGAAGGCGGGCGCATTGTCGGGCGGCGAGCAGCAGATGCTGTCGGTTGCGCGCGCGTTGCTCGGCGATCCTGATTTCGTTGTGGTCGACGAACCGACGGAGGGACTGGCGGGGCAGGTCGTCGCGCAACTGACGGCGGCGTTGAAGTTGCTGCGCGAGCGCGGGGTTGCGATGCTGCTGATAGAGCAGCGGCTCGTTGTCGCTGATCGGCTTGCGAGCCGTATCGCGGTGATGGGGCATGGGGAGATTGTCTTCGATGGTTCGCCCGATGTTTTCCGCGCGAATGGCGATCTGATGCGTGAGTGGCTTGGGGTTGGGTGATGCTGGTGTGGTTTGCCTGCGATCAGGGCGGGCTTGTTTTGCCCGCTATCGCGGATGCGAGCGGGGGGCAACGCAAACCGGCAAGCAGCCCAAACCCAACCCAATTGCGCGTTTTCGGCATTGCCGCTATAGTCTCTGGCATGGCACCTTCCACGTTCCCCCTTCTGTCTCTTCAAGCCGGCGCGCTACCAGGCTCGCTAGCGCTAGCGCGCCTGCCGCGCTGATCGTTTTCGCCCTCCGTCTGCCTCGTTCGTTGTCTAGCGTCGCCTGCGGTGGTGGCGCAAACACTCGAATTCCGTTTTCCAATTCAAACCGACCGAATCCCCCTGGAGACCCGAGATGGCAGACAAGCTCATCATTTTCGACACGACGTTGCGTGACGGCGAACAATCGCCCGGTGCGTCGATGACGAAGGAAGAAAAAATCCGCATCGCCAAGCAGCTCGAGCGCATGAAGGTAGACGTGATCGAAGCCGGCTTCGCCGCAAGCTCGAACGGTGACTTCGACGCGATCCACACGATCGCCGGCATGATCAAGGACAGCACGATCTGCTCGCTCGCCCGCGCGAACGACAAGGACATCCAGCGTGCCGCCGACGCGCTGAAGCCCGCCGACCACTTCCGCATCCACACGTTCATCGCGACGTCGCCGCTGCACATGGAAAAGAAGCTGCGCATGTCGCCGGAACAGGTGTTCGAGCAGGCGAAGCTGGCCGTGCGGTTCGCGCGCAAGTTCACGAACGACGTCGAGTTCTCGCCGGAAGACGGCAGCCGCTCGGACATGGACTTCCTGTGCCGCGTGCTCGAAGCCGTGATCGCGGAAGGCGCGACGACGATCAATATCGCGGATACCGTCGGCTACGGCGTGCCGGAACTGTACGGCAATCTCGTGAAGACGCTGCGCGAGCGCATCCCGAACTCGGACAAGGCGGTGTTCTCGGTGCACTGTCATAACGACCTCGGCATGGCTGTCGCGAACTCGCTGGCAGGCGTGCAGATCGGCGGCGCGCGTCAGGTGGAGTGCACGATCAACGGTCTCGGCGAGCGCGCGGGCAACACCTCGCTCGAAGAAATCGTGATGGCCGTGAAGACCCGCAAGGATTACTTCGGCCTCGATCTCGGCATCGACACGACCCAGATCGTGCCGGCCTCGAAGCTCGTATCGCAGATCACCGGTTTCGTCGTGCAGCCGAACAAGGCGGTGGTCGGCGCGAACGCGTTCGCACACGCGTCGGGCATCCACCAGGACGGCGTGCTGAAGGCGCGCGACACGTACGAAATCATGCGCGCCGAAGACGTGGGCTGGACCGCGAACAAGATCGTGCTCGGCAAGCTCTCGGGCCGCAACGCGTTCAAGCAGCGTCTGCAGGAACTGGGCATCACGCTCGACAGCGAAAGCGAACTGAACCTCGCGTTCCAGCGCTTCAAGGAACTGGCTGACCGCAAGGCCGAAATCTTCGACGAAGACATCATCGCGATCGTCGCGGAAGAGTCGCTCGAAGCGCAGGAGAAGGAGCGCTACAAGTTCGTGTCGTTGTCGCAGCACTCGGAAACGGGCGAGCGGCCGCATGCGCGCATCGTGTTTTCGGTCGAAGGCAAGGAGGTCGTCGGCGAAGCGAACGGCAACGGTCCCGTCGACGCGACGCTGAACGCGATCGAAACGGAAGTCGGCAGCGGCTCGGAACTGCTGCTGTACTCGGTCAACGCGATCACGACGGGCACGCAGGCGCAAGGCGAAGTGACCGTGCGCCTGTCGAAGGCTGGGCGCATCGTCAATGGCGTGGGCACGGACCCGGATATCGTCGCGGCGTCGGCGAAGGCGTATATCTCGGCGCTGAACCGGCTGTATGCGGGCCACGACAAGCTGAACCCGCAGCGCGCCGAAATCTGACGCGTGTTGCCGGCATCGGGCCGTCATCAGAAACCCCGCTGCGGCGGGGTTTTTTTCACATTGCGCGATGAAAAAAGCCGCCTCGAAGGGCGGCTTTTCGTTGGCGGCGCGGCTCAGAAGAGGCTGCGCCGATCCGGATCGTGCAGCGGATCGGGCGTCTTTTGTGTGAGACGCAAGATGCCCTGATTGTCGAAGTAGAAGCTGTACATCATGTACCAGATGTTGTCCTCGAGATAGCGGTAAGTCCACACCTCACGCTTCATCAGCGGGAAATAGCTGGTCTCGACGGGCCGCCCGAAGTTGACGAGCACGTCGTCGCGCGTCCATTTGCCGATTTCCGCGCGATAGAACTCGTTCGGCTGCAGCACCTGGCGCACGTTGAGGATCTTGCCGGAGGCGTCGACGTCGGCGGCCGTGGTGGTTTCCCCCATCGGTTGCGTCGGCCACATCAGGCGCTTGCCGCCGTCGGGCAGGTCGTAGACTTCGCGCGGCGGACCGAGGCGTGCGACGATCGTCGACTGGTCCGCGCCCGCCTGATAGTTCTGCCAGGGCTGCGCGCATCCGGCGAGCGCGAGGACGCTCGCGCAGGCGAGCACGGCCAGCGCGCTGCGCGCCGCCCTCGAGCCCGGCATCGCCGACGACGCGCGGCCCGCGCGCGCGGATGTAAGGCGGTTGAACATGACACCTCCGTAAGCGTTCGATGGCTGGTTGTTATTCTCCTGACCTGATATTTTGACATGCGCTGCGTCAAAAGATTTTTGGGCGTTTCGTTCGCGCGGACGCCGGTTCGCTTGCTTGCGAGGTGCGCGCCGCCTATGATCCGCGCTTCGATCGACAGTTGAGATGCGCTGATGAAAGCAAAGTGGACGAAGGCGATTGCGGCGACCGCGGCGATGATGGCGATGGCGCTGACGGCGGGCGCTCACGCGCAAAATGCGCCGACGGGCGCGCCGATCCGCATCGCGATGATCGAAGGCATGTCCGGCCCGTTCGCGAACGCAGGCGCGGCCGTCGAGCGGAATCTGCGCTTCGGCGTCGAAACGGTCAATGCGCGCGGCGGCGTGAAGCTCGCGGACGGCGTCCATCCGCTGGAACTCGTCGTGCTCGACAGCAAAGGCAGCGCCGAAGAAGCGCTCGTGCAGCTGCGCGCGGCTGCCGACAGGCACATTGGCTTCATTGCGCAAGGCAACAGTTCGGCCGTGGCGGCGGCGCTTCTCGCTGCCATCGACAGGCAGAACGCGCGCGAGCCGGACAATCGCGCGCTGTTCCTCAACTATTCCGCCGACGATCCGGCGCTCACCAACGCGAGCTGCAGCTTCTGGCACTTCCGCTTCGATGCGCACGCGGGCATGCGGATGGATGCGCTCGCCGACGTGATGGAGCGCGACAAATCGGTGAAGAAGGTCTATCTGCTGAATCAGGACTATAGCTTCGGTCATGACGTCAGCACGCTGGCGCGCGCGGCGCTCTCCGCGAAACGTCCCGATATCGCCGTGGTCGGCGACGAGTTTCATCCGATTGGCCGCGTGAAGGATTTCGCGCCATACGTCGCGAAGATCCGCGCAAGCGGCGCGGATGCCGTGGTCACGGGCAACTGGGGCAATGATCTGACGCTGCTCGTGAAGGCGGCGCGCGAGCAGGGCCTCGACACGAAGTTCTATACGTTCTACGGCAATAGCCTCGGCGCGCCCGCCGCGCTCGGCGATGCGGGCGTCAAGCGCGTGATCGCCGTCGCCGACTGGCATCCGAACGCAGGCGGCGCGGCGTCGGACGCGTGGTATGCGGCGTTCCGCCAGCGTTTCCCCGCCGCGCAGGACGACTACCCGGTGCTGCGCATGCCGCTGATGATCGGGATGCTGGCGGCGGCGATGAACCGCGCGGGCAGCGCGCAGCCGGAACAAGTCGCGAAGGCGCTGGAAGGCATGAAGTACGAGCAGAACGAGGGCGGCTTCCACGCATCGTGGATGCGCGCCGAGGACCACCAGCTGATCCAGCCCCTTTACGTGATGGAGATGGACAAGGCGGGCACACCCGGCGTCCATTTCGACAACGAAGGCTCGGGCTACGGCTTCCGAACGGTGCTGGGATTGCCGGCCGCGCGTACCGTCGCGCCGACGACCTGCAGGATGAAGCGGCCCTGATGACGCGATGCCGGGTTCGGCGCCAGTCCTGCTTGCTGCTCGAAACCTGCCCGAAACCGTGTGGTTCGCCGGATGAGCGGGCTGTGCTACAATACGCGACTCGTTTTGTTGTAACCCACGGCACGGCCCTTCTTCCGTGACCGCCTGTCTGATTCAAAGGAAATCCACATGTCCGTAGCTGAAATCAAGAAATCCGACGTCGTCGCGCAATTCGCACGTGGCGCCAACGACACCGGCTCCCCCGAAGTTCAGGTCGCTCTGCTGACCACGCGCATCAACGAACTGACGGTCCACTTCAAGGCACACGCAAAGGACCACCACAGCCGTCGCGGTCTGCTGCGCATGGTGAGCCGTCGTCGCAAGCTGCTCGACTACCTGAAGGGCAAGGACGCCGACCGTTACCGCGCTCTGATCGAGAAGCTGGGTCTGCGTAAGTAATCGGACGCATCGGACTTTCTGTCAGCAAGATGCCTGTGTCAGTTCTGCTGATACAGGCATTTTGTTTTTCAACGGTGCGCTTCGTGTGAGGTTTGCCGTTGCATCACCCGTCTGGCGTGCCGGTTGCGTCGCGGGTAAAACGAATCAAAACCGGGCTTCAGGGTAGGGCGCTGTGTCATTCCAGCGGTTCGCGTGCAAGTGAGTGCATCCACGTGATTCTCTGGAATGGCATAACACTCCTCTACCCGAAAGGCCTCGGTCCTGAAGCTGCCGCGCGGTCTGGCGCGGCATGACTAAAAGATCCAGGAGGACAAATGTCTATGTTTAACAAGGTCGTCAAAGAGTTCAAGTGGGGCCAGCATACGGTTCGCATGGAAACGGGTGAAATCGCCCGCCAGGCGAGCGGCGCTGTGCTCGTCGACGTCGGTGACACCGTCGTGCTGGCGACCGTCGTCGGCGCGAAGACGGCGAAGCCGGGCCAGGACTTCTTCCCGCTGACCGTCGACTACATCGAAAAGACCTATTCGGCAGGCAAGATTCCGGGCGGCTTCTTCCGCCGTGAAGGCCGTCCGTCGGAAGGCGAAACGCTGATTTCGCGCCTGATCGACCGTCCGCTGCGTCCGCTGTTCCCGGAAGGCTTCTACAACGAAGTGCAGGTCGTCGTGCACGTGATGTCGATCAACCCGGAAGTCCCGGCCGACATCCCGGCGCTGATCGGCGCGTCGGCGGCGCTCGCCGTGTCGGGCCTGCCGTTCAACGGCCCCGTCGGCGCAGCGCGCGTCGCGTACATCAACAACGAGTACGTGCTGAACCCGACCCGTTCGCAAGTCAAGGAATCGCGTCTGGACCTCGTCGTCGCCGGCACGGAGCGCGCGGTGCTGATGGTCGAATCGGAAGCGGATCAACTGCCGGAAGACGTGATGCTGGGCGCTGTCGTGTTCGGTCATGAGCAGATGCAAACGGCCATCGACGCGATCCATGAACTCGTTCGTGAAGGCGGCAAGCCCGAGTGGGACTGGCAGCCGGCGCCGAAGAACGAAGCGCTGATCTCGCGCGTCAACGAAATCGCCTACGCCGATCTGGCCGCGGCTTACCAGACGCGCGACAAGCAGGCTCGCTCGACGCGCCTGAAGGAAATCTACGCAGCAACGCAGACGAAGCTGGAAGAAGAAGCGGCGAGCGCGGGCACCGTGGCAGCCGACAAGGCGTCCGTCGGCAACGTGCTGTTCGACATCGAGGCGAAGATCGTCCGTTCGCAGATCCTGAACGGCGAGCCGCGTATCGACGGCCGCGACACCCGCACGGTGCGCCCGATCGAAATCCGCACGGGCGTGCTGCCGCGCACGCACGGTTCGGCGCTCTTCACGCGTGGCGAAACGCAGGCGCTCGTCGTCGCGACGCTTGGTACGAAGGGCGACGAGCAGATCATCGACGCGCTCGAAGGCGAGTACCGCGACCGCTTCATGCTCCACTACAACATGCCGCCGTTCGCGACGGGCGAAACGGGCCGCGTCGGCTCGCCGAAGCGCCGCGAAATCGGCCACGGCCGCCTCGCGAAGCGCGCGCTGGTCGCGTGCCTGCCGAGCGCCGACGAATTCGGCTACTCGATTCGCGTCGTGTCGGAAATCACCGAGTCGAACGGTTCGTCGTCGATGGCGTCGGTGTGCGGCGGCTGCCTCGCGCTGATGGACGCCGGCGTGCCGATGAAGGCGCACGTCGCGGGCATCGCGATGGGCCTGATCCTCGAAGGCAACAAGTTTGCCGTGCTGACCGACATCCTCGGCGATGAAGATCACCTCGGCGACATGGACTTCAAGGTGGCGGGCACGGCTGACGGCGTGACGGCGCTGCAGATGGACATCAAGATCCAGGGCATCACGAAGGAGATCATGCAGGTGGCGCTCGCACAGGCGAAGGAAGGCCGCATGCACATCCTCGGCAAGATGACGTCGGCGGTGTCGGGCGTGAACACGGAACTGTCGGCTTACGCGCCGCGCATGATCACCATCAAGATCAATCCCGAAAAGATCCGCGACGTGATCGGCAAGGGCGGTTCGGTGATCCGCGCGCTGACGGAAGAAACGGGCACGACGATCGACATTTCGGACGACGGCGTCGTCACGATCGCGAGCACGAGCAGCGAAGGCATGGCCGAGGCGAAGAAGCGCATCGAGAACATCACGGCGGAAGTCGAGGTGGGTCAGGTGTACGAAGGCACGGTGCTCAAGCTGCTGGACTTCGGCGCGATCGTGAACCTGCTGCCGGGCAAGGACGGCCTGCTGCACATCTCCGAGATCGCCAACGAGCGCATCAAGGACATCAACGACTATCTGAAGGAAGGCCAGCAAGTGAAGGTCAAGGTCATCCAGACGGACGAGAAGGGTCGTGTGCGTCTGTCGGCGAAGGCGCTTCTGAACGAAGCAGCACAGACGGAGCCGACGCCGCAGCAGTAACGCGGTGAAAGTGGACGGCCGGCAGCGTGGAAGCGCGCCGGCCGTTTTTCATGTAGGGTGGATTGCAGTGCGAACTGGTTTCTCCGTAACCGGTTCACAGCGCAATCCAGTCCTGGGGAGAGACGACGATGAACGCAATCGAAATCACCGAATTCGGTGCGCCGGAAGTCTTGAAACTCGCCGAGCGGCCAATGCCCGAACCGAAGACGGGCGAAGTGCTGATCAAGGTGGCTGCGTCGGGCGTGAACCGGCCGGACGTGTTTCAGCGCAAGGGCGGCTATGCGCCGCCGCCGGGCGCGTCGGATCTGCCGGGGCTTGAAGTCGCGGGCGAAATCGTCGGCGGAAATATCGACGAGAAGCGCAACCCGTTCGGTCTGAAGATCGGCGACCACGTGTGCGCGCTGATGGCGGGCGGCGGCTATGCGGAATATGCGGCCGTGCCGCTGCTGCAATGCCTGCCCGTGCCGGCGGGCTTGTCGGATGTCGAGGCGGCCGCGTTGCCCGAGACGTTCTTCACCGTCTGGAGCAACGTGTTTGACCGCGCGATGCTCGGCAAGGGCGAGGGCGGCGAGAACGAAACGTTCCTCGTGCAGGGCGGTTCGAGCGGTATCGGCGTGACGGCGATCCAGATTGCGCATGCGCTCGGCTTTCGTGTATTCGCGACGGCGGGCAACGACGAAAAGTGCCGTGCGTGCGAAGCGATCGGCGCGGAGCGCGCGATCAACTACAAGACGGAAGATTTCGTCGAAGTGATCAAGTCGCTCACCAATGATCGCGGGGTCGACGTGATCCTCGACATGGTTGCCGGAAGCTACGTGCCGCGCGAGCTGAAGGCGCTCGCCGACGGCGGCCGCCTCGTGATCATCGCGTTGCTGGGCGGCGCGAAGGCCGAAGTGAACCTGAACGATATTCTGCGTCGCCGGCTGACGGTGACGGGATCGACGCTGCGGCCGCGTCCCGTCGAGTTCAAGGCGAAGATCGCCGCGCAACTGAAGGAGCATGTATGGCCGCACCTCGAAGACGGCACGATCAAGCCGGTGATCTACAAGGTGTTCCCGGCGGCGCAGGCAGCACAGGCGCACGAACTGATGGAAAGCAGCGCGCACGTCGGCAAGATCGTACTGAATTGGGGCGCGGGTGCTTGACAGCGGCCATTTAATTGAGTTTGACCCGGTCTGTCAGCACACAGTAAAATCGCATGTTTTGCGCGTTCTGCATGGTTTTTGCATGCGGACAGGGTAGCGAGCGCTGACGAAGCGGACGCGTTCAACACCCGTACCACGATAAAACGAGCGAGACGATGGCGAATCAACGAGCAAAACTGGTAGTCGGCAACTGGAAGCTGCATGGTCGGCTCGCCGATAACCGCGTGCTGCTGCAAGCGGTATCGAGCGGCGCCGACGATCTTCCGGACGATGTGCGAGTCGGCGTATGCGTGCCGTGTCCTTACCTCGCGCAAGCGCAGACGCTGCTCGAAAGTGGTCGCGTCGCGTGGGGCGTGCAGGACATCTCCGCGTACACGCATGGTGCATACACGGGCGAAGTCGCCGCTGAAATGGCCGCTGAATTCGGCGCGTCGTTTGCGATCGTCGGACACTCGGAGCGTCGTGCCTATCATTGCGAAAGTGCTGATCTGGTCGCGATAAAGGCGGAGCGCGCGCTCGAGGCAGGTTTGACGCCGATCGTTTGCGTCGGTGAAACGCTCGAAGAGCGCGAGGCCGGCAAGACCGAGCAGATCGTAGGCGGGCAACTCGATGCCGTGCTCGCAAGGCTGTCGGTGGAGAGTGCGGCCCGGATCGTCGTGGCTTACGAGCCCGTCTGGGCAATCGGCACGGGCAAGAGCGCGACGGCGCAGCAGGCGCAGGACGTTCACGCGTTCTTGCGTGCGCGTCTCGCGGCAAAGGGTGATGATGTCGCGGACGTGTCGCTGTTGTACGGCGGCAGCGTAAAGCCCGAGAACGCCGAAGAGTTGTTCAGTCAGCCGGACATCGACGGCGGCCTGATTGGCGGCGCATCGTTGAAGGACAAGGATTTCCTGGCAATCTGCGGTGCAGCTGTCGCGGCCACCGCCGCGCGTTGAACGCAGTGCCCGGGCGAGGATGACCCATTGCGTGCAGCATGTCGTGCTGTGCGGTTAAATAAAGACTCAGGTGAGTGTGATGCTGTATTTGAAAACATTGATCATTGTCGTGCAGTTGCTGTCGGCGCTTGGCGTCATCGGCCTCGTGCTGTTGCAACACGGCAAGGGCGCCGACATGGGCGCGGCTTTCGGTAGTGGTGCATCGGGCAGTCTCTTCGGCGCGACAGGCTCTGCTAATTTTCTGTCACGTACCACTGCGATACTGGCAGCCGTGTTCTTCGTGACCACGTTGGCGTTGACGTATCTCGGCGCATATCATTCGAAACCTTCGGCAGGCGTGCTGGGTGGCATGCCCGCATCGGCTCCTGTGGCTGCCTCGGTTGCGCCTGCTGCTTCGGCGCCCGCTAATGCATCGGCTGCTATTGCTGCATCTGCAGCTTCTGCGCCAGGCCAGGATGTGCCGAAATAAATTTTCGAAGAAAACGCGTTTGTGCGTTGAACAAACTGTTTAACCGGGTTACAATTCAAGTCTTGAAGCGATTCGCGGGTTTTACAAGTTGTTTTCCCGGATTGCAGACAGTGCCGACGTGGTGAAATTGGTAGACACGCTATCTTGAGGGGGTAGTGGCGAAAGCTGTGCGAGTTCGAGTCTCGCCGTCGGCACCAATGTTATCTAATGCCAGCCGCTTGCTTCAGCTTCGGCTGGCATTTTCACTTCTAGGGTTGTGTTTGCTGTGTGCTTTCAACATCAAGCAGCCCGAAGTGTTTCGCGTCAGGGGTTGTTCGAAGTAGTCCACGTCTCCTGACGTCACTCAGAACCAACCGATTGAGGATAGCTTTGAACCTCGCAGCCTATTTCCCCGTATTGTTGTTCCTCCTCGTGGGCACCGGTTTAGGCGTAGCACTGGTCAGTATCGGCAAGATCCTCGGTCCGAATCGCCCGGACACCGAAAAGAACGCACCGTACGAGTGCGGCTTCGAAGCATTCGAAGATGCGCGCATGAAGTTCGATGTGCGCTACTACCTGGTTGCCATTCTCTTCATCATTTTCGACCTTGAAACGGCATTCCTGTTTCCGTGGGGCGTTGCCCTGCGCGATATCGGCTGGCCCGGCTTCATTTCGATGATGATTTTTCTGCTCGAATTCCTGCTGGGCTTCGCCTATATCTGGAAGAAAGGTGGTCTTGACTGGGAATGACGGGTTAATCGCCGGTGTGCATGGGTGGCGATGGCTCGCCGCCCGTCTGGAGTGGAAAACAAATGAGTATCGAAGGGGTCTTGAAGGAAGGGTTTGTCACCACCACGGCTGACAAGCTGATCAACTGGACGCGTACCGGTTCCCTGTGGCCGATGACGTTCGGTCTCGCGTGTTGCGCGGTCGAGATGATGCATGCGGGCGCTGCCCGTTATGACCTTGACCGTTTCGGCGTGGTGTTCCGTCCGAGTCCGCGTCAGTCGGATGTGATGATCGTCGCCGGCACACTGTGCAACAAGATGGCGCCTGCGCTGCGCAAGGTCTACGACCAGATGGCCGAGCCGCGCTGGGTGATCTCGATGGGTTCGTGCGCGAACGGCGGCGGCTACTATCACTACTCGTATTCGGTGGTGCGTGGCTGCGACCGCATCGTGCCAGTCGATGTGTATGTGCCGGGCTGCCCGCCTACGGCTGAAGCGCTGGTGTACGGCGTGATCCAGTTGCAGGCGAAGATCCGCCGCACCAATACCATCGCCCGTCAATAAGGCCAGAGCCTCCCCCACAATATGGCAAGCAAACTCGAGACCCTCAAAGCGAACCTCGAGGCGGCCTTTGGCGGCCGCCTGACGAGCATCACCGAATCCATCGGTGAGCTGACCATTGTCGTGAAGGCGGGTGATTACCTCGAAGTGGCGAGGCGTCTGCGCGATGACGCGACGCTGCGCTTCGAGCAGTTGATCGACCTGTGCGGTATCGACTATCAAACCTACGGCGAAGGCGCTTACGAAGGTCCGCGTTTTGCCGCCGTCCTGCATCTGCTGTCCATCTCGAACAACTGGCGCCTGCGCGTACGTGTGTTTGCGCCGGACGACGAAGTGCCCCTCGTCGCGTCCGTCGTCGACATCTGGAACTCGGCCAACTGGTATGAGCGCGAAGCGTTCGATCTGTACGGCATCGTCTTCGAGGGTCACCCGGACCTGCGCCGCATCCTGACCGATTACGGTTTCATCGGTCATCCGTTCCGCAAGGATTTCCCGGTTTCCGGCTACGTCGAAATGCGTTATGACCCGGAAGAGAAGCGCGTCGTCTATCAGCCGGTGACGATCGAGCCTCGGGAAATCACACCGCGCGTGATCCGCGAGGATCGCTATGGCGGTCTGAAACACTAAGAGAACGCCATGGCAGAGATCAAGAACTACACGCTCAACTTCGGACCGCAGCACCCGGCAGCGCACGGCGTGCTGCGCCTCGTGCTCGAACTCGACGGCGAGGTGATCCAGCGCGCCGATCCGCATATCGGCCTGTTGCACCGCGCGACTGAAAAGCTCGCGGAAAGCAAGACTTTCATTCAGTCGGTGCCGTACATGGACCGTCTCGACTATGTGTCGATGATGGTCAACGAGCACGGCTATGTGCTGGCCATCGAAAAGCTGCTCGGCATCGACGTGCCCATCCGTGCCCAATACATTCGCGTGCTGTTCGACGAAATCACGCGCGTGCTGAACCACTTGATGTGGATCGGCGCGCACGCACTCGACGTCGGCGCGATGGCCGTGTTTCTCTACGCGTTCCGTGAGCGCGAAGACCTGATGGACGTCTATGAAGCGGTGTCCGGCGCACGCATGCACGCCGCGTACTATCGTCCGGGTGGCGTCTATCGCGATCTGCCGGAAGCGATGCCGCAATACAAGGCATCGAAAATTCGCAACGCGAAGGCATTGTCGCGGCTCAACGAGAACCGCCAAGGCTCGCTGCTCGACTTCATCGAAGACTTCTTCAACCGCTTCCCGAAGTGCGTCGACGAATACGAGACGCTGCTCACCGACAACCGCATCTGGAAACAGCGTCTGGTCGGCATCGGCGTCGTGAGCCCGGAGCGTGCGCTCCAGTTGGGCATGACGGGCGCGATGCTGCGCGGCTCGGGCGTCGAGTGGGATCTGCGCAAGAAGCAGCCGTACGAAGTCTACGATCAGCTCGACTTCGACATTCCCGTTGGCGTGAACGGCGATTGTTACGACCGCTATCTGGTGCGCGTCGAAGAAATGCGCCAATCCACACGCATCGCGAAACAGTGCATTGAATGGTTGCGTAAGAATCCTGGCCCTGTGATGACCGACAATCACAAGGTCGCGCCGCCGTCGCGCGTCGGCATGAAGTCGAACATGGAAGAGCTGATTCACCACTTCAAGCTCTTCACGGAAGGCTTCCATGTGCCGGAAGGCGAAGCGTACGCGGCCGTCGAGCATCCGAAGGGCGAGTTCGGCATCTATCTCGTGTCGGACGGCGCGAACAAGCCGTATCGCCTGAAGATTCGCGCGCCGGGCTATGCGCATCTGTCCGCGCTCGACGAAATGGCGCGCGGTCACATGATCGCCGACGCCGTGACGATCATCGGCACGCAGGACATCGTGTTCGGTGAAGTGGATCGCTAGCCGGTCTTCATAAGCGGTATTCATCAAGGCGCGCGCTCACGAAGCCGATAAAGCATTAGAAGCTGGGTGCGCGTCAAGCAAAGGAACGCCGGGTCTGTCGCAACATGCAGTGCGCGACAGGTTTTCGTTCGGTAGGAATTGAAAGAGTCGTGTCTGAAAATGATCTCAGCTGAAGGCCTGAAAGAAATCGATCGTGCGATCGCGAAGTACCCCGCCGATCAGAAACAGTCCGCCGTGATGTCGGCGTTGGCGATCGGTCAGGAGGAGCATGGCTGGCTGTCGCCCGAACTGATGCAGTTCGTCGCGGACTATCTCGGCATGCCGGCAGTCGCCGTGCAGGAGGTCGCGACCTTCTACACGATGTACGAGACGTCGCCCGTCGGCAAACACAAGATCACGCTCTGCACGAACCTGCCGTGCCAGCTCGGTCCCGATGGCGGTTCGGACAGCGCCGCCGAATATCTGAAGCAGAAGCTCGGCATCGACTTCGGCGAAACTACGGCGGACGGCAAGTTCACCCTCAAAGAGGGCGAATGCATGGGTTCGTGCGGCGACGCCCCCGTGCTGCTCGTGAACAACCATCGTATGTGCAGCTTCATGAGCCGCGAGAAGATCGACCAGCTGCTCGAGGAACTTTCGAAATGACGTCTTTACACGATCGTCACATCAAACCGCTGATTCTCGCCGGCCTGAACGGCGACAACTGGCATCTTCAGGATTACGTGGCGCGCGGGGGCTACAAGCAGCTGCGCCGCATTCTCGAAGAAAAGATTGCGCCCGAGCAGGTGATCGCCGACGTGAAGGCTTCGGGCTTGCGTGGCCGCGGCGGTGCGGGCTTCCCGACCGGCCTCAAGTGGAGCTTCATGCCACGTCAGTTTCCGGGGCAGAAGTATCTCGTCTGCAACTCGGACGAAGGCGAGCCGGGCACGTTCAAGGACCGCGACATCCTGCGCTGGAATCCGCATGCGCTGATCGAAGGCATGGCCATCGGCGCGTACGCGATGGGCATTACCGTCGGCTACAACTACATTCACGGCGAAATCTTCGAAGTCTACAAGCGCTTTGAAGAGGCGCTGGAAGAAGCGCGCGCAGCGGGCTTCCTCGGCGACAACATCATGGGCTCGGGCTTCTCGTTCGAGCTGCACGCGCACCACGGTTACGGCGCGTACATCTGCGGCGAGGAAACCGCGCTGCTCGAATCGCTGGAAGGCAAGAAGGGCCAGCCGCGCTTCAAGCCGCCTTTCCCGGCGAGCTTCGGCGTGTACGGCAAGCCGACCACGATTAACAACACAGAAACGTTCGCAGCCGTGCCGTTCCTGCTGGCGGTCGGTCCGCAGACTTACCTGGAAATGGGCAAGCCGAACAACGGCGGCACGAAGATCTTCTCGGTGTCGGGTGACGTCGAGCGTCCGGGCAACTATGAGATCCCGCTTGGCACGCCGTTCTCGACGCTAATGGAACTCGCAGGCGGCATGCGCGGCGGCAAGAAGATCAAGGCCGTGATCCCGGGTGGGTCGTCGGCGCCCGTGGTTCCGGGCGACATCATGATGCAAACCGACATGGACTACGATTCGATCGCGAAGGCGGGTTCGATGCTCGGTTCGGGCGCCGTGATCGTGATGGACGAGACGCGCTGCATGGTGCGCTCGTTGTTGCGCCTGTCGTACTTCTATTACGAGGAGTCGTGCGGTCAGTGCACGCCATGCCGCGAAGGCACGGGCTGGCTGTATCGCGTCGTGCATCGCATCGAGCACGGTCTGGGCCGCAACGAAGATCTGGATCTGCTGAACTCGGTCGCCGAGAACATCATGGGCCGCACGATCTGCGCGCTCGGCGATGCAGCCGCGATGCCTGTGCGAGGCATGCTCAAGCATTACTGGGACGAATTCGAGTATCACGTCGCCAACAAGCGTTGTCTCGTCGGGGGGCATGCGGGCGCAGCGGCGGCATCGGAAACGGTCGCTGCATAAAGCCACCAGAGACAACGCGGGAGCCGCCGCAACGCTGCGCGCAGCGGCGAGCGGGCGAACGATTGAGCGGTAACAGGTTAAGGAAGATTGACCATCATGGTTGAACTTGAAATAGACGGCAAGAAAGTAGAGGTGGCCGAAGGCAGCATGATCATTCAGGCTGCCCACAAGGTCGATACCTATATCCCTCACTTCTGCTATCACAAGAAGCTGTCGATTGCGGCCAACTGCCGGATGTGTCTCGTCGATGTCGAGAAGATGCCGAAGGCCGTGCCTGCATGCGCGACGCCGGTGTCGGCGGGCATGATCGTGCGCACGCAGTCGGACAAGGCAGTGAAGGGCCAGCAATCCGTGATGGAATTCCTGCTGATCAATCACCCGCTCGACTGCCCGATCTGCGACCAGGGCGGCGAATGCCAGCTGCAGGATCTGGCCGTCGGTTACGGCAAGTCGGCGTCGCGTTACAGCGAAGAGAAGCGCGTCGTGTTCCACAAGAACGTCGGACCGCTGATCTCGATGGAAGAAATGTCGCGCTGCATTCACTGCACGCGCTGTGTGCGCTTCGGCGAAGAGATCGCCGGCGTGATGGAGCTCGGCATGCTCGGCCGTGGCGAGCATTCGGAAATCACGTCGTTCGTCGGCAAGACGGTCGACTCCGAATTGTCGGGCAACATGATCGACCTGTGCCCCGTCGGCGCGCTGACCAGCAAGCCGTTCCGCTATAGCGCCCGCACGTGGGAACTGTCGCGCCGCAAGTCGGTGAGCCCGCACGACTCCGTCGGTGCGAACCTCGTCGTGCAGGTGAAGAACAACCGCGTGATGCGCGTCCTGCCGTTCGAAAACGAAGCCATCAATGAATGCTGGATTTCGGACAAGGACCGCTTCTCGTACGAAGGCCTGAACAGCGCGGAACGCCTGACGAAGCCGATGCTCAAGCAAGGCGGCCAGTGGGTCGAGACGGACTGGCAGACGGCACTCGAATACGTCGTCAAGGGTCTGAAGGGCATCAAGGCCGACCACGGCGCGAACGCGATTGCCGCGCTCGGCAGCGCGCACAGCACGGTCGAAGAACTGTTCCTGCTGAAAGAGATTGCTGAAGCGGTCGGCACGCCGAACGTCGATTTCCGTCTGCGTCAGACGGACTTCCCGGCGGGCGTGAATGGCGCACCGTGGCTCGGTACGGCCATCGCCGACCTGTCGATGCTCGACGCCGCGTTGGTGATCGGCTCGTCGCTGCGCCGCGATCACCCGTTGTTCGCCGCGCGTCTGCGCCAGGCCGCGAAGGGCGGCGCGAAGATCACGCTGCTGCAAGCCACGCGCGACGACGCGTTGATCCCGCAAGCGGCGCGCATCGCGGCGGCGCCGTCGGCATGGCTCGACGAGCTCGCGGGCATTGCTGCGGCAGTGTCGGAAGCGAAGGGCGTCGCGCTGCCGGAGGCCTTTGCAGGCGCGACGGCGTCCGAAGCCGCAAAACGGACGGCAACGGCGCTCGGCGCAGGTGAAAAGCGCGTCGTGCTGCTCGGCAACGGTGCCGTCCAGCATCCCGAGTTCTCGCGTATCCACGCAGCCGCGCAATGGATCGCCGACGCGACGGGCGCAACGCTCGGCTTCCTGACGGAAGCAGCGAACACGGTCGGCGCGCATCTCGTCGGCGCATTGCCGGGCGAGGGCGGCCTGAACGCACGCGAAGTCTTCGAGCAGCCGCGCAAGGGTTATGTGCTGCTGAACCTCGAGCCGGAATTCGATACGGCCAACCCGGCGCAAGCGCTGGCGGCGCTGAACCAGGCGGAAATGGTCGTCGTGCTGTCGCCGTTCCAAACGGGTGCCGAATACGCAGACGTGCTGCTGCCGATCGCACCGTTCACGGAAACGTCGGGCACGTTCGTCAACGCGGAAGGCACGGTGCAGATGTTCAACGGCGTCGTGCGCCCGCTCGGTGACACGCGTCCCGCATGGAAGGTGCTGCGCGTGCTGGGCAGCCTGCTCGGCGCGTCGGGTTTCGAGTACGACACGGCAGAGGAAGTGCGTGTCGCCGCGCTTGGCGACGGCGACCTCACGCCGCGCATGTCCAACCGGACGTCGGTGGCCGTTGCGCGCGGCAGCGCGGCGAAGGCGGCGAACGGCGCGTTCGAGCGCGTCGCCGATGTGCCCATCTACCACGCTGACCCGCTCGTGCGCCGCGCCGAATCGCTGCATCTGACGGCGGCCGCGCGCGCTGCGCACACGGCCGGTCTGCCGGCAGCGCTGTTCGACAAGCTGGGTTTGAAGGAAGGCGACGCAGTGCGCGTTCGTCAGGGCGATCGCTCGGTGCAGGTTCCGGCCGTGCGTGATGCGAATCTTGCGGAGACGGTCGTCCGCGTGTCGGCGGCTACGCCTGCCGGTGCAGCGCTGGGCAACCTGTTCGGTGAACTGGTGGTGGAGAAGGCGTAAATGACCTTGTTCGATACGATCAACGCGGGCGGCAGCCAACTTCTCGGTGTCGCATGGCCGACGGTGTGGGCACTCGTGCGCATCCTGGTGGTGTCCGTCGCGATCCTGCTGTGCGTGGCGTACCTGATTCTGTGGGAACGTAAGCTGATCGGCTGGATGCACGTGCGTCTCGGGCCGAACCGCGTCGGCCCCGCAGGTCTCTTGCAGCCAATCGCCGACGTGCTGAAGCTGCTGCTCAAGGAAGTCATCCAGCCGACCCAGGCGAGCCGCTGGATCTACCTGGTCGCGCCCGTAATGGTAGTGGTCCCCGCATTCGCGGTCTGGGCGGTGATCCCGTTCCAGGCAGGCGCCGTGCTCGGCGACATCAACGCGGGCCTGCTGTACGCGATCTCGATTTCGTCGATGGGCGTGTACGGCGTGATTCTCGCGGGCTGGGCGTCGAACTCGAAGTACGCGTTCCTCGGCGCGATGCGCGCGGCGGCACAGATGGTGTCGTACGAAATCTCGATGGGCTTCGCGCTCGTCGTCGTGATGATGACGGCAGGCACGATGAACCTGACGGACATCGTCGGTTCGCAGATGCGTGGCATCTTCGCGAGCCACGGTGTCACGTTCCTGTCGTGGAACTGGCTGCCGCTGCTGCCCGCCTTCGCCGTGTACTTCATTTCGGGCATCGCCGAAACGAACCGCCATCCGTTCGACGTGGTGGAAGGGGAGTCGGAAATCGTCGCCGGCCACATGATCGATTACTCGGGTATGGCGTTCGCGCTGTTCTTCCTCGCCGAGTACATCAACATGATCGTGATCTCGGCACTGGCTTCCGTCCTGTTCCTGGGCGGCTGGAGCGCGCCGTTCGAGTTCCTGTCGTTTATCCCCGGCATTTTCTGGCTGGTCCTGAAAGTCTTCTTCCTGCTGTCGGTATTCATCTGGGCGCGTGCGACGTTCCCGCGCTACCGCTATGACCAGATCATGCGTCTGGGCTGGAAGGTGTTCCTGCCTGTCACTGTGATCTGGGTGATCGTGGTCGGCCTCTGGATCATGTCGCCGTTGAATATCTGGAATTAAAGGGCGGACGAACCATGACCGCAATCCAAAACTTCTTCAAGACCTTCTTTCTGACCGAGCTGCTCAAGGGCCTCGCGCTGACGGGACGTTATACGTTCCAGCGCAAGATCACCGTGCAGTTCCCGGAAGAGAAGACCCCGATCTCGCCGCGTTTTCGTGGCCTTCACGCGCTGCGCCGCTATGAGAACGGCGAAGAGCGCTGCATCGCATGCAAGCTGTGCGAAGCGGTGTGTCCGGCGCTTGCGATCACGATCGAATCGGAAACGCGCGCGGACAACACGCGCCGCACGACGCGCTACGACATTGACCTGACCAAGTGCATTTTCTGCGGCTTCTGCGAAGAGAGCTGCCCCGTCGATTCGATCGTCGAGACGCACATTCTCGAATATCACGGCGAAAAGCGCGGCGATCTGTACTTCACGAAGGACATGCTGCTGGCAGTCGGCGACCGCTACGAAGCGGAAATCGCTGCGAACAAGGCAGCGGACGCACCGTATCGTTGATGTAGGTTGATACAGCAGTTCGACGCCGCACGGTCTGCCAGGCATAAGACCGCGCGGCGCTGCCAGACCGCTGTGGCGCGGCATCGTGCAACGTTGACGCATGCCACAGCACCAAGCCTGACGATGGCCTAACGATGAATCGGTAATCATGGACTTCACGACCGTACTGTTCTACATCTTCGCGCTACTCCTGACGGTGTCAGGGCTGAAGGTGATCACTTCGCGCAACCCGGTGGCATCCGCGTTGTTCCTCGTGCTCGCGTTCTTCAACGCGGCCGCGATCTGGATGCTGCTGCAGGCGGAATTCCTCGCGATCCTGCTGGTGCTGGTGTATGTCGGCGCGGTGATGGTGCTGTTCCTGTTCGTCGTGATGATGCTGGACATCAATCTCGACGTGCTGCGGCGCGACTTCAAGCGCTTCGTGCCGATGGCGACGGTGGTCGGCGCGATCATCGTGATCGAGACGGCGCTGATTCTGTGGCGCGGCTACGGCGCGACGGTTCAGCCCGTGCGCGACACGACGGCGGCCGTCGCCGGCGCGGCCGACTGGTCGAACACGCGCCTGATCGGCAAGATCATCTACACCGACTACATCTTCGCGTTCGAAGTGGCGGGTCTCGTGCTGCTGGTCGCGATCATCGCGGCGATCGCGCTGACCGCGCGCCACGGCAAGGACAGCAAGCGTCAGCGTGTGTCGGAGCAGGTGAAGGTGCGCCGCGAAGATCGCGTGCGCGTGGTCAAGATGGCAGCAGAGAAGGAACGTCCGGCTGAACCTGAAGCCATTACCGGCGACGCGGGCGCCGGCAAGAACAGCTGACGTAGAGGAGAAAAAACATGTTGTCCCTTGCCCATTACCTCGTGCTCGGCGCGATCCTGTTCGCGATCAGCATCGTTGGCATATTCCTGAACCGTCGCAACGTCATCATCATCCTGATGGCGATCGAACTGATGCTGCTGGCGGTCAACACGAACTTCGTCGCGTTCTCGCATTACCTCGGCGATGTGCATGGCCAGATCTTCGTGTTCTTCGTGCTGACCGTCGCGGCAGCCGAAGCGGCGATCGGCCTTGCAATTCTGGTGACCCTGTTCCGAAGCCTCGACACGATCAACGTCGAGGATCTCGATCAGCTCAAAGGTTAATTTCAGGCACAGGCTCTTATGTCTACGACACTCAATGAAAACCTGTTGCTGGCGGTTGCGCTTGCACCGCTGGCCGGCTCGCTGATTGCGGGGCTGTTCGGCAAGACGGTGGGGCGCGCGGGTGCTCACTCGGTCACGATTCTCGGCGTCGCGATCTCGTTCGTGCTGTCCTGCTTCGTGTTCCTCGACGTGCTGAACGGCGCGAGCTTCAACGCGACCGTGTACGAATGGATGACGGTCGGCAAGGTGAAGTTCGAAGTGGGCTTCCTCGTCGACACGCTGACGGCGATGATGATGTGCGTGGTGACCTTCGTGTCGCTGATGGTGCACATCTACACGATCGGCTACATGGCCGACGAAGAGACGGGTTACGAGCGCTTCTTCTCGTACATCTCGCTGTTCACGTTCTCGATGCTGATGCTCGTGATGAGCAACAACTTCCTGCAGCTGTTCTTCGGCTGGGAAGCGGTGGGTCTCGTGTCGTACCTGCTGATCGGCTTCTACTTCAAGCGTGAGAGCGCGATCTACGCGAACATGAAGGCGTTCATCGTCAACCGCGTGGGCGACTTCGGCTTCATTCTCGGCATCGGCCTGATCCTCGCGTACGGCGGCTCGATGAACTACGGCGACGTGTTCGCGAAGAGCCACGAACTGGCGTCGCTGAGCTTCCCGGGCACCGACTGGGGCCTGCTGACGGTCGCTTGCATCTGCCTCTTCATCGGCGCGATGGGCAAGTCGGCGCAGTTCCCGCTGCACGTGTGGCTGCCGGACTCGATGGAAGGCCCGACACCGATCTCCGCACTGATTCACGCGGCGACCATGGTGACGGCCGGCATCTTCATGGTGACGCGCATGTCGCCGCTGTTCGAACTGTCGGACTCGGCACTGTCGTTCATCACGGTGATCGGCGCGATCACGGCGCTGTTCATGGGCTTCCTCGGCATCGTGCAGAACGACATCAAGCGTGTCGTCGCTTACTCGACGCTGTCGCAGCTCGGCTACATGACGGTCGCGCTGGGCGTGTCCGCGTATCCCGTCGCCGTGTTCCACCTGATGACGCACGCGTTCTTCAAGGCGCTGCTGTTCCTCGGCGCGGGTTCGGTGATCATCGGCATGCACCACGACCAGGACATGCGCAACATGGGCGGCCTGCGCAAGTACATGCCGATCACGTGGATCACGTCGCTGATCGGCTCGCTTGCGCTGATCGGCACACCGTTCTTCTCGGGCTTTTATTCGAAGGACTCGATCATCGATGCGGTGAAGCTCTCGCATCTGCCGGGTTCGGGCTTCGCGTATTTCGCGGTCGTCGCGAGCGTGTTCGTGACGGCGCTGTACTCGTTCCGCATGTACTTCATGGTCTTCCACGGCCAAGAGCGCTTCCGGGGTCCGAAGCATCCCGACTCGCCGATGGGCGCGGAAGCGGCTGCGCATGGCCACGGCCATCACGGCGACCACGGCCACGGTCATGACGATCACGCTCACGAGCCGCACGAGACGCCGTGGGTGGTGTGGGTGCCGCTGGTCCTGCTCGCCATTCCGTCGATCGTGATCGGCGCAATCGGAATCGGCCCGATGCTGTATGGCGATTTCTTCCAGCACGGCGTCGCGTTCGAGAAGGTGATCTTCATCGGTGAAAACCATCCGGCGCTGCACGAGATGGCGGAAGAATTCCAGGGCTGGGCGTCGATGGGCCTGCACGCGGCATCGGGTGTGCCCGTGTGGCTGGCGCTGGCCGGTGTGGTGGTTGCGTGGTTCCTGTATCTGAAGCGTCCGGATCTGCCGGCTTCCCTGCGCCGCGCGTTCGGCCCCATCTACACGCTGCTGGATAACAAGTACTACATGGACAAGATCAACGAAGTCGTGTTCGCACGCGGCGCCGTGGCCATCGGCCGCGGGCTGTGGAAGGAAGGCGACGTCGTGGTCATCGACGGCGTTGTCAACGGAAGCGCCCGCTTTATCGGCTGGTTCGCGAGCGTGATCCGTTTCCTGCAATCGGGTTACATCTACCACTACGCATTCGCCATGATCATCGGCATGCTGGGGCTCTTGACCCTGTTTGTAACGCTTGGCGGCAAATAAGAACAGGCTGGAGACACTTCACATGCACACGACGTTTCCGATTCTGAGTATCGCGATCTGGATGCCGATTGTTTTTGGCCTGGTGGTTCTGGCCGTCGGTTCTGATCGCAATCCCGGTCCTGCGCGCTGGATTTCGCTGATCGGTTCGGTGTTGAGTTTCATCGTGACGATTCCGTTGATCACGGATTTCGACACGAGCACGGCGGCATTGCAGTTCGAAGAAAAAGCTAACTGGATCGAGCGCTTCAACATCACGTATCACCTCGGCATCGACGGCATTGCGATGTGGTTCGTCGTGCTGACGGCGTTGATCACGGTGATCGTGGTGATCAGCGCGTGGGAAGTGATCACGAAGAACGTCGCGCAATACATGGCGGCATTCCTGATCCTGTCGGGCATCATGGTCGGCGTGTTCTGCGCGGCCGACGGCATGCTGTTCTACGTGTTCTTCGAAGCGACGCTGATTCCGATGTACATCATCATCGGCGTGTGGGGCGGGGCGAACCGCGTGTATGCGGCGTTCAAGTTCTTCCTCTATACGCTGATGGGCTCGCTGCTGATGCTGGTCGGCCTGCTGTACCTGTACACGCAGACGGGCACGTTCGATCTGGCCACGTGGCAAGCCGCGAAGCTGTCGATGACGCCGCAAGTGCTGCTGTTCATCGCGTTCTTCCTCGCGTTCGCCGTCAAGGTGCCGATGTGGCCCGTCCACACGTGGTTGCCTGACGCGCACGTGGAAGCGCCGACGGGCGGCTCGGTGGTGCTGGCCGCGATCATGCTGAAGCTGGGCGCATACGGCTTCCTGCGCTTCTCGCTGCCCATCGCACCGGATGCGAGCCATTTCCTCGCGCCCGTCGTGATTACGCTGTCGCTGATCGCGGTGATCTATATCGGCTTCGTCGCGATGGTGCAGGCTGACATGAAGAAGCTGGTCGCGTATTCGTCGATCGCGCACATGGGCTTCGTGACGCTCGGCTTCTTCATCTTCAACCAGCTCGGTACGGAAGGCGCGATCGTGCAGATGATCTCGCACGGCTTCGTGTCGGGCGCGATGTTCCTTTGCATCGGCGTGCTGTACGACCGGATGCACTCGCGTCAGATCGCCGATTACGGCGGCGTCGTCAACACGATGCCGAAGTTCGCGGCGCTCGTGATGCTGTTCTCGATGGCGAACTGCGGCCTGCCGGGCACGTCCGGTTTCGTCGGCGAGTTCATGGTGATTCTGGCCGCTGTCCAGTACAACTTCTGGATCGCGTTCGGCGCGGCCGTGACGCTGATTCTCGGCGCGGCCTATACGTTGTGGATGTACAAGCGCGTGTACTTCGGCGCGGTTGTGAACGACCACGTGAAGAGCCTCGTCGATATCAATCGCCGCGAGTTCTTCATGCTGGCGGTGCTCGCCGCCTTGACGCTGTACATGGGCATCTATCCGAAGCCCTTTACCGAAGTGATGCACGTGTCGGTGGAAAACCTCCTGTCCCACGTTGCGCAGTCGAAGCTGCCGCTGCCGCAGTGATGCGAAGCGGAGGAATTTAAAGATCATGCAAAACGCACCTATGACCGCCTTGTTACCCGACGCGCTGGTGATGACCGCCATCGTCGTCGCGTGGCTCAACGACACCTTCAGGGGCGCCGAGAGCCGCCGCTCGACGTATTTCATCGCACTCGTCTCGACGGTGGTGGCCGGCATCTGGTTCGCCATCGACGCATTCGCGCCGGGCGCCGGGCCGCAGTACTACTTCTCGCGCATGTACGTGGTCGATCCGTTCGCCAACGTGATGAAGGCGGTGGTGTCGCTGGGTTACGCGGTGTCGATCATCTACTCGCGCAAGTATCTCGAAGACCGTGGCCTGTACGAGGGCAACTTCTTCCTGCTCGGCATGTTCTCGCTGCTTGGCCAGCTGGTGATGATTTCGGGCAACAACTTCCTGACGCTGTACCTCGGTCTGGAACTGATGTCGCTGTCGCTGTACGCCGTGATCGCGCTGCGCCGTGAAGCGGCGCCGTCGAACGAAGCCGCGATGAAGTACTACGTGCTGGGCGCGCTGGCTTCGGGCTTCCTGCTGTATGGCATCTCAATGCTCTACGGCGCGACGGGCTCGCTCGAACTGAACGAAGTGCTGAAGGCGGTGGCTTCGGGCCGTATCAACGATGTGGTGCTGCTGTTTGGCGTGATCTTCATCGTCGCGGGTATCGCGTTCAAGATGGGCGCCGTGCCGTTCCACATGTGGGTGCCGGACGTCTACCAGGGCGCGCCGACCGCGATGACGCTGATCGTCGGCGGCGGTCCGAAGGTCGCGGCATTCGCCTGGGGCCTGCGCTTCCTGGTGATGGGTCTGCTGCCGCTGGCCGTCGACTGGCAGGAAATGCTCGTGATCCTCGCCGCGTTGTCGCTGATCGTCGGCAACATCACGGGTATCGTTCAGCGCAATGTGAAGCGGATGCTCGCCTACTCGGCGATCTCGAACATGGGCTTCGTGCTGCTCGGCCTGCTCGCGGGCGTGGTCGACGGCAAGACGGGTGCGGCTGCGAGCGCGTACGGTTCGGCGATGTTCTACAGCATCGTTTATCTGCTGACGACGCTCGGCTCGTTTGGCGTCGTGATGCTGCTCGCGCGCCGCGAGTTCGAAGCGGAAACGCTCGATGACTTCAAGGGTCTCAACCAGCGCAGCCCGGTGTTCGCGTTCGTGATGATGGTGATGATGTTCTCGCTCGCCGGCATTCCGCCGACGGTCGGCTTCTATGCGAAGCTCGCCGTGCTCGAAGCGACGATGAACGCGGGCCTCACGTGGCTGGCCGTGCTCGCCGTGATCACGTCGCTGTTCGGTGCGTTCTACTACCTGCGCATCGTCAAGCTGGTCTACTTCGATGACCCCGTCGATACGACGCCGATCGCGGGCGATACCTGCAAGCGCACGCTGCTCGCGCTGAACGGCGTGGCCGTGCTGGTGCTCGGCATCGTGCCGGGTCCGCTGATGTCGATCTGTCTGAACGCGATTTCGCATACGCTGCCGCTGTAATGTCGGCAGCAGGGTGGTTCATTGTGCTGTTGGCGCTCGTGGGCGCCAACCTGCCGTTTTTGAATCAGCGCCTGTTCGGTGTGGTCCCGTTGAAGACCGCGAAGAAGAGCGCGTGGCTCAGGATCGGCGAACTGATCGTGTTGTATTTCATTGTCGGCGCGCTCGGCTTTTTGCTCGAAGCGCGCGCCGGCAACCGCTTCGAACAGGGCTGGCAGTTCTACGCGATCACGTTCAGCCTGTTCATCGTGTTCGCCTTCCCGGGCTTCACGTTTCAATATCTCGTCAAACGGCGCTGACGGTTCCAGCCGTCGCGTCTCTTGCTGCAAAGAGGCCGCACATGGCAGAACTCCCCAATCACGACGCTGCGCTCAAAGAGACTTGCATCAAGAGCGAAGTGGCTTATCAAGGCCCCTTCATGACGGTCAAGTTCGACACAGTGCGTCTGCCTGACGGCAAGCACGCGACGCGCGAATACGTGCAGCATCCTGGCGCCGTGATGGTGATTCCGCTGTTCGACGATGGCCGGGTGCTGATGGAGAGCCAGTACCGTTACGCGATGGGCAAGGTGATGGTCGAGTACCCGGCGGGCAAGCTCGATCCGGATGAAGATCCGCTGACGTGTGCAAAGCGCGAGCTGCTCGAAGAGACGGGCTACACCGCGCGCGAATACATCTATTTGACGCGCATTCATCCCATCATTTCCTACTCGACCGAGTTCATCGACATATACGTCGCGCGTGGCCTGACACCGGGCGAGCGCAAGCTCGACGACGGGGAGTTTCTTGAGACGTTCATCGCGAAGGTGTCGGACGTATCCGAATGGGTGCGCACGGGCCAGGTCAGCGACGTGAAGACGATCATTGGCACATTCTGGCTGGAGAAGATGCTGTCGGGCGCATGGCCGACGAACGCACCGGAACCAGGCTGACGCCAGAAGGCGCGCAAGTTCTGCTTGCTCGTCGGCGCCGCGACGAATCTGCGACGGCAGCCTGCGCGCTGCCGTTTTCCGTTTCTGACGGGCATTGCAAGCCGGCCTTCTGACTGTCGGCGCGCCTTGCTCCAACGCGCTAGAATGGCTGGTTCCCGTTCGCTGCCCGCTTTCCGGCGCCTGAGCGAGATGCGAGTAGCATCTAAGCGACGCATGTTGCCACGTCGCGCTGAACCGGCGCCAAAAAAGCAGACGCATTTTAACGAACGACCGTTCAAAAATTTTGTTTTTGCGCTAAACTCGTACGCAAGCCCTGATTCCCCATGAAGGTCCTCGATCTACAGTGTCCGCATGACCATCGGTTCGAAGGCTGGTTTGCTTCCGCCGACGACTTCGAATCGCAATTGTCCCGCAAGCTGGTCGAATGTCCGATTTGCGGTGCGACCGAAGTGAGCCGCTTGCCGTCTGCGCCGCGCCTGAATCTGTCGGGTGCGACGAGCGCATCGGGCGAGAAGGCTGCGAATGCTGGCGAGCTGCAGGCGCAGGTAATGCGCGCGCTGCGCGAGGTGCTGGAGAAGACGGAGAACGTGGGCGACCGCTTTGCCGAGGAAGCGCGGCGCATTCACTACAACGAAGCACCCGCTCGCAGCATCCGGGGTGTCACCACGCCGGAAGACGCGCGAGCCCTCGTCGAAGAAGGCATCGATGTGATGCCGCTGCCTGTCCCCGCCGCATTGAAAGAGCCGCTGCAATAGCCATCGCGTGCAGTGGCAGTGCTCTTGGCGGCGGGCGGCCGCGGCCAGGAGACACTGCGCATGGATCTGAACTATTCCCCCGCCGACGACGCATTCCGCGCCGACATTCGCGCCTGGCTCGAAGCGAATCTGCCTGACGAGCTGCGCGACAAAGTCCTCAGCCACAAACGTCTGAATCGCGACGACTACGCGAACTGGCACAAGCTGCTCGGCAAGCGCGGCTGGTCGGCGCCCGCATGGCCGCACGAATACGGCGGCCCGGACTGGAACGCGACGCAGCGCCATATCTGGGACGAAGAGTGCGCCCGCATCGGCGCGCCTGCGGTGCTGCCGTTCGGCGTGTCGATGGTCGCGCCCGTGCTGATGAAGTACGGCAGCGAAGCACAAAAGCGCCACTATCTGCCGCGTATCCTCGACGGCACCGACTGGTGGTGCCAGGGCTATTCGGAGCCGGGCTCGGGCTCGGATCTGGCGTCGCTGCGCACGCGCGCAGAGCGCGTCGGCGATCACTACGTCGTCAACGGCCAGAAGACCTGGACGACGCTCGGTCAGTACGCCGACATGATGTTCTGTCTCGTGCGCACCGACAGCGGCGCGAAAAAGCAGGAGGGCATTTCGTTCCTGTTGATCGACATGAAGACGCCGGGCATCACCGTGCGTCCGATCATCACGCTCGACGAGGATCACGAAGTCAACGAAGTGTTCTTCGAAGACGTGAAGGTCCCCGTCGAGAATCTGGTCGGCGATGAAAACCGCGGCTGGACCTACGCGAAATATCTGCTTGGCCACGAGCGCACGGGCATTGCGCGCGTCGGGCAATCGAAGCGCGAACTCGCGTTTCTCAAGAGCGTCGCGCTCAGGCAGAAGAAGAACGGCAAGCCGCTCTTGCACGATCCGCTCTTCGCCGCGAAGGTCGCGAGCCTCGAAATCGAGCTGATGGCGCTCGAAGTAACCGTACAGCGCGTCGTCGCGAATGAAGCGGGCGGGCGCGGGCCGGGGCCGGAGGCATCGATGCTGAAGATCAAGGGTACCGAAGTGCAGCAAGGTCTGACGGAGCTGATGGTCGAAGCCGTCGGTCCGCTTGCCGCGCCGTTCGACGTGCCGTTCCTCGAAGGCGAACGCGCGCACAGCATCGCAGGCGACGACGATGCCGCGCCGCTCGCCGCGTACTACTTCAACTATCGCAAGACGTCGATCTACGGCGGCTCGAACGAAATTCAAAAGAACATCATCGCGCAGATGATTCTCGGACTGTGAGGAGCGGCGCATGGACTTCAATTTCACCGATGAACAGCAGCAATTCGCGGATGCGCTGCGCCGCTATCTCGACAGGCACTACGGCTTTGAAGCGCGTCAGGCGATTGTGCACTCGATGGCGGGCGTCTCGAACGAGCATTGGTCCGCATTCGCCGAACTCGGCCTGACCGCGTTGCCCGTGCCGGAAGCGCAGGGCGGCTTCAACGGCGGCACCGTCGACATGCTGGTCGTGATGCAGGAACTCGGGCGCGCGATGGTCGTCGAGCCGTATTGGTCGACGGCTGTCGGCATCGAAGCGCTGAAGCTTTCCGGCACGGGCGACGGCGACGATGCCGAACTGCTCGAACTTGCAGCACAAGGCAAGCTCAAGCTCGCTGTCGCATTCCACGAACCCGATGCACGCTACGACCTCTTTTTTATCGAAACGAAAGCGGTCCGTCAGGGCGGCGGCTATGTATTGAGCGGTACCAAATCGGTCGTGCTGCACGGCGCGCAAGCCGATCACTGGATCGTGCCCGCGCGGCTCGACGGTGAGGTGGCGCTGTTCGTCGTCGCGCGCGATGCGGCGAACACGCAGGTCACCGACTATCGGACGATCGACGGCCAGCGCGCCGCGACGCTCGTGTTTAATGCAACGCCCGCGCGCAAGCTCGACGGCACGCACGCGGGTGCCGCCGCGCTGGAGCACATCGCCGATTACGGCATCGTGCTGCTGTGCTCGGAGGCCGTCGGCGCGCTCGACGCGCTGAATCATGCGACGGTCGAATACACGAAGACGCGCCAGCAGTTCGGCGTGCCGATTGCGCGCTTCCAGGCGCTGCAGCACAAGATGGTCGACATGCTGATTCACACGGAGCAGGCCCGTTCGGCGACGTATCTCGCCGCGGTGCGTTATGGCAGCGAGGACATCGACCAGCGTCGGCGCGCGGTGTCGGCGGCCAAGGTGCGGGTGGGACAGGCAGCGCGCTTCGTCGGCCAGCAGGCCGTGCAACTGCATGGCGGCATGGGCGTGACGAACGAGGTCGCGGCCGCGCATCTGTTCAAGCGTCTCGCGATCATCGAAACCACGCTCGGCGATGTCGATCATCATCTGGCGCGCTTTGCTGCGCTGCCGGGCTTCGCGACGGCCGCGGCCTGAGCGTTGCACCCTACACATGTTATGAGGTGAGAGATGGGTTTGAGCTATGAGGACATGGAAGTCGGCCAGACGTATGAAGTCGGCGAGCACACGTTCACGCGCGAGGAGATCGTCCGGTTCGCGGAGCAGTTTGATCCGCAGCCGTTCCATGTGAGCGACGCGGGCGCTGCCGCGTCGCCGTATCGCACGCTGATCGCGAGCGGCTGGCATACGTGCTCGGTGATGATGGGCATGCTGGTGCGCAGCGCGCTGGAGGGCTCGACGTCGATGGGCTCGCCCGGTATCGACGACCTGCGTTGGCTCAAGCCCGTGCGAGCCGGCGACACGATTCGCATGACCAACAGCATTCTCGACAAGCGCGTGTCGGCGAGCAAGCCGGATCGCGGCATCGTTTCGACGGAGTGGCGGGGCATCAATCAGAATGGCGAACTGGTGATTACTGTGCGCTCGAAGGCGATCTTCGGGCTGCGCAATCCCGGCGCCGCTGCGTGATTCCAAAGTTGACACCACGTCATGCCGACGTCGTGCGTGCGCTCGTCGGCATGGTCCCGCGCGTGAGCCATTGGGTCGCGGTCGATCAAACGAGCGTCGACGGCTTTGCCGACGCAACGGGCGATCATCAATGGATACACGTCGGTCGCGAACGCGCGACGCGCGACGCGCGAATCGCGAATCGCCGTTTGGCGCACCGATTGCGCACGGCTTTCTGACCTTGTCGTTGATCCCGGCGCTGCTCGACAACACATTCGGTTTCGAGCAGCGCATGGGCGTCAACGACGGGCTCAATCGCGTGCGATTCACGGCGTCTGTGCCTGTGGGTTCGCGGTTGCGGCGAGCTTCGCGGTGGCAGGCGTGACGGATGTCGAAGAAGGCGGGGTACAGGTCGTATCGAGCGTGGCGCTCGAACGGCAGCGCCGCGAGCGGCCGGTTCGTATCGCGGAGTTCATCACGCGGCACTATTTCCAGCATCGCGCGCAGACGCCACGCGCAGCGATCGCTTCGCGAACCTGCCGGTGAGCGGGTGGCGCTGCTGCGTCCCGCAGCATCGCCGATAGTGGCGCTCAGTGCTTCGCGTACTGCGTCGCGCCAAACAGCACTTCCTTTGCTTTTTCGTCCATCAGCGGCACGCGTGCCGACGCCAGCACTTCGACGCCGCGCTGCACGGCGGGTCGCGCGGCGATTTCTTCGTGCCAGCGCTTCACGTTTGGAAATTCGTCGATCTGCAGGCCCTGGTTTTGCCATGAGCGCGTCCACGGGAAGGTGGCGATATCTGCGATCGTATAGTCGTTGCCCGCCAGATAGCGCGTCTTGCCGAGCGCCGTATCCATTACACCGTAGAGGCGCTTTGCTTCGTTCGTATAGCGGTTGATCGCGTATTCGATCGGCTGCGGCGCGTAGACGCGGAAGTGGTGTGTCTGACCGAGCATCGGGCCGATGCCGCCCATCTGGAACATCAGCCATTGCAGCGTTTCATAGCGCGCGGCCGGATCGGCCGGCAGGAACTTGCCTGTTTTCTCTGCGAGATAGATCAGGATCGCGCCGGACTCGAACAGCGCGAATGGTTTGCCGTCAGCGCGCGTTGGGCCATCGCTGTCGACGATGGCGGGGATTTTGTTGTTCGGGCTGATCGCGAGGAACTCGTGCGTGAACTGGTCGCCCGCGCCGATGTTGATCGGATGCACGTTGTATTCGAGGCCTGTCTCCTCGAGCATGATGTGGATCTTGTGGCCGTTCGGGGTCGCCCAGCTGTAGATGTCGATCATTGGAGGCTCCTTGGGTTTTCGTTGTCTGCGATGCAGATGGTTTGGGTTTTTGCTCGCATGCGCGATGTGGTTTGATTTGCCCTGCGCGGGCATGCGCGATGCGGTTCGCTTTGCCCTTACGCGGGCATCCGCGTTAGCGCCCCGCACAGGGGCAACGCCCGCGCCGCGAGGCGCTATCGCGGATGCCAGCGACAGCGGCAAAGCAAACCGCATTGCGGATGCCCGCGTAGGGCAAGGCAAACCGCATTGCGGCCGCCCGCGCAGGGCAAAGCAAACCACATCGCGGCATGCCCGCGCAAAGGCAAAGCAAACCACATCGCGACCGCCCGCGCAGGGCAAAACAAACCGCATCGCGCATGCGAGCAAAAACCCAAACCACCCGCGTCGCGGACACAAAAAAAAATTAGATCACAGTTCACCGAACAGTGCCGGCGCTACAGAAGGCGCCTTTCAGCCGTGCGCTCCGGCGGAAGAAGCCGGCGACGCCGCATATCTGGCCAGTTCAATCTTCGCAATCGCATTCCGATGCACCTCATCGGGCCCATCGGCAAACCGCAGCCACCGCGCGGTCGTATACGCATAGGCGAGCGGGAAATCGTCGCTCATGCCCGCCGCGCCATGCGCCTGCATCGCCCAGTCGATCACCTTGCACGCCATGTTCGGCGCGACGACCTTGATCATCGCGATCTCGCCGCGCGCTCCCTTGTTGCCCACGGTGTCCATCATGTACGCCGTCTTCAGCGTCAAGAGGCGCGCCTGCTCGATCATGCAGCGCGCCTCGGCGATGCGCTCCTGCGTGACCGTCTGCGCGGCAATCGGCTTGCCGAACGCGACGCGCTGCAACGCGCGCTTCGACATCAGTTCGAGCGCGCGCTCCGCGAGCCCGATGAGCCGCATGCAATGATGGATGCGGCCCGGCCCGAGCCGCCCCTGCGCGATTTCGAAGCCGCGTCCTTCGCCCAGCAGCAGGTTGGCGGCAGGCACGCGGACGTTGTCGAGCGTGATGTCCATATGGCCGTGCGGCGCGTCGTCGTAACCGAACACCGTCAACGGACGATGCACGGTGATGCCCGTCGCGTCGGCGGGCACGAGGATCATCGATTGCTGCTGGTGGCGCGGCGCTTCGGAATCTGTCTTGCCCATCACGATGAATAGCTTGCAGCGCGGGTCGCCCGCCCCCGACGACCACCACTTGTGTCCGTTGATCACATACGTGTCGCCGTCGCGCACGATGCTCGTCTGGATGTTGGTCGCATCCGACGACGCCACGTCCGGCTCCGTCATCAGAAACGCCGAACGGATCTGGCCTTGCAGCAGCGGCTCCAGCCATTCGCGCCTGTTCTCTTCGCTGCCGTAGCGTTCGATCGTCTCCATGTTGCCCGTATCGGGCGCATTGCAGTTGAACACTTCAGGCGCCCACGGCACGCGGCCCATGATCTCGCACAGCGGCGCGTATTCGAGGTTCGTCAGGCCGGCGCCGCGTTCGGAATCGGGCAAGAAAAGATTCCACAGGCCCGCGTCGCGTGCCCTCTGCTTCAGGCTCTCAATGAGTTCCGTCGGCACCCACGCGTTGCCCGCCTCCCGGTTGCGCGCGACTTCGGCGGCATACGCCTGTTCGCTCGGGTAAATGTGTTCGTCGAAGAAGGCGAGCAGCTTCTCGCGCAATGCCTGAACTTTCGGGGTGTAGTCGAAATTCATCTTGCCCTCGTGGATGACGTTTGAAGCCGGTCCTGATGATGACAGCGCCTTGGCGGGCGCGTTCGGTCAGCGTACTGTCTGTGCGTAGCGCCACGCGAGCTCGGCCATCGGGCGCGCGCGCCGGCCGGCGTCGGCCGCCTGTTCGCTCGCCGCCGTGCCGTCGACGACGCGCTTCATGATCCCTTGCAGGATCGCCGCGATGCGGAACATGTTGTACGCGAGATAGAAGTTCCAGTCGCCGTGGATCGAAAAGCCCGTGCGCTCGCAATAGCGTTGCACGTACTGTGCCTCGTCGGGAATGCCTAGCGCAGCCCAGTCGAGTCCCGCGATGCCGCGAAACTGCGCGGGATCGACATGCCACGCCATGCAGTGATACGCGAAATCGGCGAGGGGATCGCCCAGTGTCGACAGTTCCCAGTCGAGCACGGCGAGCACGCGCGGCTCGTGCGGATGAAAGATGAGATTGTCGAGCCGGTAGTCGCCGTGCACGACGGATACGCGCTCGCCGGCTTCGGCGGGCATGTGCTGCGGCAGCCATTCGATCAGGCGGTTCATCGCGTCGATCGGCTCCGTCTCCGACGCCTGATACTGCTTGCTCCAGCGGCCGATCTGCCGCGTGAAGTAGTTGCCCGGCTTGCCGTAGTCCGCGAGACCTGCCGCTTCGGCATTGACGGCATGCAGCGCGGCGATCACGCGATTCATCTCGTCGTAGATCGCCCCGCGCTGCGCGGGCGTCATGCCGGGCAGCGACGGGTCCCACAACACACGGCCCTGCACGAACTCCATCACGTAGAACGCGCGGCCGATCACGCTTTCGTCCTCGCACAACGCAAGCATCTGTGCGACGGGCACATCGGTGTCGCGCAGCGCGTGCATCACGCGATACTCTCGCTCGACCGCGTGCGCCGATGGCAGCAGCTTCGCGGAAGGGCCGGGCTTCGCGCGCATCACATACGAGCGTGCCGGCGTGACGAGCTTGAAGGTGGGGTTCGATTGGCCGCCGGCAAACTGTTCGAGCGCGAGCGGCCCGGCGAAGCCCTCAATGTGTTGTGCGAGCCACGCGGACAGCGCATCGATGTCGATGCGTTGCCGCTCGCTGATGGGCCGTGTGCCTTCGAATGCGGAGTAGTCGGTTTGAGTCGTCGATCCGGCTGGTGTCGCGTCTTGCGGCATGTCTCCTCCGTTGTGCGATCGAGGTGGCGACTAGTTGCGTCTGGACTGGATGAACTGCGCGTAAAGCATTTCCATCGTCGTATTGCGCACGTCGCGATGCAGCGGCGACGGCGGCGAATGATTGATGAGCCGCACGACCCAGTCGCGCGGCGCGTCGCCGACATCGAGCGCGTTGATGCAGCCCGTGGCTTGCGCGAGATGACCGAAGAACGTGCGTCCGCCCGCCGTGATCGCGTGCGAGAGAATCGCGCGATTGACACCGCCGTGCAGCACCAGCAACACGACGTCCCACGATGGGTCATCGCGCAGCGCAGCCATAGCGGGCAGCACGCGGTCGAACAGTTCGCCGATCGTCTCGCCGCCGAGAAACTTCATGTCCTCGGCGACGATGCCGTCGAATGCGCCGAGAAATGCCGCTTCGAGATCGGCGGGCGGTATCGAGCCCGGCTTGCCGCCGCGTATCTCTTCCCACGCGGGCTCGATGCCGATATCGGCGTGCTGGCCCATTTGCGCGAGCACGCGCTGCGCCGTTTCGACCGTGCGCGGCATGCCGCTCGCGATCACGCGATCGAAGCGCACATTCTGCCCGGCAAACGCGCGGCCCGCGGCGTCCGCCTGCGCGCAGCCGTTGTCGTTCAGCGGCACGCGTTCGGGGTCGATCGTCTGGCCCGACGCATCGAAGTACGTCACGTCGCCGTGCCGCATCAGATAGATGCGCCGGCGCTTCGGCAGCTGATAGCCGGGTCCCGTCGGCGTGCTCATTTGTAGTTGGGCGCGCGCTTTTCAAGGAACGCCGTGATGCCTTCGAGCCCGTCGCGATGATGCAGCGACGCGACGAAGCTGTCGCGCTCCGCGACGAGATGCTCGGCCAGCGATTGTGCGCCCGCCGCCGCGATCAGACCTTTGATGCGCGCTTTCGCGTTCGGCGAGACCTTGCCGAGATCGTCGGCCCATGCGATGGCCGTATCGCGCACGGTGCCCGGTTTCGCGAGCCGGTTCACGACGCCGAGTTCGTGAAGACGCGGCGCGCCGATCGGCTTGCCTTCGATCAGCACTTCCGTCGCGATCTGGCGCGGCAGCGCGCGGGCGAGGAACCACGAGCCGCCGCCGTCGGGCGTGAGGCCGACGCGCGCATACGACATCACGAACTTCGCGTCGTCGGCGGCGACGATCAGGTCGCACGCGAGCGCAAGCGAAAAGCCCGCGCCTGCCGCCGCGCCTTCGACGGCCGCGATCACCGGCTTCGACGAGGCCTGCAGCGACGCGATCCATTCGCCGAGCAGATCGATGCTTTGCGCCTGCACGGCAGGATCTTTCGCGCGATTCTCGAGCAGGCGGTTCAGGTTGCCGCCCGCGCAGAAGAACTGGTCGGCGCCTGTGATCACGATGGCGCCGATCGACGTGTCGCGCTCAGCCGTGTTCATCGCCTCGATGCCGGCTGCGTACATGTCCGGGTGCATCGCGTTGCGCGCGCCCGGATTCGACAGCGTCAGCACGAGCGTCGATTCGCTTTCGGTGGGGCGGGAAGCCAGCAGTTCGGCGGCCATTATGCTTGCTCCCTGGTGTCATCGGCGGCATCCGCCTGCGTCAGCGACATGCCGAGTTGCGCGCGGCGCGCGAGCCACGGCGACGGCCGGTAGCGCGGATCGCCCAGAACGCTGAACATATTGCGCAGGATCGTGAGAATGGTCTGCGCGCCGAGCGCGTCGCCGAGCGCGAGCGGCCCGCGCGGATAACCGAGGCCGAGCGTCACGGCGAGATCGATGTCCTGCGGCGAGGCAATCTGACGTTGTGCGATATCGCAGCCGATATTGACGATGGTCGCCACGACACGCTGCGCGACGAAGCCTGTCGAATCGCGGATCACCGTGACGGGCACGCCGCCGTGCGCGAACAGTGCGTGTGCGGTGTCGCGCGCGGCGCGCGTAGTCGCAGGCGTGGTCATCAGCGTGCGGCGTTGTGCGTCGACGAGCGGGAACAGCGTATCGATCGCAACGACGCGGCTCGCGTCCAGTTGTTCATCGACGGCAGCCGTCGTCGCGTCGAAACCGAGCGGGGTCACGACGATCAGCGAATCGGCGGCCGGCGTCGCACCGTCGTCGACGGCGACACCGGCCTTCGCGATCAGCGCGAGCACGGCGTCGCGCGCGGCGGGCACGCGCTTGCTGACCCACACGCGGGTCGGCAATCCGGCCGGTGCGGGCGCTTCCTCGGGCACCTGCTGCTTGCCATCGACATACCGATAGAACCCTTCACCCGCCTTGCGTCCGATCAGGCCGCCCGCGAGCCGTGTGCCCGTGATCGGCGACGGCGTGAAGCGCGGCTCTTCGTAGAACTGGTGATAGATCGACTCCATGACGGGATGCGACACGTCGAGCGCCGTCAGGTCGAGCAGCTCGAACGGCCCGAGACGGAAGCCCGCCTGCTCGCGCATGATGCGATCGACCTCGACGAAGCTCGCGACACCTTCATCCGCGACACGCAGGCCTTCCGTGTTCATGCCGCGGCCCGCGTGATTGACGATGAAGCCCGGCATGTCCTTCGCGCGCACGGGCGTGTGTCCCATGCGGCGCGCGAGATCCATCAGCGCGTCGCCGGCGGCGGGATCGCTGCGCAGGCCGTCGATCACTTCGACGACCTTCATCAGCGGCACCGGGTTGAAGAAGTGGTAGCCGAGCACGCGCGACGGATCGGCGCAAGCCGCTGCAATCGCCGTAATCGACAACGACGAGGTATTCGACGCGAGGATGCAGCGCTCGCCGACGATCCCTTCGAGTTCCTTGAAGAGCGCGCGCTTCACGTCGAGCTTTTCGACGATCGCTTCGACGACGAGGTCGCAGTCCTTTAGGTCGCCGATGGCGTTCGCGCCCGTCACGCAGGCGAGCGCCGCGAGCGAGCGCGAGTTGTCGAGCTTGCCTTTGGCGACCAGCTTCGAAAACGTGTCCGACAGGTAGTCGCGCGCCGCGCCGATCGCGGCGGCGTTCGTGTCGTAGAGCTTGACCTTGAGGCCCGCAAGCGCGGCAATCTGCGCAATGCCGCGACCCATTGCACCCGTGCCGACAATGCCGACGGTATCGATGCTGTACTGGCGAGAGGTAATCGATGACATTATGTGACTCACTCCATGATTATTTTAAAATAGCACGCTCGTTTCAGATTCGTTGCATTCGGCGTCTTCGCGACGAATGACAGGCGACTCTCGATAACCATCCGCAGGGAGACACCGGATGATCAAGTTGCATGGTTTTGCGCTGTCCAACTATTACAACAAAGTGAAGTTCGCGCTGCTCGAATTCGGCATTCCATTTGAAGAAGTGTTCGTGCTGCCGGGCGATGACGAGGCGATTCTCGAGCATTCGCCGCTCGGCAAGGTGCCGTACATCCAGACGGAGCATGGCAGCCTGTGCGAGTCGCAGGTGATCCTCGAATACGCGGCCGCGATGTTTACCGAGAAGGCGATGTTCTCGCGCGTCCCTTGGGAAGCAGCCAAAGAGCGCGAGCTGATCACGTTCATCGACGTGCATCTCGAACTGACCGCGCGCAATCTGTACAAGCAGGCGTTTTTCGGCGGCACGATCACCGATGCCACGAAAGGCCGCACCGAGAAACTGCTGATCCGTCACATTCGCGGCTTCAGACGGCTTGCGAAGTTCACGCCTTATGTCCGTGGTGAAGAGTTCTGTATTGCGGACGTTGCGGGCTTCACCAGTCTGCCGCTTGTCGGCATGGCGACGCAGGCCGTCTACGGGCACGATTTCCTGCTCGATGTCGGCCTCGACTGGAAGCCGTACGTGAAGACGATCAATGCGCGCCCGGCCGCACAGCGCGTGACGGACGACCGCAAGGCGTACATGGAAGCGCAAAAGAAAAAGTGAACGCGCGGCGCGTGCTTGCGGCGATGCACAAGCCGCAGGCGCGCCCGTTCGCTTCGCGCGCGATGGCGAAGAACCCGGGTTCGTTCGCATCGTCGCGCGCGCCATGTCAGAGACGCGCCAGCCGTTCGAGCGCGGTGGCGAGTGTGTCTTCTTTCTTCGCGAAGCAGAAGCGCACGACGCCCGATTCATGCGGCTCGTGATAGAACGCAGACACGGGAATGGCCGCGACGCCGATCTCGCTCGTCAGCCATTGCGCGAATTCGGCTTCGCGCATGTCGCTGATGGCCGAATAGTCGACGCACTGAAAGTACGTGCCCGTGCAAGGCAGCAACTTGAAGCGTGTGTTTTGCAGGCCGGCACGGAAGAAGTCACGCTTGTTCTGATAGAAGGCGGGCAGATTCAGATACGGCGCCGGGTCCTGCATGTAATGCGCGAGGCCCAGTTGCATCGGCGTGTTGACAGTGAACACGTTGAACTGATGAACCTTGCGGAATTCCGCCATCAGCGCTGCGGGGGCAGCCACATAGCCGACCTTCCAGCCCGTCACGTGATAGGTCTTGCCGAAACTCGACACGACAAAGCTGCGCTGCGCCAGTTCCGGGTAACGCGCGACGCTTTCGTGCGGCGCGCCGTCGTAGACCATGTGCTCGTAGACCTCATCCGACACGATCAGAACATTCGTGCCGCGCACGATGTCTTCGAGCTTCTGCATGTCGCTCGCGCGCCAGACGGTGCCCGTCGGGTTGTGCGGCGTGTTGATCAGGATCATGCGGGTTTTCGGCGTGATCGCGGCAGCGAGCCGGTCGAACGGAATCGCGTAATCGGGCGCTTCGAGCGTGACGAAAACGGGCTTGCCGCCCGCGAGTTCGATGGACGGCAAGTAGCTGTCGTAGGTCGGCTCGACGACGATCACTTCATCGCCCGGATGAACGGCACACAGGATGGCCGTCAGAAGCGCCTGCGTCGCGCCTGCCGTCACGGTGATTTCCGTGGTCGCGTCGTAGTGCCGTCCATACAGGCTTGCGATTTTCTCGGAGATCGCCTGGCGCAGCGGCGCGATACCGGCCATCGGCGGATACTGGTTATGGCCTTCGCGCATCGCGTTCGCCACTGCGTCGACAATGTTCGGATCGCAATCGAAATCCGGAAAACCCTGGCCGAGATTGACAGCGTTCTTTTCGGCGGCGAGCGCGCTCATCACGGTGAAGATCGTCGTGCCGACATTCGGCAAACGGGACGGGAACGTAGGAGGCATGGTCGTCATAGGCGTGGTCGGTGCGTTCATGTCGCGGTGCAAAGCGGGGCCGGGTGGTTGTGGCACAAACGGGTGCGCCCAGATGGCGGCGCGTGAAGCTCGATTGTAGGGAAAATCGGCGCCGGGGATGACGGGTCAGGGCTCGAAGTGCAAGACGTCCGGCTTTCGGACCGCATCAGGCCGCAACGGGCTCGTCGATCGCGATCCCGCACCCGGCGACGAACGGCCCGGGCTGCGCGATCCGGAAGCCGAAGTCGCGCGCGATCCGTTTTGCGAGCTTCAGCACCGCGCGATCCTTCGAGACGAGCCAGTCCGCCTGCATCGCATGCGCGAGTTCAAGAAACTTCTGGTCGTCGCGGTCCTTGCATTTGGGCAGCGGCCGCGCGTCGTCGGCGGGCGCGGGCGGCTCGACCAGCGTCGACAGCCGCGCGACGGTCGCGAGCACGGCGGCCTTGTCGATCGCGCGCTTTTCGAACTGCGGATAATCGAGCACGTGCGTCAGCTCGGCGAGACAGCGCGCGTCGATCAGCGCGCGCAGCGTGCCGCGTTCGAGCGCGGCGTGAATGGGGCGCGTGTGCGGATCGTCGAACACGAGAATGTCGATCCACACGTTCGAATCGAGCACGACGCCGAGCGCGTGTGCAGATGCGTTCTGTTCAGGCGAGGCAAGGGTTTCGGGCATTCGCTACAATCTGGCTTTCGTCTTTGACCGCCAGGCACGGGCGTGCCTGAAAGCCTCTATGATAATCGTTCTGTCGCCGGCCAAATCGCTGGACTACGACACACCGCCGCACGTCAGGAAGCACACGATCCCCGATTTTGTCGATGACGCCGCTGAACTGATCGGCGATCTGCGGCGTCTGTCGCCGCAGGATATTGCGACGCTAATGGATATTTCCGATCCGCTCGCGCATCTGAACTTCCAGCGTTACGCCGACTGGTCGCCGAAATTCGACACGTCCAACGCGAAGCAGGCCGTGCTCGCATTCAATGGCGACGTCTACGAGGGTTTCGACGCGAAGTCGCTGTCGGCTTCCGATCTCGACTATGCGCAGCAGCACGTGCGTGTGCTGTCGGGCCTGTATGGCCTGTTGCGTCCGCTCGATCTGCTGCAGCCTTACCGGCTCGAAATGGGCACTCGTTTCGAGAACAGCCGCGGCAAGGATCTGTACGCGTTCTGGGGCGAGCGCATCACGCAGGCGCTCAACCGACAACTCGAAAAGAAGCAGGACGGTTCGCGTGTGCTGATCAATTGCGCGTCGACGGAGTACTTCAGGTCCGTCAAGCCGAAGCTGCTCGCCGCGCCTGTGATCACGCCCGTGTTCGAGGACTGGAAGGGCGGCCGCTACAAGATCATCAGCTTTCATGCCAAACGCGCGCGCGGTCTGATCGCGCGCTTCGCCGTGGAGAACCGGCTCGACACGCCGGAACAGTTGAAGGGTTTCGATGCCGAAGGCTATGCGTTCGACGCCGTCGCATCGAACGACTCCACTTATGTATTTCGCCGGCGCGTCGCGGACTGACGCCGCGCCGTGCAAGCAGTATGGACAGCAGGAAGAACATCATGACGTTATCGATTACAAGCAACTTCGACGCAGGCGCGATCGAAGTGTTGTCCTGCGAGCAGGCCGACAACATCCGTCTGCGCGTGCGCCCGGACAGCCATGCGGACTTTGCGCAGTGGTTCTATTTCCGTCTGTCGGGCGCGCGCGGCGAACGTTGCGTGATGACGTTCGAAAACGCCGCCGACTGTGCGTTCGCCGAAGGCTGGCGCAACTATCAGGCGTGCGCGAGCTATGACCGTGTGAACTGGTTCCGCGTGCCGACTTCATTCGACGGCCGGGTGTTGACCATCGACCACACGCCCGACTTCGACAGCATCCATTACGCGTACTTCGAGCCGTACAGCGAAGAGCGCCACTCGGAATTCCTCGGCGCCGTTCAACAAATGCCGCATGCCGCGCTGACAGAACTGGGCAAGACCGTCGAGGGACGTCCGATGTCGCTGCTGACGCTTGGCGCGCCCACGTTGCTCGAAGACGGCACGCTGAAGCCGAAGAAGAAAATCTGGATCATCGCCCGCCAGCATCCGGGCGAGACGATGGCCGAATGGTTCGTCGAAGGGCTGGTGAAGCGGCTCGCGGGGTGGGGCGACTGGTCGGGTGACCCCGTCGCGCGCAAGCTCTACGACTACGCCGACTTCTTTATCGTGCCGAATATGAATCCGGACGGCAGCGTGCACGGCAACCTGCGCACCAATGCGGCAGGCGCGAACCTGAATCGCGAATGGATGGAGCCGGACGCCGCGCGCAGTCCCGAAGTGCTGCTGGTGCGCGACGCGATTCACGCCACCGGCTGCGATCTGTTCTTCGATATTCACGGCGACGAAGCGCTGCCGTATGTGTTCGTTGCGGGCTCCGAGATGCTGCCGAGCTTCACTGAGCGGCAACGACAGGAACAGACGGCGTTCATCGACAATTTCAAGCGCGCGAGTCCCGACTTCCAGGACAAATACGGCTACGAAGCGAGCAAGTATCGGCAGGATGCGCTCAAGCTCGCGTCGAAGTACATCGGCAACGAGTTCGGTTGCCTGTCGCTGACGCTGGAAATGCCGTTCAAGGACAACGCCAATCTGCCCGACGAGCGCGTCGGCTGGAACGGCGAGCGCAGCGCATCGCTCGGCGCTGCGATGCTGCAGGCGATTCTCTGGCACATGGAGGCGTTCGCCTGACACGCGCGCTGCGTGCATCGGCGCGCGGCAAAGGTGTGTAAAAAAGCGAGGCCACGCATCGTGCGTGGCCTCGCTGTTTGAAAAGCGTCTGATCCGATGGTCGAATCAGACGGCGCCGCGGCGTCATTACTTTTTCTTTGTCGCTGATTTTTTCGCGCTTGCCTTGGTGGCGCCGCTCTTGGTTGCACTGCTTTTGGTCGTCACCGCCTTGCTCGACGACTTGCCCGATTTCTTCGTGCCCGACTTGTTCGTGGTGCCACCCTTGGCCGCTTTGCCGCCCGCGCTCTTCTTGGACCCCTTGCCGCTGGCCGCGTGCTTGCCCTTCGCCCCCTGCGTGTCCGACGACGCAGCGCTGCGTGCGCGCAAAGGCGGCACCGGATCGTTCCAGCTGAACGCGAGCATCTGTGCGCCGACGTAGCCGCAGCGAAACTTGAGCTGCGATGGCTCACCGCCGGCTTGCGGAATGCCCAGGCCCTCGACGGTCACGATGCTGTCGACCTTGACCTTCTGCTTACCCTCGTCGAACGAATCGTTCCATGGCGTGACAGATGAATGCGCGCTGTCGAACGAGCTGGGCGGAAACTCTACATGATCGAAAGCCGTCGACGTGCTCGCGACGAAGTCGCCATGCGCGGCGCAATCCGCGACCAGGGGATCGGCGTGCATGTCGTTGATGAACTTGCTGACAAGGTCGTTGTGCTGTCCGAGTTGATCGGCGAAGGCGGGCAGTGTGCATACGAGTGATGTGCTCGCAGCCCACACCGCAAACCGGCCGACCAACCGCAGCAATCGGCGCGGTGCGTTGGTGCGTTCCATCTATCTGGGTCAATGCTGTGAAGACTTCTGGCACATAAGATGCCCGCCCACAGGAATGAGTTCAATCCTGGCACAAATATTTTGCAGTGTCCGTGCGCTGTGTCGCGCTATGTCGTGGTCAGGCAGCCCGATGAGGCGATGCGTCGGCGGATGCCGCGGGTATGCGCCAGCAGCGATGGGATGCGTCGCGTGATCCGTGTTTAAGTGTTCCGCTTCACTGCGGCTACATCAGCTGGGTTCAGGTGCGCGGGCCGCCGAGGCGATAGCGGCGCACATCGTAGGTCGTGACCCACGCGGGACGATAGACGGCGATCAACGCTGTCGACATGCCCGTGAACCACGCTTCACCCGATGCAAGCAGGAACACGCTAAAAGCGTAGCCGGCCGGGATGGCGGACATCGAACCGTTGGTGAGCGCGACGTGCGTTGCCAGTGCAGCAGCCGATGCCACCGTGACGGCGATCGCGGGTGACACGAAGCCCTGGCCGAAGATGAACATGAAGAGATTGCGCGGCAGCCATGCGATGCTTGCGCGCTGCAGAAGCGTCGATACACCGACGGGCACGGCGCCGTAGACGAGGAAGGTGAGCGCGATGCCTTGCCACGGTGCATCGAAGACGACGGCCGCGAGCCCCGTCACGATGGCCATGGCGACGAGCGCGAGGCCCCAGTCGAATAGCGTGACGACCAGTGTTGCACCGAGCAGATGGATCACCGTGCCGTCTTCGAGCCACGCGTTGCTCGCCCACAGCACGGACACCGCGACGATGATCGCGAGCCACACATGCTGGAGCACGGGTTCCTGCAATCGCCTGAACGGGTTCTTCCACAGCGCGAGCGCGAGCACAGCCACAGCGGCGATCCAGCCACCGACAGCGACCCACAACGGAAGCGGTGTATAGAGGAAACCCATGGCTTCATATTACTCGTTGAAGGACGAAAGGTGTGAGCGGATTCCATGCCAGCCATGATTTATATCCATTCATGATCGGTTCCTTTCGACCTTACATCGCGCCTTCGTCGCGCGCCCTGCTCTTGCGCCGCGTGGCGTATGGCGTGGTTGCTTCGGCGGCCATCGGCAGTGCCGCGGCGGTGTCGTTGGCGGGCAACGGATAGCAAAACGTGCGCGGCTTGCGTTGCCGCGACGGCGCGACGTTGGACACGCGCGCGGGACGCTGGATGCGATTAGGTCCGCTGCGCAGCACTTCTAGTTGCGCGGTGAGCCAGCCGTTGTAAATGGCGACGGCGGCGGCGCGATTCGGCGCGCCGAGCTGCTGGAAGATCGTGGCCAGATGAATCTTCACCGTGCCCTCGCTGATGCCCAGCGCGCGAGCGATCATCTTGTTGGTGCTTCCCATGTGCACGCAGCGCATGATCTGTTCTTGACGCGGCGAAAGACCGCCCGCGAAACGCGGCCGCTTCGGCGGAGCGGCGACCAGCTCGAGCGAGTGCGCTTCGTTCAGCGGACGGGCAAGTGTGCCGGATTGCGCGGGCACATCGAGCGAAAGCGCGCCGGCGGGGATGTAGTGGCAGCCCAGCAGAACCATTTCCAGCGCCCGCACGATGACCCGCGGGTCCGTCGAGCGGGGAATCACGCCAAGCACGCCTTTTTCAATGAGCGCGCGTACATGGGCGGGCGATATGTCGTCGACCAGCACGGCGACAGGCAAGCCCGGATGATTGGCGAGCAACGCACGAGCGTCGGTCGGCGACATCCAGTCTTCCCAGTCGATCACCAGCATGTCCGGTTGCTGGCGGCGCAGCGTGCGCTCGGCCTGCGGCCAGTCCTGTGCTTCGCCAAAGCGTGCCTGCCGGTCGATTTGCCGTAAGAGCGCCTTGAGTCCTTCCCTGCGTTCGGCGTCCGAGTTGAGAACTGAAAATCGCATGCGTTGCCTCCTGTTCGATCAGTCGTGGCGGCGCGGTGCCAGCAACGAAATCGTCGTCGCGCAGCGATGCACCATCATCCTGTCGATGATGACAAATTCCCGGTCTCGTGGCCGCCTGTCCAGGTGGCATAGGACGAGTGCCATGAAAAAAGCCCCGCGTACAGCGGGGCTTGATTAAACGCATGGAAAATTCTGAAGTGATCAGTGGAAATGCGGTTGTGCAGGCTCTGCATCTTCCGGCATTTCAGCATGAACGATCTCTCCAAGCGGATCCGCATAAAGCGGCACGCCGCAGTCGTCGCAATATTCCGGCTCGAAGCGGCCTGCGTGTCGGCGAATATCGGTGACGCCTGTTTCCTTCAGCAATGCCACGATGTCTTCGAGCGGGCCGTCGCTGGACATCGCTTCCTGCGGCTCTTCGTCGATGCCTGGGTCGCCGTTCTCGCGGCCATACAACGGCCACACGACGCCGTAGATGACGTCGTTGTTGCCGCGGCGCGTGAAGCCGATCCGATATTCGTCGATGCGCCGCTCGCCGAAGCCGGCAACGACAGCGCGCAGTTCGTCGGGCGTGGCGCCGATGGTGTCGAACAGGTAGCGCACCGCCGTGCGGACAGTGTGCGGGCGCACCCGCTCGTCGGCGTCGCGACAGGCCGAGTAGTAAGCATCCGGCAACAGGCATTCGAACTCGCAGCCCGGGAGCACGACAGCCAGATTGGCGCCGCCTTGGGTTGCCCATTGTTCGAGGCATTGACTGCGCTCGATCCGCGTACCGTGCTCTTCTTCCTGCCAGCGGAACACGGGCGCGCCGACGGGCGCCGCGACGACGGCCAGCAGGAAGCGCGGGTCGGCCAGAATCGGCGACGTTTCCGGCAACTCGCCGAAGTTGATTTTCGCGTTGCCGCCGCCGACGGCCGCCTGTGCCAGTTGCTGCGCGAGACGCCACGTTTCGACATGGTGACGCGGCAACTGGTCGATGCTATACATAAAGGGCGCCATCGCGACGCGGGTGCCGTCCGCCAGCACGTGCGCCTGCAGATGCGCGCGCAGCGCGTCGGCCGCATCGCCTTTCAGCGCGCCGGACGGAATCACATAGCGCGTCCAGGCCAATACGGGCGCGGCGATCAGCAAGGCTTCGTACTGCACGCCGTCGTGTTCGACGACCAGCGACTCGCTATGCGTTTCCGCCATGTCAGCGAGGGCGCCGTAAGCGTCAGGGTGATTTTGCTGAAGATGGTCGAGCGCTGCGTCGAGCGTCGTCTGATTGCCATTGCGGACGATTTTTGCGAGCAGCGCGTCGAGCTTGGCTTCCCAGAAGCGGTCTTCGGTGCGGCTGCCCGACGCGAAAAGCGCGAGCGAAAGACCGACCAGCTTGTCGGCATCGGGAGGGAGTCGTTTAGCGATTCGCGAGCGCATAAATCCGGAGGTTGTGTGCAGAGAACCATATATTCTAGTCGTTTCTTCGCCGACATATTATCGACACGCACTGCTGGCAGTGATTCGCCGGCGCTATCGCCTTTGCAGTCGCGGGAGCAAGCCCATTCGCCCGCTCGCCGCCGACGCGCATCTTCGCGTGCGTCGTTTTCCCGTGCGCTTTCCTATACTCGTTCTGCAGATGTTTGGATGTCTGCGCGTCGTGGGTCGCTTCGGTCTGCGTGCAACGGTGTCGGGAGTCGCTCATGGTGAAATCGGACCAACTGATCGAGCGGCTTGCCGCCGTGTTCGCGTTGCTGTTGCTGGTCGGCGGCTCGCTGCTGGTGCTGGCGCCATTCACGACCGCGCTGCTGTGGGGCGCGATTCTCAGCTACAGCTCATGGGGGCTGTACTGCAAGCTGTCGGCGAGCCTGGGCGGGCGGCGCAGGTGGGCTGCGACGCTGATTGTGCTCATCATTCTGGTCGTCGTGCTGGGGCCTTTCGTGTACGCGGGTTTCGCGCTGGGTGCACACACCAGGGATATCACCACGTTCGTTCAGCACTTGATGGATGCGGGCTTGCCGGATCTGCCGGATTGGGTGGCGCGGATTCCGCTCGTCGGTTCGAGCATTGAATCGTTCTGGGTACGCGTGACCAGCAGCAACTCCGAGATGGTTTCGCAATTGCGTGTGCTGGCCGCGCCGGCCGGCAAGTGGATTCTCGCGGCGGCTCTCGCCGTCACGCACGGACTGGGGTTGCTCGCGCTCAGCATCATTCTGACTTTCTTCTTTTATACGGGTGGCGAGGGCGCTGCCGCGTGGCTCAACGCGGGCATGCGACGTATCGCCGGTGAGCGCGCCGACTATCTGCTGGCCCTGGCGGGCAGCACGGTAAAAGGCGTGGTGTACGGCATTCTCGGGACTGCGCTGGTGCAGGGCGTGCTGGCTGGTTTTGGCTGCTGGATCTCGGGCGTTCCAGCGCCGGCGTTGCTGGGGCTCGCGACGTTCTTTCTGTCGGTGATCCCCGGCGGCCCTGTCGTGGTATGGCTGCCTGCCGCGATCTGGCTTTATCACGGCGGCGAGACGGGATGGGCAATATTTCTCGTGGTGTGGGGCGTGGTGGTGGTCGGTATGTCCGATAACGTCGTCAAGCCTATCCTGATCGGCAAGAGCAGCGACATGCCGCTGATTCTCGTGATGCTCGGTATTCTCGGTGGCGCGTTCGCGTTTGGCTTTCTCGGTGTGTTCATTGGGCCGACGCTGCTTGCCGTGGCCTATACGGTCTTGCACGACTGGACGATCGGCTCGCCCGACGCTCGCGTACTGGCTGCGGAGGCGGATGGAAAGTCGGTGGACCCGGTGGCGCAGGTCGGGAAGGCGCCGGGAAAATAGTTGCTGGTTGAATGACGAAAAAATCTCCCGTCACACCCTTGTCATGCGGCGCGGGATGGCCTAAGATTCGCGTCCTCGTTTGTGGCGCAGGCA
>NZ_JAGIPX010000037.1 GCF_017814945.1 Paraburkholderia sp. LEh10
CGAAGCCCGTCAGGCAGTCACCCTCAAAGAGGCCGCCTGAGTTGCAAAACCGTGTCCAGACAATCCGAGCCGGTACACAAAACATATACTTGATACATGCTTGCCGAAGTGAAACCGAACGTGAGTTAAATAATTAATCGGGTGGCATGCAATCTGACGGAGGACCTTCGCGACGCACCGTTGTGCGTTGCGTTACAGAACACGTCGAACCTGTCCATGATCACTCTCACCTCATCCGAACTCATGCTGTTACAGCAAAGACTCGGCGAGCGCCGTCGCGAGTTGCTGGCAGCGCTGCACGGCGAATACGGAGATGTCGCCGGAGCCCGACCGCCCGAAGTGCTGGGCCCCGAGTCGCATCCCGACGAGACGGCATCGCGCAAGGCGGGCGATGAGTTGCGCGTTGCGCTCGCGCGGCATGACTTCGTCGAACTGCAGCAGATCAACGCGGCGCTGGCACGCATAGCTGCCGGCCTCTACGGCGCATGCGTCGAATGCGGGGCCGCGATCGGCTACGAGCGGCTTGTCGCCGCGCCCTACACGGCCCGCTGCGTTTCGTGTCAGACCGCGTTTGAAAAACATCGCGCGACCCGCCAATAAGAGGGGCCCATCAGTTACAAAACGCCTGCCTCGCGCGATAAACGCAGTGGCCACGCCCGTCGATGTCGTAAGCCTCGCGGGCGCTGACGCGCAAGATCACATCGCCAGAGGCGATCGAATCGTCGTCCGACGGGTCGCGCGAGCTCAGGGGGAAACGTCAGGGAAACAGTATCGCAGCGTAGTTGCGCGCGCTGGGCAGGACGTGAATAACGTCGATGCGCTCGGGAGGCTCGCCAACAACACGGTAGAAAATCTGGTGACCACCGTGAACCCGGTGACGCACGCCACGGACTTCATAGCGCGGCACGACCGGGAATGCAAGGCACACGTCCACAAGCCGCGCGCACTTGTCGCGCAGCTCGCGCACGAAACCCAGCGCGCGACGGGGATTGTCGCGGGCCATGTAATCGCCGATCGCCTCGAGGTCGGCCTCAGCGTCAGGAAGAATCTGGACAATCATTGCCGGTTGCTGGCCATCGCATGATACTTTGCTTCAAGCCGGTCGAACACGTCGCTGGCGGGCTTGCCCCGACCGGCCTCCGAATCGCCGATGCCGCGATCGATGATGGCATCCAGCGCGTCGAGTTGCAGTTCGCGATCCAGGATGAGCTTCACGCCTTCGCGCAACACCTCGCTTTGAGAGCTGTAGCGACCCGACTCAACCAGCTTCGCCACGTAGCCCTCGAGCTGTTGCCCAAGATCCGCATTGATCATAGCTATACCCCGGAACGTCCATTCGCCCGACCGCCCGATAAATATTATAGGACGATGCGGCGCAGCCGGTCCGGGCACCCAACAGCGTTCCGCGATCACAGTGGCGGCGATCGCGTCGAGTTCCATGCCCTGCGCCTGCAACCCATAGCCCCTTAGCACATAAAGGGGGAATACGATCCCTGCCAGCGCCGAACACAGCCCGCTGAGCGCATAGACGCCCACCTTCGTGCGCGCGACGGGCAGCCCCATCAACAGCGCCGACCGCTCATTGCCTCCGACCGCATAGACATTCCGGCCAAAGCGCGTGAAGTGCGCGACGTAGACCGAGAACGCGAGCATGGCGGTCGCGATAAGCGCACCCGCGTTGAGCGACCCGCCGCCAACGGAAACTCGAGGTGGCGCGGGATCGGGCCTGAATCTGGCCCTGTACGACACAGGAGTCGATCACGATCAACGAACCGACTTTCATGCGATCGCCAGCCTGCGCAAAGATGAGGAAGAACGATGTTGCGGTAGAAACCCGTATATTGCTCCCGAGACCGGGTTGAGAAAGGCGGCCAGTCGATGTCCGCGTTCTTGGCACACAATGCACGAAAATCAAAGGCACCCCTTGTGGCGCAAGGATTCCGCCTCGATTCTGGATTGACAGATCTGTCGCGCTCTACGTGAACCGCGTCAGGTGCGAGTCAGGAGGCGCATGATCCGCGGGTCGTGCCGGACATCGACAACCTGGCCAATGGTGATTCTGGTGGCGGCGTCGTGAGCCGGATTCAGAAGATAGTTGTACGCAAACGGCATCACCGCGCTGGGCACCTTGAGCAAGGCCGTGTTGCCTGCGTCCAGCCACTCGCTGCCGGCGGCCCGCGTCCATGACACGTCTGCGCGCCAGTCGTCCGGCATCGCGTCCTCTTCAATCTGCGCGACCACCACCTCATCGGTAACGTCCACGCGGAGCAAACGATAGGTATCCGGCAGGTCGGCCGTCGAACGGATTTCCTGATGAACGAGCGTCTCCAGGAGTGCGCCGGCGGGATGTTCCGCCAGATAGACGACCGGCCGTCCGGCGAAGTGCCATCGGCCCGGCGCGCGTAATCCCCCTATTCCCCGCAGGTCGGCGTAGTTACTGATTCTCCACAACACCATCAGGCGAAGTACCCTTCGTCGATCTGCACCAGCGCTTCCTCGACCAGCCGTGCACCATGTTCTGTACCAGCCATTTCAAGCGCACTGCGGCCGGCAAACCGGTTTTGCGGGTTTCGCAGCCAGCGCATCGCCTTTTCCGCGTTTCCAAAAGCGGTGTTTGCCTGTGCAACGATCCTCGCCAGGCGGATTGCGCGGTCGGACTCCTCGATTGACAGACGTTCGTGCTGTTGCCGGCGATGGGTCAATGTGCGTCGGGGAATGATGAACGCCAGTTCGTCCGCCTTCAGGCCCTGCGCCCCCAGACGGTCTATCACATCAACGTCGACCCGTTCCTGAGCGAGCATGGCGAGATCCGCGTCATTGCGCACCCGCGCTGCCAGCAACTGCTCGAGAATCGCGAACTCTGCCCGGCGCGGGTCGGTCCCGCCGGACGGTATAAAAGCGACGGTCATCACGGGATGGGCCTCCTTTGGCAAGTTGCCCTCCAATTATAGGCATTTTGCCGCCGCATCGGCAACCCTCGCTTCGCGGCTGGAATTGGCAGTCGAACCCCGTATACCAACGCTGTCAAAGCCAGATTCAAATGTCGTAGCTGCACGAGTTACGTCACTCTTCGCGTTACCCGGAACGCGTGAAATGCGCCGGCGGCCCGTAGGCACAGCTGAACTGCTTCATTGTCGCGCGCCGTGGAAAACACTTTAACGGATGAGTATCACCTTGCCCAATGAGATGGCGGAGCTCGTGCGAGCCGAGGTCGCCCGTGGTGAATACGCATCTGACAGTAAAGTCATGCGCGACGCCTGCCCGTGCGCTGTCGGCACGCGAAGTCCGGGCGCGTCCAACAAAAGTGCGCGATGGCCGTACATGACCTGGAGCAGCATCGATTCAACCCGCCGCGGCGTCGGACGCACACCGTGGTCGAACGGGTCCCGGGGGCCAGAGTCAAGCCTTCACAGCCGTCATCCAGGTCCTCGCACGGGTGACGGCCGCTCAACGAAGTTACACCAAGGTCTGTTCCTGGCCGTTAATTGCTAATCGTTGTGCAACCGACGAGAGTGTTGCGCGAGTGGCAACGCCGCAGTCTACGCAAGTGTGGGAACATCCAGATTGGCGATGCGCTGGTCTGGATTGTCGGCAAGCCGGTGGTCGCGCTCGACCCGATAGAAGATGCCGCCGTTGTATGCGGCGAGAATAATGAATTCGAACGCGAGCGCCGCAAACAACACGATCAGCTGCGGAAACTTACGTACATTCCTGCTTTTCAGTGCGTCGTAGAAATCACGGCTCCATGTGTTCAGGCGGGCGTTGATGCCCACTATCAACAGGTCAACAGGTCCATTGTGACGATCGCGATCAGCATTCCCCGCGCGGTGCCACGTTCCTCGGAGACCCAGTACGGCTTGATCAGGCTCCACGCTGAGACCTCGGGTTGCCCAGTTGGAAGGCCGGATGGTGTGTTGGTCATGAGCTCACCCTTAACGCGAAGCGATCGCGGACCTCCGACACAGTCTGCGCCTCGGACCGCGTCACCCACCCCGCTCGCACCCGCCCAAGGCGGGACGGCTAAGGCCGCCCCACGAAAGACGAAAGACCTAAAGCAAACCGATTTTCAAGGATCCGGCCACCCCGCAGTCGCTCAGTCTGGCGCTTGGATGGCTCGATCCGATTTCAAATCAATCGGAAGGTTCATTTCACTTGGCGCAACGTGCAGGCCCATGAAAAGGCGATGAGCAAACTGGAGTGGTTCTTGCGGAAACACCCGAGCGGGCTTGAGCTTGCGCAGGAACAACTGGCAATCCGGAGTCCAGCCGCCGGGCCATGATGATCGCAAGCAGCGCGACGCCAATTCCAGACATTGCCGCACCGGACAGCCATGGTCTTCCACCGGTGTAGCGGCCGAGCGCATAGCCGCCGATGAACTGCGTGACGATTGCCAGCAAGTTCGAGACGCGCAACGCCAGTACTACCTTCGATATAAAGATGAATGGAACCACGACCGGGAAGTCGCCAGGACGACGAAACCGAATCGGCCCTGCGCTGACGGTGGACATCCTGGGAAACCTGTGCACCGTCATCGAGTCTCATCCGTGGGAAGTCGTCAACGATATCGTCGAAAGCGCAGCGACCCCGGCCATCAAGCGGGCAAAATGGGTAACAAAGCTCTCGTCGGAATCTACTGATTTGATAACTGATCGAACTGGCGACGATCTTACGTTCGCACTTCGTGCCAGCAGTATCGGCTACGGTGCCCGGGCTGGGCTTCAAATTCGCATCCCGCTCTTCGTTCTATCGAAAAGAATTCCGCGTCGCGACTACACGGCCATACATTGATTCGCCCCGTTCGCCTCTTACGCTGCCCGCACTACCCACGTGCCGCTTTTTGATATACGTCCGAGGCGTGTAGTGAATTCTTCCACGATGCGACTGCAAGCAACGCACCCGAATGGGAGGCGAGCCGTGAGAGTCATCGTTTACATCCGTGCCATCGCGTTGTGGTTGCTGTCCGCACATGCTTTCGGCAATCCAGCCACCTATCCACCATTACCGGCGCTTAACATTGACATCTCGCAAACGTCCGTCTCCGGGCTCTCGTCAGGCGGATTCATGGCGGTGCAACTGGGGGTGGCGTATTCGTCAATCATCACGGGTGTCGGGGTTGTCGCGGCCGGTCCGTACTACTGTTCGCAAAATGACCTTCTGACCGCGACGTCCCGATGCTCCTGCACCATCCAGCCGTCCAGCGCGTGCGAGGTCTCGCAAACCAGCACCGATGTGCCGAAGCTCGTCTCGTTGACGAGGGCTGCTTCGGCACGCCACGTCATTGACGATGTCTCGAACATCACGCGGCAACGCATCGTCACGCTCTCAGGCGCGAGCGATGCGACTGTCCCGACGCCAGTCGTCACCCAGTTGATGCAGTTCTATGTCGCACTGGGCGTGCCGGCGCAAAGCATTTCGAATATCGAACTCCCCGATGCCGGCCACACGATGCCCACCATGAACTATGGTGTGGCGTGCGCAACGAGCGAATCACCCTTTATCGGCAAGTGCCATGTTGATGGCGCGAAGGACATACTCGGGTGGATCTACGGTCCTGACCCGCTCGTGCCACCCGGTACGACGACGCGACGGGGACGCTTCCTCCGCTTTGACCAGACCCGGTATCTTCCAGTGGACCGTCCTTCGACTTTCACCTGGACGACGGGCATGGACACTACCGGCTGGCTCTATGTACCGGGCGCATGCGATGGCGGTGCATCTTGCCGGTTGCACGTCGCCCTGCACGGCTGCGAGCAGGGTCAGGACTATCTGCCGCTCGGCTCGCGGCCTGCCGGCCTGTTCTACGGGACGACATTCGTCCGGCACGCAGGCTACACGCAGTGGGCGAACGACAACCGGATTGTCGTGCTGTTTCCGCAGGCTGTTTCCATTCCCGGACTCAACCCGAACGGCTGCTGGGACTGGTGGGGCTACACGGACAGTCACTTCGCCGACCAGCAAGGCGTCCAGATGCGCTCGATACGTAACATGATCGGACAGTTGACTTCTGGCGTCAGGCGTTGATCGACGGGCGGTGCTGGACCAGGGCGATTCAAGGATAGACGCGATGAAACCCATGACCATGCGTCGGGCAGCAACTGCGGCCGTCACTGCATTGTTGGTGAGCCTCGCTCACGCGACGACTGCGGGCGAAGCGTTCGGCAGTCCAGGCGTAGCGGCGATGCACGGACCGTCACAGAAATCCTTCCTCGGCACCGCGCTCAGTCCATCCTCGCAAATTTATTTCACCGGATACCGTGGAATCGTGTCGGAGGTGTATTACCCGGTGCTGGATACAACGGAGACGGTCGACCTTCAGTTTCTCATCGGCGATACGGCCGGCACCTTCGTCGACGAAGAGAAGCTTGCATCGTACAGCGCGGCGCAGACCGACCCGCGCACGATGAGCTGGCAGGTCGCAACCGGCAATGCGGGCCACGACTGGCAGATTGGCAAAACCGTCTACACCGATCCCACACGCAATTCGCTGATCGAACGCGTCACCTTGCAGGCACTGAACGGCAAATCACTGGGTGATTACCGGTTGTACCTGCTGTTCAAGCCGCATCTGGATAACATCGGCTCAGGCAACACGGCGTACACCGCGGTCAGCGCCAATGGCCGGACGATGCTCATAGCCAACCGCAACTCGCGCTATACGGCGCTTGCATCTTCGCTGCCGTGGATGGTGCAGACAGGCACGGCGATGTTGTCGAACGGATTTGTCGGGCGCAGCGATGGCTGGACCGATCTGCTTGGCGGGGCATCGCCCGACAAAAAGATGGACTGGACCTATTCGTCGGCGACGGGTGGCAACGTTGCGCAAATGGGCTGGCTCGACCTTGGCGACGGAACCCGGACCAGCATCTCGTTCAATATCGTGCTGTCTTTCGACAGCACCTCCGCCCGCAACGCCATGCAGACCGCGGCCGCCACGCTCGACGACAACCTCGACGATCTGCGATCGCAGTACGACGCTGCATGGCATCAGTACGCTTCAGGCCTCTCGACACAAAACGGCACTGCTGACGACGAATACTATCTCGCCGCAATGGCGCTCAAGACGATGCAGGACAGGAGCAACGGCGCGATGATCGCGGGCATCGGCACACCGTGGGGCGAGACGCAGGGCGACGGCAATCCTGGTGGTTATCATCTCGTGTGGTCGCGTGATCTGTTCAAGTTCGCCAATGCGCTGATCACTGCGGGCGACACAACGACGCCCGTTACCGTCGTCCACTATCTCTTCGATACGCTGCAACAGAAGACGGACTGCGGCACCGCTGAATACAATGCCGCCGCCTGCCCTCAGGGCTTCAGCCGGGCCGGGCGCTTTCCGCAGAATGCATGGGTCAGCGGCTGGCAGTACTGGCAAGGCACGCAGATGGACGAGCAGGCCATGCCGATTCTGCTTGCGTGGCGTCTGGGTCCGGCCGTCTATAACCCGCTTTGGCCGGCCATCCGTTTGACAGCCGACTACATTCTTCGCACGGGGCCATGGACGTACCAGGACCGCTGGGAAGAAAACTCAGGCTATTCGCCATCGACGATCGCCGCGGAAATCGCCGGACTCGTCGCCGCCGCGCACATAGCCGAAGAAAACGGCGACAACGCGCGTGCGGGCAGTTACCTCGCCGCTGCCGACTACTGGCAGCAGAATGTGATGCGCTGGACCTACACAAACACCGGCTTCTACGGAAACGGTCACTATTACATGCGCATCAATCCAGCCATTATGGGCGGATTGGGAAACGGCCCGCAGCGATACGAACCCGCCTTCTATCCGGACTCCGGACAAAGCTTTGTCGTGAAGAACGGCGGCGGCACACATGACGAGCGCGAGGTCGTCGACGGCGGCTTTCTCGAACTGGTACGCCTGGGCGTGAAACGGGCCGACGACCCGACCATCGTCAGTACGATGGCCGCCTACGACGCCGTGCTCGCGACGACTGAACCGCACGCCAGTCCGGCCTGGTTTCGCTATAACTCCGACGGCTATGGCGAACACAACGACGGCAGCGACTTCGACGGTACGGGTGTCGGGCGTGCGTGGCCTATCTTTACTGCCGAGCGGGGCATGTATAGCATCGCGAAAAGCGGCACGGGGACGAGCGGCACGCCATACCTGAACGCCATCCGGACCTACGCAACGCCCGAAGGCTTCATTCCCGAACAGGTCTGGACGCAGAAGACGACGCTGCCTGGCGACTGGCAAGTCATCACGCCGCCCGGATATGCACCTGGCGAACCGACGAAATCCATGGCGCCGCTCAATTGGGCGATGGGCGAATACATCAGCCTGCTGGCGTCTATCCGGGCAGGCAAGGTCGTCGACATTCCGTCCATCGTGTGCGCCCGCTACAGCAACTGCGCAGTAGAACCGGCGCCCGGTCAGGCTTCGATCGCGATCAGGGTGAACGCGAAAACGCAGCCCGGGCAATACATGTACGTCACCGGCAACGCGGGTGCCCTGGGCAACTGGAACACCAGTCTGGGCCTGCCCGTGGACCCTGCCGCCTATCCGATATGGAGCAACACCGTCAATCTGCAGGCCGCCAGCACCATTCAATACAAGTACTACCGCAAGAACGCCGATGGCAGCGTGACGTGGGAGAACCTGCCAGGCGGCGGCAATCGCACGCTGGATACGCCGTCGGCCGGTAGCGCCGCATTGAGCGACACGGTGAACTGGTAGGAGACAGCGCCAGAGAATTAATCCCTCTGTGCCACCGGCCACCGTAGTCGCATTGGCCCGCATCGCTCCTTGCCTTTTTGAGGTGCCGATGCGGAAACACCGGGCGAAAATCCGCTCGACATGGCTGTTCGCATCATCCGACCGGATGTAGAGGAGGCAATCATGCTGGCAACGAAAGTTGGACTTGTCGACACGACGGGCACGATCGACACGCAAACGATGGCTGCGGTTGCCGCGGCGCTGAATGTGCAGGTGACGCGTGACCTGCCAAAATATTGGCCAGTCAGTGCCTCGGTCTCATACCTCACCGATCATGGAAAAATCCCGCAGGGCGTGTGGCCTGTGCAACTCGTCAAAACCCTGCCTCCCGACGAAGGCGGCTTCCATATGACGCGCCATAACCAGCCCTACGCGAAGGTGATCATCACCCCAGGCAGTGACGAGTGGGCAGTCGACGCAAGTCACGAGACCATTGAAATGCTCATCGACCCGAATGGCAACCGGCTACAGACCTCGAATGCAATAGAGATCGTCGACGGCAAAATCCAGGATGGGACGGGCCGCTTCGAATATCTGGTCGAAGCCTGTGATCCGTGCGAAGCCGATCCGTACACTTACACGATCGATGGTATAGCCGTGTCCGATTTCATTACGCCCCACTTCTACGACCCCGAGGTCACCCCCGACGCGCGCTATAGCTTCACGGGAGCGGTGAAGAAACCACGGCAGATCCTGCCGGGCGGATACATCAGCTGGGTGGACCCCGTCACCAACGAAATGCAGCAGATCCTGTGGGTCGATCCGAATCAGCCTCCCGTCCAGCGCAACCTCGGGTCGGTCTCAGGCGGGAGCCTGCGTCTTTTCATCGAAGCGAAGACATACCGCAAGAGCCGCGAGCACCGGGAGCAATTGAAGCCCGAGGCCAGAGCCAAACGAGCAGCTTATCGGCAAGCCCTGGTTGCAGCCGCTGAAGTGCGCGCTCGACACTATAGCTAGTCCCGGTACAAGTTTTTTATGGTCCTCACCGAGGTATGAGGCGGTGAAGTGGGATTGCAACCTGCGTCCCGGTTCTCTGCCCTCCTTCCCCCTACGGGCAGGCGGCCCTCGTCTGTGTCAAAGCCATTTTGAAATGTCCGCTTTCCAGCCAAGTTCAAATGTCCATTTTTTTGGTTTAGAAGTTTGTTTCTCGGAGCTTTTGCTTCACGCAGTGTCGAAGGATGGCGTTTGAACTGGCAAGGCGCTTACGCGTGTTCCGACTGCAGGCCTCGCAGACGCGTGCGCAATCGTCCGTCGGTGTTGATCTGCTGCAGGAGCACGCGACGCTGCCTGACCTGCAACAGCAACCACGCCGAAAGCGTCGGGTGACGCTCGAACAGTTGCGACAGCGCACCGACCGTCCCACGACTGCCGCGTTCACCCCGAACCGTCACAGGGCTCAACCGGACGTAGCCGCCGATCCGCACATGTTTGAGCAGGGCGCGAAATCCGTAGACGCGTCCGTCCGGATGGAGCGACAAACCCCTTTCGAGCCAGCGATAGAGCTGTCGCCGGTTGACGCCCGTCGCCTGCTCGATATCCTTGACGCACTCGCCCTGCGCATAGCGCTCGATCGCCTGCATGTGCAACTGGAAGGTGTGCCGATCTTCCTCCCTGTTGAGTTCCGTATAGGCGACGGCTGGCCACGCCGTCAGGTCGAGCGCCTGAAAATCGGGTTTGCGCCGGCTCATGTCACTGACTCCACAGCGACAAACTCGGCGAGCAGCGATAGCGCATCGGTTCTCAAGCCCTCGGCACGCGCGCGGCCTGCGTGCAGCAAACCGAAAACTGCGGCACGCACAAGGATGGGATCACCCGTCGAGAACTCGCGCTCGATCGCGAGCAGGCGTCGCGGCGAGCGCAGGAAACGTTCGATCGCGCGCGACAAGGCCGGCGAAATCAGCCCCCGGTTCGCCACGAGGTACGGCAACATACGCTGCCAGTTGTCGATCCACATCCGCGACGCCGCCAGTTCCGCCGGCTGAATCAGCGTAAGCGGGAGCTTTAGCACACCGAATGGAGAATCGTGCAACTGAGGGTCGTGCGTAGGGGCACCGCCGAGGCGCGCCGGGTGTGTCAGCCGTCCTGTGCCATGGCCTCTTGATGCCGCGCATAGTTGAATGGCAAGAGGTCCGTCACGTCGGCGTCCGGTGGACGCTGCGGCAGTTCCTTGAGTACGTGCAACAGGTAGTCGTAGGGTTCGACACCGCAGGCACGGCACGTCAGCATGAGACTGTAAATCGTGGCGCTCGCTTTTGCGCCGTCGACCGTGTCGCTGAACAGCCACGACTTTCTCGAAGTGGCGAACGGCCTGATGTCCCGCTCGCAGATATTGTTGTCTATTGCGGCTCGCCCGTCAGTGACGTAGCGGCTCAGATATTCCCACTGGTTACGCGCATAGGCGATTGCCTTACCGAGCAGGCTCTGGGGCGTCACCTTCGGCGCCAGTTCGTCAAGCCACGCCCTGAACGCCTCGAGCACCGGCACACTGTGTTTCTGCCGCAAGTCGTATGTGTAGTCGGCACGTGTCTGGCCGGCAGGCAGATCGCCTTTGGCCAGGGCCTCGACACGGTACAGGGCCTGGAAGTATTCAAGCGCCTTTGCCACACGAGCGTTCGGCGGCTTCGGCTTTGCGCCATCCCCTTTCTTCTGCGCGGCCTTGTCCGCCTTGACGAACAGCCTGCGCGCGTGCGCCATGCAGCCGAAGTGCGTTGCCTTTTTCAGCGTGCGCCACGCACTGTATCCGTCGCTTACCAGCATGCCGCTGTAGTCGCCGAGGAATTTCTTCGGATGCTCCTGGCCTCGCCCTGGCTGGTACTCGAACAGCACCACGGGTTCGGGGCAGTCTTCGGCGCTGCGGTAGACCCACGCATAGCTTTTACTCTGGGCTGATCTGCCGGGTTCCTTGAGCACCTGAAGCGTGGTCTCGTCGCCGTGGATCAGCGACTGCGACAGCAATGTCCTGTACAGCGCGTCGTACAGGCGGGTGTAGTGCAATTCGCTGGGGCGGATGACCCAGTGTGCCAGCGTGCCCCGGCTCACCGGAATCTGCCAGCGGGCCATGGCGGCCTGCATCCGGTACAACGGCATGCCGTCGACGTATTTCGCGGTCGCCACCGTCGCGATCACCGACGCATCCGCATGGCTGCCCGGCAGTGGCTGTACCGGCATCGGTGCGAGGACGACCGGCGTCTGTTCGGCGTGACGCTCGCAGTGCCGGCACGCGTACTTTGCACGCACGTTCTGGTGAACCGTCCATTTGAGCTCGACATGCAGCTGTTCGCTGATGTCCTCGCCGATGCGATGCATCGGATTGCCACAACACGGGCAACCTCGCTGCTCTTGCGGCAGATCGTACTCGATGCGTTCGCGCTTCAGGTACGCCGGCAACGGCTTGCGTCCCACCTTGCGCCGCTCAGGCTTGCCGGCCGGTGGCAAACCGGTGTCAGGCAGCGCCGGCTGGATACCTTCGTCGTCCTCGTCGCATGGTTCGCTCCGGGCGATCTGCTCGGCTTCGTCGAACACGCGATCCTTGCGTTTTTCGCTTTTCGGCGCGTAACGCTCGGCCGTAAGCAGGCGGACCTGTTCCTCGAGCTGCCCGACGCGCTGGTTCAGCTCGTCAATGTGTTTCGCGTCGCCGGCTACCCGAGCTTCGAGGGCGTGGATATAGCCCTGGACCGCCTCGGGTAAGCGCTTGAGGTCAGGTGCATTCTTCATGCGCTCCAGGATAGCGAAGCGCGGTGCGCCGTGGGTTTACGTCAATTTGTAAAAGGCGCCCGGCCGTTGTTTACGTGCAACGTACCGGGCTAGCTGGCGTGCTCGTAATGGCGTGCAGGATGACGGCGAAGCGCGTCGATGTCGATGCCATCGAGCAGCCAGTGGAGCTGCTGTGTGGTCAGCTCGATCACTTCCTGATCGCGTCGCGGCCACACGAAACGGTCTTGCTCGAGGCGGCGCAATAACAGCCAGAAGCCGGTGCGCTCGTACAGCAGGAGCTTGATCCGGTTGCATTTACGGTTGCGAAACGCGTACACGGCGCGCGCGAGCGGATCCAGTCGCATCGAATTCTCAACCACGGCGGCTAGGGTATTGATGCCGCACCGGAAGTCGACCGGCTCGCGATGCAGATAGACCCGCAGGTCGTCAGCGAAGCGCAGCATCACCGGCTCCTCAATGCGTCGATCATCGCTGTGAGCAGCGCCGTGTCCTGTTGCATACATTCAAGTTCGAGACTCACCCCGTTGGGCAACTGCGCCATCAGGCGTGACGGCAACGGCGGGCGTTGCGACGGACGCATCGGTTCACGCCGTGCAGCAGCCGGCTGGGCGTCGGGCTGGGACGGCATGTGAGGCAAGTGCACAGGTTCGGCATCAACCACTTCCAGAACAGGAACAAATGCCGGCACACCGGCTGGTGTCGGCTGCCGTTCAGTTCGGGAGCGTGTCTTTTTACGCTCGAGGCCAATCCACTTGCGAAGCTGGTTGGCGTTCACGCCAGCCTTTAGTGCCAGCCCGGCAACGGAGGCTCCCGGCTTCTGGCACGCTTCGATCAGCTTGCGCTTGCCACCACGGTCGTACCGGTTCTTGCCGTCGGCCGATTTACCGATCACCCGCAATGGCAGGAAGTCAAAGTCAGTTTGTAGATCAGTCATAAGCTGCGTCCGCAATGTGGTGGCTGCGGACGCAATCTTGTTCCTTCTCATACACCGGTTCCAGATGAGTCGGAACTACCGCTTACGAATCAGCCTTACCTGCAGTTCAGCGTTGGCGACATCCCCGGTTTGCTTCGCGTCCGCGTCGGTGATCGAATCAGACAGGATAACTAACTCTTAGCGATCAAGGTAACGTACCCAGAACTCCGCGAGATAGCGTCGTTCGCCAAACTGGATGAAACCCGGTCGTTCGCAAAAGTGGTTGGTCCTCGGATCGGCTTCGAGCAGCACCCACTGTTCAAGCGCGGCGCGCCGGTAGAACGTCAACCGGCGATCCAGTTTCAGACTGAAGGCTTCGAGGCGGTGTGCGCCTCGCGGCCGGGCAAGCGCCACCGGCTGCCAGATGTGCAGGGAATGTTCCATAAGATCAACGCCTTACGGACGGGATTCGAAGTCTAGGACGCGAATTGACGAATTTAATGCGGACTTATGCGAATTGGCGACTTTATTTCGTTCGGACTGTCGATAATTTTGTCAATTCGACGCGTCATCACCTTGTACGGCAGAGAATCCGGATTGACAGAATTAATGCGCTCTACGGCTCTGGTCGCTCGTGCAGCTGGGCAAGCCGCTGTCGTCGCTGACGCACGAGGACTGTCTGCGCTACCAGGCCTTTCTTGCCGACCCGCAGCCCGCTTCAACCTGGGTCGCCGGCGGCGGTCGCAAGCATCCGAGGGGCGACGCGCGCTGGCGCCCGTTCTACGGGCCGCTGTCGCCCGCGAGTGACGCCAGGCGATGGTGATCCTGAACGTGCTGTTTTCGTGGCTGGTGCAGGCCGGCTATCTGGCCGGCAACCCGCTCGCGCTGTCGCGCCAGCGCACCCGCAGGGCCGCCCCGCGCATCACCCGCTATCTGGAGCCCGGCCTGTGGCAGGAGGTCAAGGACTTCATTGCGTCGATGCCGCAGAACACCGCCCGGGACCGCGCCCACTACCACCGCGTGCGCTGGCTCTTTACGCTGCTGTACCTGGGTGGCCTGCGCATCGCCGAGGCCGGTGGCAATACCATGGGGCAATTCTTCGTGCGGCGCGATATCGACGGCACGATGCGCTGGTGGCTGACGGTGCATGGCAAGGGCGACAAGGAACGCCTGATTCCGGCCACGCGCGAACTGATGGCGGAGCTCACGCGCTACCGGCAATCGTTCGGGATGACGGCCCTGCCCTCACCCGGTGAGGCGACGCCGCTCGTGCTGCCGGTCGGAAAAACGGCGGGTAGCACGGCGGGAAAAACCGCGGGCCGCACGGCGGGCAGCCCAGGCGACCCGACACGAAAGAAAACCGGAGAGGCATCACCCCGGCCGCTGACGCGGGCCGCGCTGCACACGATCGTCAAGGCCGTGTTTGCCGGCGCCGCGCACCGGCTGCGCGCACGCGGCGAAGAATTTGTGGCCCGCGCCGACCTGCTGCAGCAGGCCTCGGCGCACTGACGCCCACCTCGGGCGCGACAGCGCCGGCTTGGGTGCGTCAGCGCCGCCCTTCCGGGGCATGGAAATCCCGGATAACCCCTCTTTGACACCGCGGCCAGAGCCAGTCTCGAAAAGCGCATCATAGTGCGCACATTTTCATAAACTGTGTCAAATGCGCATCATGTTACACATTTCCAAAACTAGCCTATCCAGGAAATATGCGGCCGAACGAGCAGAACGCGCACGATTGCGCGCATACTAGCCACATGTTATGCTAATGCGCATTATGATGCGCAAAAACGTTCTCGATCAGCCTATCAATAACATCGAACGCCTCGCTGCAAGCTTGCGGGCGACGCGGCGCGACCGCAAGCTGACACAACAGACGCTTGCGGAACGCGCAGGCGTCGCGCGGCGCACGGTCACCAATGCCGAGAGCGCGGAGAATGTGGGCATCAAGGAGTTGTGCCGCCTCGCCAACGCTCTGGGGTACGAACTGGTTCTGCGGCCCAGGGATTCCGTTGTGCTAGAAGACCTCCCGACCATCTTCAAGGACGATGAGGAATGAGTTCCGAGGCATCGCTGGACGTCGAGCGGCTGTTCAGGCAAATCCGTGCGCTCGACGTGCACTCACCGCAAGGTAAAAGCGGCCTGCTGGCGAAGGAAAGCCGGTATGTCTTCAATTATGCGGAGGTGGCCGACTCTGCCGCTGTTTCGCTGACCATGCCGGTTCGCCATCAAAGCTACGCTAGCGGCGATCTGATGGGCGTCTTCGCAATGAATCGACCCGAAGGGTATCTGCGGTACGTCATCGAGGAGCGCCTTGCCCGCTACGGAACACCAAGCGATATGTTCCTGCTGTTTCTCGCGGGACGCAACCAGATCGGGCGACTTACCTATTCCGTCCCGGGTGAGAGCGTGCCAGAGCATGAAGGCGAGCGCCTTGATGAGCTCCTCTCCTTGCCGTCTCGGCGAGTCTTCGAGCGTCTGGTCGACCGGTATGCGCTTGGCTCCGGCATTTCTGGAGTTCAGCCCAAGACGGTGGTGCCGATCGCGGACGAAAGTGACGCCCTGCCCTACGAACACGCCGCGCTGCCGCTCAAGACGGTGATTGTCAAAGCTGAAGGCGACGATTTTCCAGGGGTCGCCCGAAACGAGTTCTTTTGCATGTCGGTCGCGAAGGAGGCTGGACTTGATGTGCCCCAATTCTGGCTCTCGGACGACGGGAAGCTTTTCGTGATGGCGCGCTTTGACCGGCTCGGCGACGGTTCTCCCCTGGGCTTCGAGGATATGGGTGTTCTCACAGGCAAAAGCAAATATGAGGGCAGCTATGAGATGGTTGCAAAGGCCGTCGACATCTACACGCGCTCTGATCAACTGCAGAAGAACCGACTCTTTGAACGTGTTGCTTTATCTTGCCTGCTTCGTGATGGCGACGCCCACATGAAGAATCTGGGTATCGTCTACGACGATCCAACCGGTTCGCGGCGGCTGGCGCCAGTGTTCGATGTCGTATGCACTGACATCTATCCGGATCTCGACGGCAAGATGGCCCTGAAGCTCAATAAGTCCAAGACGTTTCCCGTGCACAGTGCCCTCATCGCATACGGAACGCGTTTGGGGCTGCACGCCGATGACTGCGAGGTCATCATGACGCGTCTGCGCGATGCATACGCGACGGTAGCTGAGCGGTTTGAAGAGGATCGACGGTATCAGGAAGACGACCTCCTAAGCTCCATGCGGCATGCCATTGAGCGCGAGGGCGTTCGGCCTGTCTCGCGGCCGAAATTCCGCTAGTGCCGCTGCCTCTCGGACGGGTCTTGCAGCGCACCGGGAGCAGAAGGCAACACGGCGCGCACTGCCGCGTGGCAACGCGTGCCCCGAGGAGGCTACCGCTGGTTAGCGGTTAAAACTGCCGGCGCAGGAGCAGTGATGAGTCCCGCTGCTGTCATCGCGTGCGGGGCGAATTCGAGCCACTGCCGGACCGTACCTGGATCGCGCGCTCGCTTTGCTGGCGCAAGACACGTTCTTTGCGCCCATCGACCGATAATTCGGTCATGTCAAATACGTAGGACAACCAACAAAGCATCGCATCCGATACCGCTTAAACATCGAGACGCGTCATGCCGTTCTCGAATTAACGACCAATATTTCTGAACCTTTAACCGCCAGAGCGTTGGGCGACCACGCGACCGGAGGTCGTCGGGCAGCTTCCCTGCCCGCCTGGCCATCCGTTTGTCAAGTTGCGGGTTTGCTCCGCCATCTCAAAGGCGTGGTCGACGTCTGTCAATACCGAGACCGGTTATTATGTCAAGCGGCCGCACCTGACTCGCCCTCCTGCACCGCCCGCTATGCCCGCTGATCGGCCTTTACTGACATTCAGATTGACGTCCCAGGGTCGGCTATAGTTTAGGTTTGTAGGATGCCTGCCCTTTACCGTGTGAAGGTCGATACTCAGACACTCTCGGCTCGGCAGCTTCGAATGACACGGTTCGCTGCTGGTCGAAACGCCATCGAATTCGGCGATCCTCGAGAAGCACAGAAAACCAACGCCAAATTGACGCATCTTCCGCGTTTGCTGCGGCCGCCGCGTCAAGGCGAATTCGCTCCATCGCTCCCATATTCGTCACACTGGATTGAATAGCCGCCAATCAAGAATCTCCGGAAACCCTCCCTCACGCCTGTTGCGCCACCAAGCGCGGAATTTCCGAAAACAGATCCCCGACGAGGCCGTAGTCGGCCACGCTAAAGATCGGCGCTTCCCGATCCTTGTTGATCGCGACGATCTGACGCCGCCTCGCCGCCGAAGCCGCCGAGAATCACGTTGAAGAACGAGCGGTTCATCGCGTGGCACATGATGTACGACAGGATCGCGCCCGACGAGCCGACCAGCGACCCGGCGATGATCAGCATCGCGTTGTTCAGCGAGAAGCCGATGCCCGCCGCCGCCCAGCCCGATTACGAGTTCAGCATCGACGCGACCACCGGCACAAGAGCGTCGGGCGACGATGTCGTCGTTCATGTCGATGTTCAGCGCGCCTTCCTTCGTGACGATCAGCTTCATGAAGTCGAGCTTGCGCGCGTAGAGCGCCGACGAATCGGTCGGCACTATCGCCGCGAGGTTCCTGTAGCCGGCGATGTTCACGCCGTTGTGCACGGTCACCTGGTCGGCCACCGTCAGCGGGCAGTTGCCGCCGCGCCGGCCGTCCATTTCCGCGCCGCGCCCGGCCGCGAGGTCGACGACGACCGAGCCCGGCTTCATCGCCTGCACGGTCTCGACGGACAGCAGCGTCGGCGCCGCACGGCCCGGAACCAGCGCGGTCGTGATCAGGATGTCGGCCTGCTTCGCGCGCTCGTGGACGAGCGCCGCCTGCCGCGCAAGCCACGACGGCGGCATCGGCCGCGCGTAGCCGCCGACGCGCCTTCGGCCGCTTCGCGCTCCTCCTGCGTTTCGTACGGGACGTCGAGGAATTTCGCGCCGAGCGATTCGATCTGCTCCTTCACCGCCGGCCGCACGTCGGACGCCTCGATCACCGCGCCGAGGCGCTTCGCGGTCGCGATCGCCTGCAGCCCGGCCACGCCCGCGCCGAGAATCAGCACGCGCGCGGCCTTCACGGTGCCGGCGGCCGTCATCAGCATCGGCATGAAGCGCGGATAGATCGCCGACGCGACGAGCACCGCCTTGTAGCCGGCGATGTTCGCCTGCGAGCTCGGCACGTCGAGGCTCTGCGCGCGTGTCGTGCGCGGCGCGGCCTGAGCGCGAAGCCCGTGACGCCCGCGGCCGCGAGCTTCGCGGCCTGCTCCGTGTTGAACGGCTCGAGCATGCCGATGAGCACCGCGCCGCGTTTGAGCGACGACAGTTCGCCGTCGGCCGGTGCCTGATTGAAATCAGCGATCAGCAGCCACCTTGATATCGTCCCACGTAAAATCATTCAAGTATGCGAACGATTATGGGGCGTGAAATCACAACGTCATCGTCGCAAAAGACGAATTCGTCCTCGTTGCTTTCCCTCAGCCTGCCTCTTTGACCAAGGCGCACATGCGACTGGAGATAGACTCTAGACGCTTGGCATTGACGCCATAGGTGTCGTGGGCGGGAAATCCACAACACAACGCCGCGATATGAATGTGCCCTTTTCGGGACATGGTCGAGACTACAGGCGGCCCGGCGTATCTAAGAAGTCAGCATCGTTGATCCAGACATACGATCGCTCATCCATACGATGTGAGTCATCAACATCGGATAGTTCGCGGGCGGCACTTGCTGGATAAACGCGCCTTGAACCACCGGATACAAACCAATCGTCAGTCACTGCCCGACAACGTAATACGCTCCACTCGATCGTAACGATCGTGGCAGCAGAGGCATCAGGCATTTCACGATTCCCGGGTTTTCTCAACTTCCACTGGCACCGCTGACAGCCACGACATATAGCTCAATGGCTCTATCGTGTCCGGTCGCGTCGGCATTAACGCATTGCAATTTGCGCCTGGCCTGTGGACTGCCACTGTCAACCCATACGCGCGCTCATGACCGTACCCATGCGTCATCGCAACCGAACCCGGCCTGAGGTCATTGTTGATTAGTACCCGCGTTTCTATGCTTCCGTATTGATTGAACACTCGCACAGAATCACCATCACGCAGGCCTCGCGATGACGCGTCCACTTCGCAAATATTCAACGGATTGGTGCGCTGCCGACCTTGCCTGAATCTTTTAGTATTTACGAGCCAACTATTCTGCATATATGGTGTGCGCAACGAAATTAGCCTCAAGGTGCCATCAGGCTCATCTACCCGTTCTGCGAAAATCGCATGACAACGCTCGATGAGCCCCTCCGTGACAAATGCATCGGGAAAACAATCGATCTTCCGGTCTTCATGTTGCAAGCAGCGTTCGTACAATACCGCGCGATCTTCCTGTGGAAAGGTTGCCGTCTGCGAAGGCATTGTTCTGAGTATGTCGATCGAAAGTGCTCTTGCCGCCAGCACTGCATTGATCTCGTGCTCTCCGTCACTTGCGTCAGGATGATCATCGAGCGGCGACATCACACCCGTTGCCTGTGCGATTCTCGCGAGAATCCACCATCCGCTGCGCCGGCCTTCGGCCGGCGGCTCAATGGCGTCCGTGTACTGAACGTAAGGGACCGACTGCATGCCGCTCACCAGCATGTTGATATCCTTGCGTTCTAGCCAGTCCGTTGCAGGCAGAACATAGTCGGCCATCTCGCCGGTGGCGTTGCGGAAGATATCGACGCTTACCATAAGATCCAGTTTTTCGCGGGCCTTCCGCAACCGCTCGCCACCGCCTACCGAAATCAGCGGATTACCCCCTAGGACGAGCAACGCGTGCACATCGCCGCTCTCGATGAAGTCCGGTAACAGCGCGGCCGGCATGGCCGCGAATTCCATCGTTTCCGGCAATCTGAACGCGCCCATCGATGTGTTGAATTGCTGGGAAGGCACGCGCGGCGGAAAGTAATTCAGCAATCCACTCGGTTTGTACGTTCCGCCTTTCCTCCCCAGATTCCCCGTGATGAAGTTGATCATTTCCGCGAGCCAGTAACATAGGCTGCCTTGCTGGCTCTGATTGACACCGGTTGCCACATAAACGGCAGCGGACTTGGCTGCCATCATCTCCTTCGCGACGTCCTCCACTACGCTTGCATCAAGCCCGATCACGCGCGCGACCCTATCCGCTGGGTACAAGCTGCAAAATCGCAACAACTCGTCGACATGCTTGCCATATTGCGCGACTAGCACGTCGTCCGCCCCGCCGCGGAGAACGATCTCGTGGAGCAACGCTGCAAGAAAATAGACATCCGTGCCAGGCTTAATGCGCAATGTTGGACCGGTTTCAATTGTCGAAGACTCGACCTTTCGTGGGTTGACAAAGCGAACCTTGCCGCCGCGCTGGACGATCCGCTTGAGCGTCTCGCCACTGTCGTTCGGCGTCGAGAACAATACCCACCTCGAGACTTTCGGGTTTGAACCGATGCACAGAAGATAGTCGGTATGGAGTATGTCAGGCATCATCAGCGACATCGATGACCCGTAGACCTCGCCGGCCACGACGAACTTGTTGGCGGCATCCTGCGTATTCGCACTGAAGCGCATCCGGGTGCCGATTGCGTCCTGGAACCGCCCCAGCGTGACGAATGCCGAGCTATCGAATGACCACGGATTACCCAGGTACACGGCGACTGAATCCGGCCCAAACTGATCTCGGATGGATTTCAACCGTCTGCCAATGTCACCCATGGCGGAATCCCAGTCGATCTCAAAGAATTCTCCACGCGTCTCCGACCAGCCGTTCATGCGTTTTTGCGGCCAGTTCAGACGATCGGGATCGTGATGCACGTCGAGAAACGACAAGCCCTTATGGCAAGCAACACCACCACTCGGATGACTGAAATCCGGACTGAGGCGGATTACCTTACCCTGATCGTCGAACTCGGCCAGCAATGGGCAGTGAGGATCACAAATTCGGCAAAAGGTGGATTTTCGTTGAGCCAAGACATCGCCTCTCAAATCGATTTCGAAATCAATGCATGGTCACGCGCACAAGCCAGCATGCTTGGAATATCGGTCTTCTTGATGCGTGGCCGCGCCGTAACGCGTCCCGCATCCTTCTCCGAACGATCGATGGCCAACCAGTCGGCGCGCGATACCACGTCCGGATGCTTTCGCTTGATCAACGTAGCCACCGTATCCTTGCTTAGCTTCGCGTGCCGAAGTCGATTTTTCCTTGCATCATCAATCAATGCTTCGACCGTCTCGTGCGCGCATTTTTTGTTGCTGCCGATAACCCCCCGGCAGCCGCGCTTTATCCAGCCGGTGACATAGGCGCCCAGGACCGGTCCGTGAACATCGACAACCCGCCCCGCCACGTTGCGAATGACGCCGCGGTGTTCGTCAAAAGGCAATCCGGGAAATGGCATACCCCGGTATCCGATGGCGCGCAAGACCAGCCCCGCATGTAGCACCGATCGCTCGTCAGTCGGAGTTGCAGTCGGGATCCCTTGTTCGTCTCGTTCGATGCGATTGTGCCCGATCACGACTTCCTCGACTTTCCTGTTGCCGTTCAATTCGACCGGCGACGCAAGAAATCGCAGGACAATGCGCTTGTTCTCCCGATGAGACCGCCGTCCGCTCATCCACTTCAACATCGCTACCTTGCGTCGGACTTCCCAGGACGATCGTTCGTCTAAGATGTCATCTTCGCCTGGAAGGTCCTGTCCTTCGATGATGACATCCACCCCGTCCAGATGTGTCAACTCCTCCAGTTCGGGGTTGTGAAATGCCGCCTGCAAAATGCCACGCCGTCCGAGCACGACCACCTCTCGAACGGCACTGCGACGAAGCGCATCCAACGCATGGTCAGCGATGTCCGTCCGCTCGAGTTCTGCGACAGGCATGGTCAAAATACGCGCAATATCCAGCGCGACATTCCCGTTGCCGATGACCAATGCTCGTTCGCACGACAGGTCGAATTCAAGATGTCGGTGGTCTGGATGGCCATTGTAAAACCCGACGAATTCCCGAGCCGCCCAGCATCCCGGTAATTCCTCACCCGGGATCCTCATCCGCGTATCGCTGCCCGCCCCAACTGCATAGATCACCGCGTCATACCACTGTGCAAGTTCCGTGTGGCCGAGATGAACACCAATCTCGACATTGCCGAAAAAGCGCACGCGAGAGTCCCTGAAATAAAAGTCGAAGAGACGATCGACAATCCGCTTCTTCTCCGGATGATCCGGGGCGACACCTGTTCGAACGAGACCCCACGGATTCGGCAAACGCTCGAAGATATCGATATCGGGCTCGATCTCGTCCGAATCCAGCAGATGCCCGACCGCATACATTGCGGCCGGGCCTGCGCCGACAATCGCAATTCGCAGCGGCAATGCCATCGTCACGCCTCCGTCGCCCTGAAGTATTCACGATTGACCCGCGCGTAATGCCGCCACTTCTCAGGCAGACAACCCACTTCGAAAATCGCCAGCACCGGGCAGACTTCAACGCAGGCCCCACAATCGATGCAGACGTCGGGGTTGATGTACAACTGCTCCGCCCCGTCGAAATCCTCGTCAGACGTCCTGGGGCTGATGCAGTTGACCGGACAAATCTCCGCGCAGGAATAGTCCGCCACGCAGGGGGCGGCAATCACGTGAGCCATCACTTCTCCTCGTATCCATCTGACAGTCGGCCACCGCCTGGACCGGAACCCGGAGCCCTGTTGCGCCGGGTGTTCATCGCTGATCGCCTTACGCGGTGATCAGCTCGTCGATCACCCGGCGACCGCGAGTCAACGCGACTTCGACTGACGGCTCGCCCATTGCCAGTCCTTCCGAACGCACGACGGTGACATCGGTCAGTCCGATAAAGCCGAGAGCGGCACGCAGGTACGTCTCCTGAAAATTCATCGACTGCGCCGGACCTTCGCTATAGACACCGCCACTGGCAGTGAAGAGATATACCTTCTTGCCGGTAATCAGGCCGACGGGGCTAGTTTCGCTATAGCGGAACGTCATGCCGGCACGCGTCACGTGATCGATCCACGCCTTCAGCGCCGAGCTGATCGAGAAGTTGTACATCGGTACACCGATCACAATGACGTCGGCAGCGAGCAGTTCGTCAATCAGCGCATCGGACAACGCCACGGTCTTGGCCTGCTCCGGCGATCGCGAGTCTGACGGTGTGAAGAATGCGCCCATCATCTGCTCGGTCAGATGCGGGACAGGATCGCGAGCCAGATCGCGCACGACGACAGTAGCGCTCGGCCGGGCAGCCGTCCATCTGCTCACAAATTCGGCCGTGAGTTGACGGGAAACGGAGCCCGTGCTGCGGATACTGCTATCGATGTGAAGTAGCGTCGTCATGAATGAAGACTCCATAAGGTTGAATAAAGCGAGGTCGCCCCGATCACCGGCACTGGTCGGTTCACTACGTTGTTCCAAAATACCTGTATCGATCGGGAAAGCTCAGCGCATCCTTCGCCTGCGTCGAGCGCACCGGTGTTTTTTCAAAAGGCCTGATAGCGCAATTCCGACTGATCACCACATGTACGGCACGTAGGGACATGCTATCCATCACCGCGCTTGACGATTAGTTACTTCGCCTGTATTTCACTCGTCCACTGCGGGCCACAATCAACGCCTCGCCGAGATCAGGCGAAGCAAGGGCAGCCCCGCCGCGGCTCGACCGAGTATCTGCCCCACCTCCCGATCGGTCGACACTTTCCGCACCGCAACCGATCATTGAAACGCGCGTCCAGCAAGCACAACCACGATCCGTACCCGGACGAATGATCGCGGATTCCCATCATCCGTGGACGAGTGAATTACCTTTTCCACGCCTAGTCGACACGCTCAGCGACGCCTAGCATTTTTTTGCATGGCTTACCTGACGAATCACCATCAGGTCGCGCAATCGAAACTCATATTGAGGGTGCCCGTGATGAATGCGTCAGTCTCGCTCTCTCCGCTCCCCGAAGCGCCGGAAACAGCCAGCAGGACTCTGTCGACCAATTCGGTTTGTTGCGAAGTTCCGCGTACCGTAGTTTGTCAGCGCATCGTCCATACCCGCGCCAAACTGATTCTCGTCCGCGCACCGGCGGGATTCGGAAAAACTACGGCGATGACGCAGGCCAGAAGCCATCTCGATCATGCGAACGGCCATACCGCATGGCTTACACTCGAACGTGCCGACAACGACGTGCCGCGCTTCATCAATTGCCTGCGTATTGCTATTGCGCAGGCAGGCTTCGACGAGCTTCCGTCTGCCACCCCATTGGAAATTCTGAAAGCGATCTCTCGAGAAGTCACCGCATTCACTTTGTTCCTCGATGACTTCGAGAAGCTTGTTGAACCATCCGTCATCGGGCTGGTACGCGAACTGATCGAGCATCTGCCTCGCAACTGTCAGGTCGTAATCGGTACGCGGGCCGAGCCCGAAATCGGCATTGCACGGTTGCGCGTTCAACACGTATTGCTCGAAATCGATACCGAGGATCTTCGCTTTACGTTGGACGACACGCAACAACTGTTCGAACGGCGGCTGGAGTCGCCCCCATCGTCCGATGATGTGATGCGCCTATACCAGAAGACCGAGGGCTGGGCAGCCGCGTTATCGCTCGCCGTCGTCTCGCTCGCGCGTCATGGCACGCAAAGCGACTTTATCGAGCGCTTTTCTGGCTCGCACCACGATGTCTCGGCATATCTAGCGGAAGATGTGCTTGCGCATCAGCCCGCGGAAATCCGCAAGTTCCTCCTTCGAACCAGCATCTTGCGGCAACTCGATCCTTCCCTTTGCCAAGCCCTGAATCCAAAGCTGGACGCGGACGACATACTGGACCGCTTGGTGAGCACCAATCTGTTCCTCATTCCAGTCGGCGACAAGAACCGTACTTGGCGCTATCACAGCATGTTCGCAGACTATTTGTGTGCGCAATTGCGCCGTGAGGAACCCGAAAAGATTCTACGGCTCCATTTGGCGGCCGCCGGCTGGTACGAGGAGCGGCATGAGATCGTCCCCGCTATCGACCATGCCATCGAAGGGGCGGACCATCCATACGCACTCTCGCTGCTCGCGCAGCATGTAGATCAATTTTTGGAGCAAGGCCGCATGCGGCTGCTGGCACGTTGGTTCGAGGCATTCCAGCCACGCGAACTCGTCATGTATCCGTGTTTGCAGGTCATCGCGGTTTGGGCATTGGCGTTCACCAAGGGGCCTCGCCAGGCAATGGAGTTGCTGGATCGATCAGGCTGCGCGGAGAGCCAGGATCCGCAGGTACGTGCGCATGTCAACGGCCAACGCCCAATGCTGCTCGCGATGATGGACCGGTTCGAGGAAGGCTATACCATTGGCCAGAAATGCCTCGACAATCTGCCGACGATCAACGCGTTTGCTGATGGCGTGCTGTGTAATTCGATGGGCTATATCGTTTCGGTGCTCGGTCAGCATCGCGAAGCGCATCGGCTCCTCGAGGCGGCACGACGCGTGCAGAACAGGGGCGTATTCCTACGCATGCACACCGAATCGACGGAAGGACTAGTCGATTTACAACTCGGGCGTCTGCGCGACGCGGCGGCACGTTTTCGCATTGCAGTCGGATCGACCTACGCGTTCTCCTACAACCTGACGGGCGGTAATGCATGGGCCGGCGTGCTATACGCAGGCTCCGTCTACGAGGCCGATCGTGTCGAGGAAGCCGAGCACCTACTCAACGTCTATCTGCCACTGGCGCGCGACGTCGGCCTCCCCGACCACATCATCATGGGTTACCGGATACGCTCGCGGATCGCGTTCCAGCGAGGCGATGTCGACCGTTCGCTGCAGTTCCTGTCTGAATTAGAATACCTCGGGGTGGAGCGCCAATTGGCACGTGTGGTCTCGTCAGCGAGGCTCGAGCGCGCCCGACTGCTATTGCTGCAGGGATACGCGGATTTTTCACGAGAGGAGCTCGACCGCAGCGACGACGCAACGCTTTGGCAGCGTGTGGCGCGGCTGAGCCTGCCGGCCAGTGACGTCGAAGATGTTGTTACCGGACGAGCGCGCTGGGAAACACAATTCGGTGATCCAGCCTTCGCGCTGCGGCAACTCGAACCTGCGCTTGCCGATGCGGAACGATCGGAGCGCGGCATCCGCGCGCTAAAGCTGCGTCTTCTTTCAGCGATCGCCCTGCAGCGCAACGGCATGACGCAAGCCGCCGTCGAAATGGCGATGTCCGCATTGCATCAAATGTGTCACGAAGGCTTCGTGCGGTCTATCCTTGACGAAGGCGTCGTGCTGATCCCGTTGCTCGAGCGATGCCTTGAAGCTATGCAGAAGAACGGTAGCCAGCGCAACACGCCTGTGCTCGGCGAATATGTACAGCGACTCCTGCACGCGCTCGATCCGTCGCCCGCGGGCGAGCGTCTGCCCGCATCGTCGCGTTGCTCCGGCAGCTTGCTTGAGCCGCTGACGCGCAAGGAGCTGCGCGTCCTGCAATTGCTTGCGGAAGGCTACTCCAACGCCGCGATGGCGGAAAACCTCTTCGTTTCCGACAGCACGGTCCGTACCCACTTGCGCAATATCAACAGCAAATTGAACGCAAGCAGCCGTACGCAAGCCGTCGCCATTGCGCGCAAACTCGGTCTGATGCGTTGAGGCGTACGCGCGGCAAACCGCGCCATCTTTCCTTCCAGGAGAATCCGTTGACGACCCGCACGCAGCAATCCGCAAGTCGGATTGCCGATTTCGACTCGATGTCGACGCTGGGCGCGATTGCCCACCACTACGCGCGCGCGTCCGCGAGTGTATCCAACTGTTCGGGTGCGGCTTCTGTCAGCAATATGGAATGACCGAAACCTCCGGCACGATCGTGTATCTCCCGCCCGAGGATCACTCCCCTTCCGGCAACGCGCGTATGCGGGGCGCCGGCCTGCCGATGCCGGAGGTCGAGATCGCCGTCGTCGATTTGCACGGAAACACGGTTCCGCCGAACACGGTCGGCGAAGTCGTGACGCGCTCGCGGCGAACATGGCCGGCTACTGGCGCATGCCGGAAGCCACTGATGCGGTCATCGCACTCAAGGCTGGCTGAGAACCGGCGATGCCGACTACCTGGACGGAGACGGCTACCTCTACATTCACGATCGCGTGAAGGACATGATTATCTCGGGCGCCGAGAACATCTATCCCGCCGAGGTCGAAGACGCGATCTACGGGCATCCGGATGTCGCGGAAGTGGCCGTGATCGGCGTACCGATGAAAAATGGAGAGAGGCGGTCAAAGCGATCGTCGTACCCAAACCCGGTGTTGCCCCGGAGCCGGACGACATCATTCAATTCGTCCGTGCACGTATCGCAGGGTTCGAGGTTCCCAAGAGCATCGACTTCGTCGATAGATTGCCAAGCAACGCATCCGGCAAGATCCTGCGGCGGGGGACGTTGCCCCCGCGCCTACGCGTCAGAGCCGCTCGACGATCGTCACATTTGCCATGCCACCGCCTTCGCACATCGTCTGGAGGCCATAGCGCTCGCCACGCTGCCCCAGCGCGTGAATGAGCGTTGTCATCAGTTTCGTACCCGATGCCCCAAGCGGGTGTCCAAGCGCGATCGCCCCACCGTTGACATTCAGGCGCGCCGGATCCGCATCGAGGTGCTTCAGCCATGCAAGCGGAATCGGCGCAAATGCCTCGTTGACTTCGTACAAGCCGATATCGGAAATTTTAAGCCCGGCTTTGGCGAGGGCGCGCCGTGTTGCCGGAATCGGCGCTTCCAGCATGATGACCGGATCGTGTCCGAGCACCGATATGTGATGAACACGCGCCAGCGGTTTGACGCCTAGCAGCTTCAGGCCGCGCTCGCTCACAACCATCACGCCCGACGCACCATCACAAACCTGACTGGCGGAAGCCGCAGAAATCCGGCCTCCCTCCTGCAGAAGCTTTACGTTGCCGATGCTGTCGAGCGAAGCATCAAATCGAATGCCTTCATCGACGACATGCAGATCGTCACCCGCCGCGGATTCGGAGTCGCGCACGGCCACGCGAACCGGCTCGATCTCCGCGGCAAAGCGTCCCGCGCGCACTGCCTCCGCTGCGCGCAGATGACTCTGAAGCGCAAACTGATCAAGATCGTCGCGAGAAAACGCGTACTTTGCTGCGATCATTTCGGCGCCATCGAACTGACTGAATTCGCGATGATTGTAGCGCTCACTGACACGCGGGCTGACATATCCTCCCATGCCGCTCTTGATCGCGACCGCATTCGCCGATGCGATCGGCACGCGCGACATGACTTCCACCCCTGCCGCAATCACGACATCCATCGTCCCGGACATGACGGCCTGAGCGGCGAAGTGCATTGCCTGCTGAGACGAACCACACTGCCGATCGACCGAGGTTCCCGGAACCGAAATCGGCAACTTCGAAGCAAGAACGGCAGTGCGCGCGATGTTCATCGATTGTTCGCCGATCTGGCTGACGCAACCGACGATCACATCGTCGACGATTGCCGGATCCGCTTCGCAGCGATCGACGAGCGAGTCAATAACCTGGGCGGCCAGGTCGGCGGGATGCCACCCCGACAGACGCCCATTGCGCCGGCCGCCGGCAGTGCGCACTGCCGCAACAATATATGCTTCAGCCATGCTGGCCTCTTGAATACGTGAATGAGAAAGACAGGAGCGCTCGCCTGAACCTACGATTCTGGTCGCAAATCAAGCGGATCGCGCATCGGCCACAAATTGACCTTGGCCGCAGTATAGGAAGCCGGAGCCTGGCGGGCATCGTCGAATACGACGATCTCGAAACCACCTCAATTTTCGTGCGCTCGCGCCCTATCCAGCGGATGCGAGCGGCTCGATCATTCTCGCGTCGAGAATTTTCGTCATCGCGAATTCGATGAACGCGCTGACCGCGCGCGGTAGTTGTCGCCGATCGAGAAAAACGAAGTAGACGCCGACTCGATGAATCCCATATTCGGGAAGCACACGTACCAGCCGTCCGGCCTCCAGATGTTCACACGTGGTCGCGACCGGAAGCAGTCCGATACCGAGTCCGCCGAGCGTCGCGTAGATCTGCGCCTGAACGCTGTTGACGTGAAACCTCCCCCTCACTGAGATCTCGTGCTCTCCATCCGGTCCCTCAAGACGCCATGTCGTATAGCCGGACAGATTCGTCGGGATTGCGATACAGTCGTGATCCGACAGATCGGACGGAGACTCGGGCATGCCATGCGCGTCGATATACGCGGGACTCGCCACCAGTCCGCCGCTGATCCAGCCTATCTGGCGGGCGACCAGGTTCGGTTCGATTCCCTTGCCGATTCGTAGCGCTACATCTATCCCTTCGGCAAGCAGATCGGCTCGGTTGTCGTTCAGGATGAATTCGAGCCGGACCCGCGGATTGGCCGTTAGGAACTCGTTTACCTGATCGACCGGTAGGATGAGAAAGAAATCGGCCGGCGCGGCGACGCGCACTTTCCCGCTGGGAGTCGCGTTGCCTTCGGAAATTTCCTGGGCCGACTGCGTCACGGATTCGATCTGCGCTGCACTCTGAGAGAACAGCCTCTGTCCCGCATCGGTCAAGACAAGCCGGCGTGTCGAGCGCTGCAGCAGGCGCACCCCGAGATCCTGCTCGAGCGCTTGCACGCGCCTGCTCGTGGAGTTCGGTGGCAGCCCGAGGCGCCGCGCCGCCTCCGCAAAGCTGCCGGCTTTGACGACATTGATGAAGAGCGCCACATCGTTCAGGTCCACCATCGATTGTCTCCATGCTTGTAACAGAGACGTGGCCCCTTTCGATCGGACGGGTGCTTCTCGATTTCAAGTAAAGGCATGCCCCTGGTTATTGCGCTACCGTATCAACGGCAAGCGATTTCGCCAAGTATGCCTCATCAGGCGTCCCGCGACTCCATCGCCATGCGATGAAGCGTGATCGTGCCCGCGATGGCCGCATCAGCGGCGATGCGGGCTGCGCCAGGGGCGCAACCCGCTCGGAACGACGGCTCGGACGAGACGGCCGCGCTCAACTCGCTGTGATTGACTATGCAATACTGACTTCCGGAGCACCGCGACGGCCATCTAGGCTGTACGCGCCCGCGCCGAATGTGACAATTTGCAAGAGCCCTCCGGCAATCGCGAGATTCTTCAGAAAGTGAAACGTCTGATTCTGATCAGCGAACGCATGATGAAAGAACAGCGCGGTAACAATCGAGAACACGGCCAGCAACGCCGCGACGACCCGCGTCTGATATCCGACGATAAGCAGCACGCCGCCACCGATTTCGAGCGTCAGTGCGACGGCATAGCCGAGCATGGGGCTGGGCAGTCCGACCGACGCGATGAAGCCCATGGTGGCGCTCGCAGTCGCTAGCTTGCCGAGCCCGCTGACGAGAAACACTGCGGCCAGGAGGACTCGGCCGAACAGCGAAAACGCTTGGTACGAATTGGTTGATTTCGATTTCATAGTATAGATCCCAAAAAAGTCATTGAAAGTGAGTTGATCGTATTCGCGATTTTCGGGCGATCAGCTGCCCTGAAATCATCGTAGGCATCCACACGTGAACTCACTAGAGATGCGCCTCGGATTTCACTCGTCCAGAATTAAAGCGAATCCTGTTGCGATGTCGTTATCCGATTCGAGCGACCGGGTATCGAGTGAAACCCGTGCGCCCGGTTCCATCGATGTGACTGCTCGCGACTGTCATCCGCGTTCATCGAAGAAGCGACCGTTATGCTCAGCCATGCTTCGCAGCCCCGGGCTCGGCTCATACAACGGTCCGACATGCGCCAGGCGCTCGCACGCGTCGACGATCCATCGCGCGCCCAGACTATCGGCATATCGCAACGCGCCGCCCAGATGACGGGGAAATCCCACGCCGAGAACCAGGCTCATGTCGATGTCGCCGGCCGATTCCGCGATCCCCTCTTCGAGGCAGCGCGCGGCTTCGATCACCATCGGCAACATCATGCGCTGCACGATGTCTTCTGCCTGAAGTTCGCGGATGCCGCTCGGCTGTATTGTCCGAAGCAACTCGTGCGTGTCATCCGCGACGAGCTTCTGCATGCGGCCTCTCTCGTCGCGCAAGTACCTGTAGAATCCGAGTTCGCGCTTTTGTCCGAGCCGCCCGGCAGCGGCCATCAGCTTGACCGCGTGTTGACCGGCGAAATCCATTCGCGGTCGATAGCCACCGCTGATGACGTCGATCACGTGCGACGCCGTGTCCATTCCGACGACGTCCTGCAAATAGGCCGGCCCCATCGGCCAGCCGAACGCCTCCATGGCGGCATCGATCGCGACGAAGTCGACCCCGTCGCGCACCAGCAGCAGGAAAGCGACGATATACGCGGTCAGAATCCGGTTGACCAGAAAGCCCGGACAATCAGCGACGACAACTGGCGTCTTACCCATCGACCGCGCAAAGTTGACGACAGTCGCAATGGTCTGCGGCGAGGTCCGCGGCGCGCGGATCACTTCGACGAGCGGCATCTGCGGCACTGGGTTGAAGAAATGCATCCCGGCAAAACGTTCCGGGCGAGCCAGTGCGGTCGATAGTTCGGCGATCGACAGCGACGACGTGTTCGATGCGAGCACGGCATCGGAGGGAATCCGCTGTTCCACTTCGGCCAGCACGTCGCGCTTCACACCGATATTCTCGACGACGGCTTCGATGACGAGATCCACGCTGTCAATATCTTCAAAGTCGAGCGTCGGCACGATGCTTTGCTCGATTTCCCGCGCCTCGTAGTCCGAAACCTTTCCGCTGCTGACCCGCTTCTTGAGCAGTTTCGCCGCTTCGCGCACACCCAGATCCAGTGCCGCCTGCGCAATATCCTTCATGATGATCGGCGTGCCGCGCAATGCGCTCTGGTACGCGATGCCGCCACCCATAATGCCCGCACCGAGCACCGCAGCCCGGTGCACCGGACGTGCGGCGCGCGCCGCGTCGCGGCTTTTTCTCTTCAAGGCCTGCTCGTTGACGAAGATGCCGGCCAACGACGCAGCTGCCTGGGTCTTCGCCAGTTTCGCGAATGTGTCGGCTTCGATTTCGAGTGCCCCCTCTCGTGCCATCGATGCCGCGTCACCGATTAATTCGACCGCCGCAGCGGCTGCGGGAAAATGCTGGCCGTACCGCCGCGCGGCGGCCCTTCCCCGCTCCAGTGCGTCGACGGATACCTCGAAAGGCGCAAGCCGCGCGCGCCGGCGCGGCGCCCACGCATCGGGGCGATCGATCGCCTCGCGCAAACATGACAGCGCCCTGCTTCGAAGGCTCGGTGGCTCACACACGACGTCGACGACGCCCGCCTCTTTGGCAGCCGTGGCCGTTCTTGCATCAGCACTGATGATCCAGTCGAGCGCAACCGCTACGCCCGCGATGCGAGGCAGTCGGACCGTCCCGCCAAACCCCGGCACGATGCCGAGACTGACCTCGGGAAGTCCGACCTGCGCCGTCGTCGCGATAACCCTGAAGTCGCTCGTCAGCGCCAGTTCCAGACCGCCCCCAAGCGCCACGCCGTTGATGGCCGACACGCTGGGATACGGTACATCTTCGAGACGGGTGAAGATCGTGCTGCACGCCGCATCCCAAGCGCGCAGCTCGGCCTCGGGTAGACGAAACGTTCTCGAGAATTCGAAGATGTCGGCGCCGACGATGAACGAATCCTTGGCGCTCGTGACGATGAGTCCGCGGATGTCGTCGGCGGCGTACAGCGCGTCAAGCGCCGCAGCAAGCTCCGTGAGCGCCGCCCGATCCAGCGCATTGACCGTCTGTCCGTAACGATCAAAGCACAGCTCCGCCACACCGCCTTCCAGACGCGTGACGCGCAACGTTTTCCCTTCCCATATCATGCGGATGTCCTCTTCCGGTTGATTCAAGACGACAATGATTCGCTTCGGTCCGCCGTCAGCGCACTTGCTTCGGGGCGTCGTTATTTCGTCGCACCAGTCAATCACAGTCGGCTGCCGCGTTCAGTCCTCGAGCCGCGCCAGCACCTGCTGCAATCGCGTGCGGCATTCCGCGACCATTCGCTCGATGAGAGCCTCGCATGTCGGGATATCGTGGATCAGCCCGATCACCTGGCCCGCCGTGATGATGCCGCCGTCGATATCGCCGTTGGCAAGCGCGACCTTGCCAAGCGAACCGGCCACCAGCGGGTGAATGTCCTTGAACTCGCAGCCGCCCGGCCGGCGCTCGATGGCGACGACCTCGTCGGCTACGGCATTCTTGAACACGCGCGCTGTATTGTTCAGTGTCCGGAATATCAGTTGTGTGTCCCGTTCTGTCGCCCGAACGAGCGCGTCCTTGATGTGCGGATGAACGGGCGCCTCGACCGTCGCACAAAAGCGAGTACCCATGTTGACGCCCTGTGCGCCCAGAGCGAACGCTGCGGCCATGCCCCGTCCATCGCCGATACCCCCCGACGCGACGACCGGAATCTCGAGTGCCTGAACGGCGCGCGGGATCAGGATCAGCCCCGACACATCGTCCTCGCCGGGATGGCCGGCGCACTCGAAGCCGTCGATGCTCACGATGTCGACGCCATTGCGCTGCGCGGACAACGCGTGCCTGACGGTCGTGCACTTGTGAACGATAACGCCGTCCGCGGCCTTGACCTTTTCAATGAACGCCTTCGGGCTGTTGCCCGCTGTTTCGATGATGCTGACGCCCGCCTGCAATGCGGCATCGAGGTAGGCTTCGTACGGCGGAGGGCTCGCAGTCGGGAGGATCGTCAGGTTCACGGCGAACGGCCGAGACGTCATCTCGCGGCAACGTTCGATTTCGGCAGCCAGCGCATCCGGCGTCGGCTGCGTGAGTGCGGTGAGCGTACCGAGACCGCCTGCGTTGGACACCGCCGAGGCCAACTCCGCGGTTCCCACCCACATCATCCCGCCCTGGATGATCGGATAGCGAATACCCAAAATTTCCGTGACGCGCGTCCTCATTGCTTGAGTTTCCTGTCGTCGAGTCCCAGGTCGCGGCCAATGATTTCCTTCATGATTTCATTGGCGCCCGCAAAAATCCGTGATATGCGCGCATCGGTGAACATCCTCGCGATGCGGTACTCCTCCATGTAGCCGGCGCCACCATGGAACTGCACGCACGTGTCGATCACCTTGTTCTCAAGCTCGGTCGCGAGCAGCTTCGCCTCCGATGCCATGACCGACGTGAGCACCTTCGCGTTCGCCTCCATCACGCAGTGATCCACCAGTGCCTGCACGGCATCGAGTTGCGCGCGCATCGCAGCCATTTCGAAACGAAGGTGCTGGAACGATCCGAGCGGCCGGCCGAACGCCTTCCTTTCCTTGATGAAGTCGAGCGTGATGTCGAACGCTGCCTGAGCCTGCGCGATCGACCCGATGGCGACCTGAAGGCGCTCCTCCGCGAGCAGTTCCGACATGTAGACGAAACCCTTGGCCGGATCGCCCAACACATGGCTCTTGGGCACCTTCACGTCGTCGAAGAACAGCTCCGCTGTGTCTTGCGCGTGCAGGCCGATCTTCCGTAGCTTGTTGCCGCGCTTGAATCCCGGCATGTCAGCTTCGACGATGAATAGTCCGATTCCGTGACGGCTTTCCGGCGCGGTTCTCGCGGCGACGATGATTACGTCAGCCAGACAGCCGTTCGAGATATACGTCTTCGCGCCATTGAGCAGCCAATGGTCGCCCATGTCCCGCGCGCGCGACGTCATGCCGGCGAGGTCGCTGCCTGCTCCGGGCTCCGTCATCGCGATCGCGAGAATCTCTTGACCCCGGATTGCTGGCGGCAGATAGCGGGCCTTTTGCTCAACGGTGCCGAATCTGCCGAGATAAGGCGCGACAACGCGGGAATGAAGGTTTATGTAAAAGCCGATTTCCCCGTGGCGAACGTTCTCCTCGTACAGGACCTGTTCGTAACGCAGATCAGCCAGATCCAGTCCGCCGTACGTTTCCGGCGCCCACATGAGCAGATAGCCTTGCTCCCCCGCTTTCAGAAAGGCTTCGCGATCCACGAAACCTTGCTCGCGCCAACGCTCGGCGTGCGGACCGATTTCCCCCTGGAAGAAGCGGCTGACTGTATCCCGGAATGCAAGATGATCGGCGTCGAAATGGGTGCGTCGCATGTTCAAGTCCCCTCGCGCTGGATCGTCACGCCGATTGCGCAAAAAACGGCTCGTTCGCCTTTGCGCGCGCTCGCAGCCATTCCGACGGCCGGAACCTTTCGCCAAATTGCGACGCGAGCCTGTCGCACTCGACGACAAACACGCCCAGACCGATCGTTTCGATCAGTGACAGCGTACCGCCCGTCCACGTCGGAAACCCGAGCCCCATCACGGCACCGACATCGGCGTCGGCGGGGGCAGTCAGGACGCCTTCCTCAACGCAGCGAGCGGCCTCGAGCGCCTGAATATAAAGCAACCGCTGCTTGACCTCCTCGACGGACGGCTGCCGTTCCAGCTGCGGGTAAAGCGCGCTCAGACCATTCCACAAGCGTTTTTTCGCATCCTGCGGATACTCATAGAACCCCATCCCCGATTTGCGGCCCAGACGGCCCATTGCTATCAGCTTCTCGATGACGGGAGCCGCGTGCTGCCGCAGACAGCGATCGGGCAAACCGTCCGCAATCGCCTGTTCGATGACTTGCTTCTGAAGTTCAAGCGAGACCTCGTCGGTCACTGCGAGCGGCCCGGTCGCCATCCCGGCCAGCCTCGCTGCGTTTTCGATGAGCGCCGGCGCCACGCCTTGCGCCAGCATCGCCATGCCCTCATCGATAAATGAGCAAAAGATCCGGCTCGTATAGAAGCCCGGGCTGTCGTTCACGACGATCGGGGTCTTGCGCAGTTGCTTGATGAATCCGAGTGCTCGCGCGAGGGTCAACTCAGACGTATCTCGCCCGACGATGACTTCGACGAGCTGCATACGCTCCACCGGCGAGAAGAAATGGATACCAATGAACTGTGCGGGGCGAACACTGTATTGCGCCAGCCCCGTGATCGGTAGGGTCGACGTGTTGCTTGCAAATATGGCCGACGCCGGCAAAACCGCCTCCGCCTTCCGGATCACGTCTGCCTTGATCTCGCGATTCTCGAAGACAGCTTCGACCACCAAGTCACAGTTCGCGACAGACGCGAATGCTTCAGAAGGCGTGATGCGAGCGAGCACGTCGGACGCGGACTGTTCGCTGCGGCGGCCCTTCGCCACCTCCTTTCCGAGCAGCGCGGCGCAGCGCGCCTTGCCTTGCTCGGCAGTCGCCGGATTCGCGTCCAGCAGCACGACATCGATGCCCGATACGGCCGCAGCATACGCGATGCCGCTGCCCATCATGCCGGCCCCCAGCACGCCGAGTCTCGTGACTTTCGCATCGGGAAGGCTTGGCCGTCCGAGGCCTTTGTCCGCGGCCAGTTTGTTGATGAACAGCGTACGAATCAGATTGCGGGCGACCGGTCCCGCCAGGAGGCTGCCGAAATAGCTCGCCTCGACGCGTAGCGCCGCATCGAGAGGCAACTGCGTGCCTTCATAGACGCAACACTGTATGGCGGCGGGCGCCGGATAGTTGTCCCGCGTCACCGCACGCAGCGCGGCGACGCCCACCCCGAACGTCTTCGCCGCGTGGAAGGCGAGCGCGCCCGTGCCGCAAGGCACCTTGAATCCCTTCACGTCCCACGGTTGGCACGCGGCAGGATGTGCAAGCACCCATTCGCGCGCAGTCACATACACGAGATCCGGAGCGACCACCTCGTCCACGAGACCCATTTTCAGCGCTTCCGCCGGCCCGACATGGCGTCCGTCGAGCAGCAACGCCATCGTGCGCTCGATCCCGATCAGCCTGGGCAGGCGCTGGGTCCCGCCCGCGCCCGGCAGCAACCCCACCGTCACCTCGGGCAATCCCACCACAGCCTTCGGATCGTCGACCAGAACGCGATAGTGGCACGCGAGGCACAGTTCATAACCGCCGCCGAGCGCCAGCCCGTTGATGGCCGCCGCAACCGGTTTGCCAGAGGTCTCGAGGCTGCGGAAGATCTGCGACGCATGCAGCGTCATGTCGCGCGCCGACTGCGCCGAGACGCGTCGATCGTGCGCAGTCACGAAGTCCTTGAGGTCCGCGCCGGCGATAAACCCGCTTGCCTTGGCCGAGGTCAGGACTGCACCTCGAATGTCGTCGCGCGTGCGGATCGCTTCCACGACGCCTGCCAGGTCGCCCAGCAGTTCAGGAACGAAGACGTTCATCGTCCGTCCCGGCACGTCGATAGCAACTCGCGCGATGCCGTCTGCGTCGATCTCGAAGTCGATGGTATTCATGATGGTCGCTTAGATGCGTTCGATGATCGTGGCCGTTGCCTGCCCTGCGGCGGCGCACAGCGTAACGAGGCCGATATTGAGATCGCGCCGCTCCAGTTCGTCGAGCAGCGTGCCGAGCAGCATTGCGCCCGTGGCGCCAAGCGGATGGCCGAGCGCGATCGCTCCGCCGTTGACGTTGACCCGATCGAATGGGACGTCGAACGTCTGCATGTAGCACATCGGCACCACGGCGAACGCTTCATTGATTTCGAACAGGTCGATATCGTCGATGCTCATGCCCAGCCGCGACAACAATCTTTCCGTCACCGGCATCGGCCCCCCCAAGCTCAGCAACGGCTCCGACGCACCCGACGCGTAGCCGCGAATCCGCGCGCGCGGCTTCAGATCGTTCCACTCGCCAAACATCCGATTCCCGACCAGAACGGCGCTTGCACCATCGACGATGCCGCTCGAATTGCCACTCGTATGGATATGCTCGATCTTCTCAAGATGCGGGTAGCGCTGCTGGGCAAGCGCGTCATACCCCGCCTCGCCCAGTTCCGCGAATGCGGGTGCCAGTTTTGCGAGGTCGGACGCCGTGGTTCCCGGGCGAATCGCTTCGTCACGGGCCAGGACGGGCTCGCCAAGCATGTCACGCACGACAATCAGCGACGAGTCGAAACGGCCCGCGCCGCGCGCCAGATCAGCTCGGCGCTGACTCTCCGCCGCATAGCCGTCGACGTCGCCACGAGAGAATCCGCCGAGCGCGGCCATGAGATCGGCCGCCACGCCATTGGGCATGTATGGAAATCGATGTGCGAGCCGAGGATCCGTGTAACAGGCGCCGCCATCCGATCCGATAGGAACGCGCGACATCGACTCCACGCCGCCGCCGATCGCGGCGTCCGCGCGGCCAGCCTGGATCAGACCGGCGGCCTGATTGACGGCGTCGAGAGCGGACGTGCAGAAGCGGTTGATCTGGTAGCCGGCGACGTGTTCACCGTACCCTGCATTGAGCAGCGCAAAACGCGTCAGGTCTGCACCCTGTTCCCCGACGGGCATCACGATACCGAGACCAACATCGTCGATCTGACGCGTGTCGAGCCGATTCCGATCCTTCAGGGCAGTCAACACTTGACTCGCCAGCTCGACTGGCGTGATCGCATGCAACGCGCCGCCGGCACGCCCGCGACCGCGCGGCGTACGAACATGGTCATAAATCAACGCTTCGGTCATATTGGTTCTCATTCGTGCAATAAACATCGCATCAGCGTGGCCGAAAAGAGCATGCATCGCACTTGCGCCGATACGTCCGGGTTGTGATCCGCCGGCGTACCGATCGGCAATGGGACCCGGACTCATTTTGGCCGGTGCGGGTATTCCCAGGATCGTCGAAACCGACGTTTTTCGCGGCTTTCGGCATGCAAGTCACGCGCGATGCTTGGAGGTCCGAACGGCATCGGCTCCCGCGCTTCTTCACTTCCCGTGGAAAGTCGGAGCGCGCTTTTCCGTGAACGCATTGACCCCCTCCACAAAGTCCTCGCTCCGGACCAGCGCGGATTGCGTGTCGGCTTCCCAAGCCAACATCGTGTCGAGTTGGATCGGATGACGGGCGAGCACGGCCTTGGTCGTCGCGATCGTTCCCGGCGGGGCGGCAGCGAGCCGTTCGGCGAGCGCTAGCGCGGTCCCGAGCACGGCGGATGGCGGGCAAAGCCTGTCCACTATGCCAAGCTCTTTCGCTTCGCTGCCCGTGATGGATTCGCAGAGCATTAGAATCTCGCGCGCCACACCGATACCGACACGCTGCGGCAGCGTCCACATCAAGCCATAGTCCGGCGTGAGCCCGACTCGCCCGAACGCGGCGCAAAAACTCGCGTTCTCGTCGGCCACCACGAAATCGCACGCAAGCGCAAGGGAAAATCCGGCTCCATACGCGCCACCTTCGACAGCGGCGACGACCGGCCACGGTCCGCTTGTGATTGCACGAACGATGCGGTGTCCGTGCTTCATCTTCCGCCGCATTTCGAGCGTGGACGCATTAAGGCCACCCAGATCGCCGCCCGCGCAAAAATGGCGCCCGCCATAGAGCACAACCGCCCGGACGTTCGTATCGTCCTGAAGGCACGCCAATTCCGCCGCCAGTTCGGTGTATAGCCGAGCCGTCAAAGCATTGCGCTTTTCCGGCATGTTCATCGTGATCAGCGCGACGTTCCCGTTTCGGGTGATGGATAGCACTTCGCTCATAACGATCCTGAAGACTGGATGAAAGGCCACTGCGTGTCGCGAGGTGCGCCCATTGCGCATTTCCGGTCCTTGCGGAGATCGCTCGCAACCGGCAGCAAACTCGCATGCCTGAATGGTCCATCAGACACGCAGCATTGACGATCTCGGCTAGATCGCCGCGTAGACCGCATCGACGAGCGCACGCCGGCGCGGATTGGCGTCCATCTGATCGCTCATCATGTTCATGACATAGCCAACCGAAACGTCGGCAGCCGGATCGGCAAAGCCGAAGGAACCACCCCAACCACCGTGACCGAACGCTTGCGGATTGGGTCCCCAGCAGTCGTCGACGTTGCGCAGGAAGCCGGCCGCCCACGGGCGGCGAATACCTCGTACTTTGTCGATTCCGTCGATACGCACCTTCGACGCCTCCGCGACCGCAGATGACCCGGCAAGCGTCCGGCCATCTTTGCCCGGCTTCAGCAGCAGCCCGTACATCGACGCCAGCGCGCGCGCGTTCGAAAATGCGTTCATCGCGATAACGTCGGCGCGCTGGAACTCCAGCGTATCCGCTACCTCGCTCGTGAGTGGCGGGTTCTGCAGCCCGCGCTGCGCTTCGCTGAGCGACGGAACCGCATTGCGAGAATCCATTTTTTTCTCGCTCAGCATGCTTGCCACACGGGGGCGGTCTTCCGGGAGTAGGCCCACGGAGATGTCGAGACCGAACGAGCCCTTCAGTTCCTCTGCGACGAATTGCTGAATCGATCGGCCTTCAATTCGCTTGAATAGCTCCGTCGCGATAATGCCGATCACGTTGCTATACCCCGATGCGGTGCCGATCGGCCAAAGCGGTGTTTGCGCAGCAAGGCGCCGGGCAGACGGCTCACCCGCAAACATATCTTCCAGAGTCGCTGGCGTGTCGAAGCCGGTGATCCCGGACTGATGCGACAGCAGCATCCCGATCGTGAGTTCGCCCTTTCCGTTCGCCGCGAACTCGGGCCAATACTTGCTTATCTTGTCCTCGAATGAAGCCAGGCCGCGATCGATTAGCATAGCGAAGCACACACCGCCAAGTCCTTTTGACGTAGACCAGATGCAGGCAATGGTGTTCTGCTCCCACGGTACGGTCGCTGCAATATCCTTCCAGCCTCCCCACAGATCTGCAACCAATTCACCATGCACCGTAACCGCGAAACTCGCACCGACCTCCCCGAGGTCACGGAAATTCTTATGAAATGCTTCGCGCAGTCGCTCATGCTCCGGCGCACAGTAGCCGTGTACCACGATATCGCCGGACCTCACGGTTTGCGTAGACATAACCAGCTCTCCTCCTCAATTCAGCCGTAATTGGCGCAATTCGATGACATTTCGTCCGTGAATATTCCGGCCCTTCCACGTCATGGTCTTCGTCGAAAGAGACGAATTGCATCAAATACGATTGACTCAGGGAGCTGTATCGCTTCCGTGGCTCTAGTCGATCAACAAGTGTCGCGTCAGAAATTTGCACAAACCGCCGCCGTTACCGAACTCGCGGGATGGGCAGATACGTTGACTGTGAGGCGGCGGTAGCTCAAAGGTGTCGACGCACGCGGGTTTCCAATTCGTCTTTTCCGACGAAGACTGGGTACAAAGGCGAGATCGACAATGCATCAGCATACGGAGTAGGGCGATATCACCTGCAGTGGCATGCCCGAGCGCGTTGGCTCCAACATAACGCCTTCCGTATTCCTCAAGGCGCGCGATCGCGCGCCTTGAGCCGATGAACTGGGAATTGGAATCGGACATGATCGAAACCGACGTCTTGATAGTGGGAACAGGCCCTGCGGGAGCGGCTTCGTCGTTGTTTCTGTCGAAGCATGGCATCTCGAATACCGCAATTTCGCGGGGCCGGAGTACCGCGACTACGCCGCGCGCGCATATCACCAATCAGCGAACGATGGAGGCGCTGCGCGACGCGGGCCTCGAAAAGCAGTGCATGGCGCTTGCCAGCCCGGGAGCCGACATCGAGCACCACTTCTGGCTGCAAAGCCTCGGTGGCAAAGAGCTGGCACGTACCTACGCTTGGGGTAACGACCCGAGCCGCAAGAGCGACTACGAGTCGGCCAGTCCCTGTTCACTGGTCGACCTGCCTCAGACTCAGATGGAACCTATCCTGCTAACCGAGGCGGCGCGCCTCGGCTCGCAGATTCGATTCGACATGGAGTTGCTGTCGTTCGAGCAGGACGATGCAGGTGTCACCGCAACCATTCGCGATCTACTGACCAACGAGACCATTCAGATCCGCGCGAAATACATGATCGGAGCGGACGGTGCCCGCAGCCGGGTCGTCGAACAGCTCGGCATCCCGCTCGAGGGGCAGCACGGGCTCGGTAACATCTTCAACGTCCTGGTCGACGTCGATCTCAGCAACTATGTTGCCCATCGGCGCGGGATCTTCTATCAGATCATTCAGCCGGACGTGTCGACGTGGTCGCCCGTCGGGTTATTTCGCATGGTGCGGCCTTGGGATCAATGGATCGCAGTGCTCGTCGTCCCGGAAGCCGCGGGAACGCCCAAGCCGACGACGCAGGACTTCGAGAAGCGCATTCGTGAACTCGTCGGCGATCCCCATCTGGCGATGAATATCATTTCGGCGTCGATGTGGACAATCAACGACGTCGTTGCCGCGCACTACGCTGTCGGCCGCGTCCTGTGCATGGGCGACGCGGTGCATCGCCATCCTCCCGCCAACGGATTGGGCTCGAACACCTGCATCCAGGACGCATTCAACTTGGCCTGGAAGCTGGCGCTCGTGCTGCAGGGCAAAGCGCACCCGACGCTGCTCGACAGCTTCAACGCCGAGCGTCAGCCGGTGGGCCACCAGATCGTCAAGCGTGCAAACAAGAGCATGATGCTCAATGCCACAGTGTGGGATCTGCTTGGGGCCGGAACGCGCGGCGACTCGACGGAGAGGCGGCTGCCCGCGGTCCAGACGCGCGAGGCGCGCGACGCGCTGCGGCGCGCACTTGATGCGATGAAGTACGAGCAGCACGCGCATGGCGTCGAGATGAATCGCCGCTATGCGTCCGGCGCGGTAGTCCGGGACGGCACGCCTGATCCCGGTTTCGAGCGGGATCCGGAGCTTTACTATCAGCCGAGCACCCGCCCCGGCTCACCGCTCCCTCATGCGTGGCTTGGCACGCGTCTGCCTGAACCACGAATTTCGACACTGGACGTCGTAGGCAAGCAGCGTTTCGCGCTTCTCACCGGCCACGGCGGAGGACCATGGCGCGAAGCCGCCCGAGCGGTATCCGAGCGCACCGGTGTCGACATCAAGGTCGTCACGATCGGACCGTCGCTCGACTACGAGGATCTTTATGGCACCTGGCACTCCGTGTCGGAGATCGAGGAAGACGGTTGCATTCTTGTCCGGCCCGATCTCCATATCGGCTGGCGTTGCGCAACGCTGCCTGCCGAACCCCTGCAAGCCCTGGATAGCGCAATGACACAGATTCTCGGATTGACTCCAGCCCGGTAATGTCACAAACGGCTGTCGATGGCCGCTGCCGAGAGCCCAGGTACACGCGACCGGTTCTCGGCGGCGGTCTTTGGCGTTTGTCATGAGTTTCGAATTCGAGCTCGAATCGTGCACGAGTCGCTGGCGTGCGAAGGAATACGGGCGTCGGCGCGAATACTCCAGACGCCCGATCGGCTGCTCGGCTATTACCCGGCCGTGTCCCTAGCGCCGATGGCTTCGGCGACTTGCACGAGATATCGTGCGTCGTCGTAGTGCAGTCGTTCGACGTAGCGGCCATCGACGTCCACGAGCCCCTTTCCTGCGTTCTCCGGCTTATCGAACGCCGCGATGATGGCGCGCGCCCATGCGACCGCCGCCGGATTGGGCGTAAATGCCCGATTGGCGATCTCGATCTGGTTCGGATGGATGAGAGTCTTGCCGTCGAATCCGAGGCTCGCGCCCTCCGCACATTGCGTCGCCAGCCCTTCGGGATTCGCGGCGTCGAAGAATACACCGTCCAAGATCCCGAGCCCGAAAGCACGTGCAGCCATCACGCTCAACGACAGCGCCGTTTGCAACCCCGGGCGCGCGACGCCTTGACCGCACCGCATCTCCTTGGCAAGGTCGCTCGACCCGATGACCCAAGCCTCGACGCCAGCCTCCGCCCCTGCCATACCGATCTCGTTCAGCTTGAGCATTGCCGCACACGTCTCCATCATGATCCACATCGGCACGTCACCGTGCATGTCCGCACGAGCCACCGCGAGGTCGCTCGCCGCAGAGATCTTTGGAACGAGTATGGCATCGGGCTTCGCCTGCGCTGCGGCGGCCACATCCTCCCGGCCCCACGGCGTGCTCAAGGCGTTCACCCGGATCACGACTTCTCGCGATGCGAAGCGTCTGTCGCGAGCCGCTTCGACAGCTGCGGCGCGAGCTTGAAGTTTTTCATTGGGTCCGACGGAGTCCTCCAGGTCCAGGACGACGACATCGCAGCGCGCGGAACATGCTTTCTCCATTGCGCGAGCATTCTGCGCCGGCACATACAGGGCACTGCGTCTAGGGCGTACAGGGGGGGAGATGGTCATACGGCATCCCTTTCTCAAGGTTACTGTCCTTTTCATGATTGAGCACCTTCGCAGGACACTCTCGCTACGAGCTCAGATCTCGTTCTCGAAAACCGCCTCGATCGCGCCGAGTTCGTCGATCTCGCAGCGCACTCGGTCACCCGCCTCGAGGAACACAGGCGGCTTCATCGCCGCGCCAATACCTCCGGGCGTTCCGCTGAAAACGATGTCGCCGGGTTCGAGCGTCATCGCTTGCGACAGATACGCGACCTGATCGAAAACGTCGAAAATGAGTTCGCGCGTGTTCGAATTCTGTCGGACCTCATCGTTGACGATCGAGCGAATACCAAGGCGATGTGGATCCCCAATTTCGTCTGCTGTCGTGATCCAGGGGCCAAACGGCCCGTGCGAATCGAAAGACTTGCCGAGCACCCATTGCGGAGTCCGCATCTGCCAGTCGCGGGCAGTGACGTCATTGCCCACGCAGTAGCCGAAGACATGGTCGGGCGCGTTCGCTTTGGAGACGTGACGGCCGCGCTTGCCTATGACGAAAACCAGCTCGACCTCGTAGTCCACCGACGTCGAAGTCTTTGGAATCTGGATTGGCGCGAACGGCGGATGCACAGTATTGGGCTGTTTGCAGAACCAGACCTGATGCTTTGGAATCTCGAGGCCTGCTTCTGCGACGTGATCTGCGTAGTTCAGCCCCATCGCCATGATCTTGCCGGGCCGCGCGATCGGGGGAAGCAGATGAACCTGCTCGAGCGCAATGGTATGTTCGGCCTTTTCGACGACCCGCTGAACCTCCGCACAAGCGTCGCTCCATGTATCGATCAGATCGATCATGGTTGAAGCAAGACGCGGGAGTGCGTGCTGGATACGGACGATTTTCGTGCCGTCCACGACGCCGATTTCTGGGAAGCCGCCGTGGACGCTGAATGTGACAAGTTTCATACGTGAGATGTGCAGTGAAGGGTGTTGACCAGTCGAAACACGCCAAATCAAATCACCAACCCGGATGTACTCACGTTTGCCGGCATTTCCGCGAGGGATGCGACGAGCCGAGACACATGTTCATTCCGGCAACTCGGTCAGTTCATCGTCAGATCGGTGCAGCTCGGCGATATTCCGCTCTTGGAAGTATTGTTTCCGTCGTCCGCACGACGGTCTTCGTCGAAAGAGACGAATTGCGCGCCTAGACCGTCGTCGGCAAAGGTCGATCAATTTCCTCGAATCGATCTCGTCAAAATGCATGACCCGATGCCTCTTCAAGCGTAATTCGTCTCTTCCGACGAAGACCCTCGAAAAGGCGAGATAAACAATGCGACACGGTACGAAGGCTGGGGGAGTTCACGACACATCCAGTCCGTATATGACTTGCGAGACGAGCATCGCGGTGCCGTCTCGCGGCCCGCCGCCTCTTGTTTGGACCAGACATGACATCTGACCAGAATCTCGCCGATATCGGCTCGATGACAACACTCGCCGAAGTTGCGCGGCGCCATGCACTCGCTCGACCGGAATCGGTCGCATTCTCCTTCGAAGGCCGTGAAACGACATTCGCGCTGTTCGATCAGCGCTCGAACCAGGTCGCACATACGCTAGTCGCCGCAGGCGTCGCCCCCGGCCACCGGGTGGCATATCTGGGCAAGAACAGTGACCGCTACTTCGAGATCTTCTTCGGCGCGGCCAAAGCCGGCGTCGTGATGACGCCGATCGGCTGGCGGTTGGCTCCGGCCGAAGCCGCCGCGATCCTCGAGGATTGCGGTGCCCACGTGGTCTTCGTCGGCCCCGACGCGGCGAGCCAGGCCGATACGGCGCTGGCCACCATGGCCGATCGGCCGTCGGTGATCGCGATCGACGGCGCATCGATCTACGGCGCGACGTCGTTCGACATGTGGCTCGCAGACGCGCCGAAGGACGCTCCGCCAGTCGAGATTCATCCAAGCACGGTTGCGCTGCAGGTTTACACCTCAGGCACCACTGGTCGTCCGAAGGGCGTGATGTTGACACACGAGAACCTGCTGGCCAAGCATCGCGAACTGACGCTGGCGCAAATGGACTGGTACCGATGGACACCCGACGACGTCAGCCTCGTCGCGATGCCGGTCGCGCATGTCGGCGGCAGCCTGTGGGGGATCGCCGGACTGCTACACGGCGCCAAGGGCGTGATTGCGCGCGAATTCGATCCACTCACGGTGCTCGATTTCATCGAACGCGATCGCATCTCGAAGATGTTCATGGTCCCATCTGCGCTGCAGATCGTCGTACGTCAGCCACGCAGTCGCGAAGTAGACTTCGGGCGGCTGAAGTACATCCTCTACGGTGCGTCGCCTATCCCAGTCGATCTGCTGCGCGAATGCATGGACGTGTTCGGCTGCGGATTCTGTCAGCAGTACGGTATGACAGAAACTGCCGGCGCGATCGCCTACCTGCCGCCGGAAGATCACGATCCGAACGGCAATCCGAGGATGCGGGCTGCGGGCCTGCCGATGCCGGGAGTCGAAATCAGGATTATCGATTCGCTCGGCAATGCCGTCCCTGCGCACACGGTCGGTGAAATCGTGACACGGTCGAGCGGCAATATGACTGGCTACTGGCGCATGCCTGAAGCGACGTCGTCGACTGTGAATCCGGACGGTTGGCTGCGTACCGGCGACGCTGGCTACCTGGATGAAAACGGCTACCTCTACATCCACGATCGCGTGAAGGACATGATCATTTCGGGTGCGGAAAACATCTATCCCGCCGAAGTCGAGAACGCAATCTACGGCCATCCCTCGGTCGCGGAGGTGGCCGTGATCGGAGTGCCCGACGAGAAATGGGGTGAGGCCGTCAAAGCAGTGATCGTGGTCAATCCCGGCGCTATCGCAAATATCGAAGACATCCTTGCGTTCGCGCGCGCCAGGATCGCCGGCTTCAAGGTTCCCAAGAGCATCGACTTCGTCGAAGCGCTCCCGAGAAATGCGTCCGGCAAGATCCTGCGACGTCAGCTGCAGGAGCCCTACTGGGCGGGGCGTACGCGCAAGGTGAATTGATTGACGCCTCGGCACACGCGCGGTCACGGCACCTGCGGGTACGGATGACCGCGAACTGCGTTGAGATGCGCGATGTCCAGGTACCATACATGCATACATGCGCACGCGGAGCTGCGCAACAATTTTGACGGGGAACCGCCCGTGCCGATGCGACGGAGCGGTTCCTTAGCGACCGCGAGCGGCGGCCAGTACTGCGCCATGCCCGTGCGGGCATCGCCCACCCTCATCCGGTATATGACTGAGCGATCATCTCATGTCCCCAAATGTCGCCCACAAGGTTGTATTCCGACTGGTGATTCGGCGGTGCACCACCGTATCCGTATTCACAGAACCATCCAGACGGCGTTTGCATGTAGAACGAGAACATGCTGTCGTTCGCGTGCCGACCGGGCGCCATGAGAACCGGCACGCCGTTGCGCCGCGCCAGATCGTACGCGAGGCCGACATCGTCGAGATTGTCGACCTCCACCATCAGATGGTGAATGCGCTTCGGGAGCGGGCCCACCCCGAAGCCGATCGTGTGATCCCGCTCGCAGCAGTGCATGAAAATCGGCTCGCGCCGCTCGCCGCCGGCATCGAAGCGGACCTCGACCGTGCCGCGCATCCCGAGCACCTGCCGATAAAAACGGTAGGTTTCCTCAACACCCGCGTCGCGAATCACGATATGTCCGAGTCCAGCGCGTCCCGTCACAAATTTGCCGTGCATGCCTCGCCCCGGCCGATAAGGCTGGTGGCGATCGACTAGCGGGCCGTGAAAAATTTCTATCGGAAGTCCCCCCGGGTCAGAAAGCCGGAGGAGCTCCAGCACGCAGCGCTTTTCCGCCTCGGCCGCCGAGGCCACCTTGAAGAGCACGCCACATTCCTCGAGGTGACGCTGCATCATGCGGAACTCTTCGGGTCCTGCCACGCGATATCCTGCAAACAACACGTCGTCTTCGTCACTCTGCTCGACGAGAATCCGATGATGCCAGTAGTCCATGCGTAGGCTGAGCGCACCGTCGCTGTCAGCCCACTCCATCCCCAAGATCTCGGTGGCATAAAAGCGCCATGCATCTAGATCCCGGATGCCGATACCGAGGTAACCCAGTTCGGTCACGCCTATACTGTTCATTGAGTAAATCTCCCGTTTCGTTACTTCCGCTAAGCCGGAAACGACCGCCGTTCCCGGCCCCCTACTTCGCGGACCATCCGCCGTCGACAGGCACCAAGTGACCGGTGATCGCTGCCGATTCGTCCGAACAGAGAAATACGAATACCTCCGCGCATTCCTCGGGCGTGACGGCCCGGCCGATCGGATGAACCGACGCGGCAAGCTCATCGAACGCTTCGTGCGTGAATCGCTTCTGCGCCTGTTCCGTGTACGTTGCGCCAGGAGCGATCACGTTTACTCGAATGTTGTCGGACGCATACTGAATCGCGGCCTTGCGCGTCAGGTGAACAACGCCCGCCTTAGCGGCGTGATAGGCAGCGGAAACCGCATCGGAAACACGCACACCCGCCATTGACGACGTGTTGCAGACCACCCCGCCCCGCTGACGAAGCATGACCGCGATCTCCTGTTTCATGCTGAGAAACGTGGTGACGAGATTGCGATTGATCGTCTCGTCGAACGCATCGGTCGATGTTTCATGCAGCTTGCCGAGCGGGGCGTCCGATGGCGCGATGTTGCCGACGTTGTTGACGGCGACGTCAAGGCGGCCGTGCGTTTCGACGATGCGCGCGATCACGTCGCCGATCTGCTGTTCGTCGCGGCTGTCGCATTGCATGAACGTCGCATCGTGGCCCTGCTCGCGCAGCTCGCGCTCCAGCGGTGGACCGTCTTGGGCCGTCGATCCGGTAAAGACGACAGAGGCGCCTTCCCTCAGGAAAGCAAGTACGACCGCTTTCCCAATGCCCTTTGTTCCCCCTGTCACCAGGGCGATCTTCGATTGAAGCCGAGGCTTTCGTGTGCTCGTCATGATCTTGTACGTGATTCCAGAAAATACGACATTGCAAAGGCTCGGGCCGCAGTGGCGTGGCTCGACGCCGTGCCGACGGAATCGGCCGCGCCTTTATCGCCACTGCTCCGAGTTCCGTGTTTTCCGCGCTGTTCGATGACGAAACATCCGTTTCGTCGTGCGCGAAATTTAATTCGAATTGATGTACGCACTCATGCCTCTGCGACCGTCGACGACGAATCCGGCTTCTGGATTGCCTCACGGTTTCGCTCGCCTAGCCGGCGCAGCAGAAAGTACGACAGCGATGGAATGAGAACGAGCGCGCCGATCATGTTCCAGAGGAACATGAAGGTCAGCAGGATGCCCATGTCCGCCTGAAACTTGATCGGCGACCAGATCCAGGTGATCACGCCGGCAGACATCGTCAAGCCAACGAGTGCTACGACGCGCCCCGTGAATTGGAGGGAACGCATGTACGCTTCACGCAACGGAACGCCATCGCGCTGAAAATTCAATTGCACACTCAACAAATACAGCGCGTAGTCGACACCAGCGCCGACGCCCAGTGCGATCACGGGCAGCGTCGCCACTTTTGCGCCGATTCCCAGCACCACCATCAATGCCTCACAAAGCACGGACGTGATCAGCAGCGGCACCAGTGCCACGATGACTGCTCGCCCGCTCCGGAATGTGATCAGGCATAGCACCACGACGGCGGCATAGAGCAGTGCCAGCATGCGGTGATGAGCCTGCTTGACGACGATGTTCGTCGCCGCCTCGATTCCGGCCGAACCGGCTGCCAGCTCGAACCGGCGCCCAGGCGAGCTGTGTGCGTTGCCGAACGACTCGGCGGACGCAACGACGCGTGCAAGTGTGTCGGCCTTGTGATCGCCAAGGTACGCAATCAGGGGCATCACGGAACACCGCTGATCGACCATTTCCGGATGGTCTGCGATCACGTCCGCAAGCGCCGTGTTAAGGACGTTTGCATCCCGCGGGATCGAGAACCACTTCGGGTTACCCTCGAACTGACCGGCCGTCGCAAGCCGCACCATGTCGGCCGCCGAAGCGGTGCCCTTCACGCCCTCCACCTGCCGCAGGTTGGCGCCCATTCGATCGAGTTCGACCAGCGTTGGGTAGTTGTTGCATTGCCCCGGCGGCGTGACGAGCATCACGACGAACTGATCGCTGGACAACCGATAGTGGGCTTTCACATACGCATCATCGCGGTTGTAGGGCGAGTCGGAGCGGAGCTCCGGCGCGCCGGGATCCAGATCCCCCGTCTTGAGTTCCTGGCTGATCCCGAAGGCCGACAGTCCGATTGCGAACGACACCGCGATCGCAGCCTGCGCCCACTTGCCCGACGTGAAATGCAGCAGGCACGCCCACACGCGGGCCAGCCAATCGTGCCTCTCGCCGGCTCGCTCCGCCTCGAGTTTGCGGGCGGCGGCCTTCTCGTTGACGCCCACATACGACAAGAGCACGGGAACCAGTATCAACTTCGTGAAAATCAGTACCGTCACGCCAATACTGGTCGTCAACGCCAGATCGTGAATGACCGGAATGTCGATTACCATCAACACGGCAAAGCCGACCACGTTGGTCAGCAGCGCGGTCACACCCGCGAGGAAGAGGCGCCGAAACGTGTAGCGGGCCGCCACGTAACGATGCGTGCCCTGCGCGATATCCTGCATGATGCCGTTCATCTTCTGCGCGCCGTGTGACAGGCCGATCGCGAAGATCAGGAACGGCACCAGAATCGAATACGGATTGAGCACGTAACCGAGTAGCTCCATGAGCCCCAGTAGCCAAATCACGGCCAGCGCCGATACGCCGATCAGCAGCAATGTGCTCCGAAGGTCCCGCGTGAATGCAAAGACGAACAATCCGGCGATGACGACCGAGATGCCAAAGAACGCCATCACGTGGCTCAAGCCGTCGATCAAGTCTCCGACAATCTCGGCAAAACCCACGATATGCACACTGACCGTGGGGCTTTCCAGCGACAGGACCTTGTGCTTGAGTTCGCTCGAGAACGTCGCGTAATCGAGCGGCTTGCGCGTATCGGGATTGGAGTCCAGCAGCGGCACTACGATCATGCTCGAACGCATGTCGTCCGCCACGTAGCTGCCGACGATACCCGCACGCGCGATGTTGACTCTGAGCTGCCCCAGACTGGCCGGCGAGCCATCGAAATTGTCCGGCATGACCGGACCGCCGCGGTAACCTTCTTCGGTGACTTCCGTCCAACGCAGGCTGCTGGTCCACAGGCCGCGCATTGCGGAACGGTCCACCCCTGGGATCAGATAGACCGCGTCATTGACTTTCTGCAGAACCGTGAGGTAGTCCTTGTCGAAGATGTTGCCGCGCTTGTTTTCGACGACGATACGCACGACATTTCCGAGTCCGTGCAACGCATCCTGGTGTTCGAGATAGTTCTGAATATACGGATGCTTGCTTGGCAACATCTTCTCGAAGCTCGCATTCACTCGCAGATGAAGCGCATGCCATCCGAGGAAAAGCGTCGCAAGAATGCATGCAAGCAGCAGCACCGGGCGATTGTTGAAGATGATGCGCTCGAGCCATATCCCGCTCGTGCGATCGAAATCATTGAGGTCGCGTACGACCGGTCTGGCAATGCTGGCGTTGGTATCGACCTTCATGACGCGTCACTCACTCATTGGAGGTTGACGATCTGCACGCCGCCGAGGCCGGTCAGCACAACCCGGTTGCGTCCGACGGATGCGACATCGGTGATGAGATCCGGCCTCTGCACGGCGACGGCGCGAAACGTGTCGCCCTCGTCCCGGCTCATGATCAGATGGCCATCCTGGGTCGCGAACAACAATCGGCCGTCATCGAGCACGCATGCGCCCGTCAGGCTCGTATGGACGCCTGTGGATAAGCGCTGCCAGGTGGCTCCGCCATCTCGTGAGCGATAAGCGGAACCGCCAAGGCCATACGCGATCACGTACCCGTGCGAACCGACCACGCCGAGAAAGCTGCCGTTGTAGCCCGTCGAGATCGCGACGAAGCGATCCCGAAGCCGGTCGAGTTTGAACAGCGTGCCGTGTTCCGACGCGAGATAGACATCGCCACCCGCGTCGCTGGCGGCGGTGTAGTGAAGCATCTTGTCGTTATCGACCTTCTCGATCCAAGAAGCCCAGCTCTTTCCACCATCGCGCGTGCCGAGAATGGTTCCGAACGGCCCCACTGCCCACCCCGTCTGCGCGTTCTCGAACCACAGGTCGAGTATGGGTATCGCAGGGCCGTTCTGGTAGTTGAGCATCGTCTCCTTCAGCAGCCGCGTGGCGGCCGCGTCGCCACTCGCCGCCCGCGAGGTGAAATGCGCTTTCAGCAGATCTGCCGCCGCACGGCCGTCGAACTGCTTGACCCAGTGTTCACCGCCGTCGGTCGTCGCGAGAATGACGCCGTCATGACCCGACGCCCAACCCAGCGAAGCCGACACGAAACGGACGGCGACCAGATCCGACCCGACCGGGCTTGGGACCTGACGCCATGTCGCGCCGCCGTCATCGGACAGTACGATCAAGCCTCGCACCCCGACCGCCACGAGCCGCGAGCCGGCCCGTGCGATTGCGCCGAGCTGCGTGGTAGCCGCGAAACCTGTTGTTTGCGCGGGCGCATCCAGCGGATCCACGAACGTGCCGCCGGCCGGCGCCGAAGTGCCGGTAGCTATGCCGGTCATGAGCGCAAGCGAGACCAGCAAGCCCACGCAATGCGATGCGCGGCGGAGTAAAGCGTTGCGGCGGCCCCGGCCATCGCGAGTCGCGCAGCACACTATTGCACCCCCCGCGTCGCCAGCGCATCGGCGGTAAAGTAATTCGCCGGCAGCGGCCCGCGCTTGTGGAATCCTTCGCCCACGCCGAACGAACCCAACGCCCAGTTCTGCTTCACGAAGTCATAGATCAACTGGTTGTTGTTCATCGGCGCCGGCACGTCGTACGCCTGCCACACCGGGAACCACTGCACACGCACCAGCTTGTTCGCGTGGTCGAACCCCTCGTAGCCGACCATGTCCCAGCTGTCCTCGTCCAGGAAGAACACCTTCTTGCTGTCGACGTGACGCGCGCCAGGCTTCAGCGTCGCCTCGACGACCCACACGCGATGCAGCTCATAGCGCACGTTGTCCGGATTGACGTGATCCTTTTGCAGCAGCTGGTCAATCGGCGTGTTCAGGTATTTGTACACGTTGTACGGAACGTAGAGTTCCTTCTTGCCCACCAGCTTGAAGTCGAACCGGTCCATCTTGCCGTCGAAACCATTGGTCTCGTCCCACAGGAAGATCCCGCTGTTCGACGTCACCACCGTGTCGTACTTGAACTCCGGCGCGAGCCGCACCCGCCGCTGCCCCGGCGTGTAGAACCATGCCGTCGGCTCACGCTCGTCCATCCGCGTCCACTGGATCCGCATGTCCATCTCCCCGGCCTGCGACGCCGGCCCGACGTGCAGGTTGGAGATCGCGTACATCTGGTTCGACTTCGTTTTGCTGTTATCCCAGTAGTCGACGTAATACTGCAACTGCCCATGCGTGCTGAGCGTCTTGTTGCCCGCCGAATCGACCAGCCATGCCTCGTAGTCGCCGCTGTAGTACACCGGGAAGTACCGGGCGAAGAAGTTGTACAGCGCCTCCTGCCCCGTCGACGGAATCGGAAACGGAATCTGCGCATGCGCATCTACCAGCCCCGGACCGTCGCCGACCAGTTTGGGCGACATCACGCGCTTGATCGTGTTCTCATAGACCCAGTCGGGGAAGCAGGCCGTGCGATGCGTCGGATAGACCTCCATCCGGTATGTCTTCGGAAATCGCTTGAACAGTTCCTTCTGGCCATCGTCCAGCTTGTCCGCGTACTTGTCGACATTGGCTGCCGTGATCGAGAACAACGGCTTCTCGCTGGCGAACGGATCGACGTATGGTGTGCCGCCATCGGCGCTGTGCGGCTTGTAGCCGGCCGGTGCCTGGCACAGGCCGCCCGTCCACTCGGGAATCTCGCCGTCCTTGCTGCCTGCCCGTTCGGCGCCCAGCGGTGTGAGCGTCTTCCCGAGACCAGCGGCATCGGCCGCGCCCGGCGCAGCGCTCGCTTGCATGCCGACGAGCGTCATCGCACCCGCGGCCGTCAGTGTCAGTAGAAGTTTCATCTGTCTCCTCCAATTCATTGCACTGATGCATCGCGTCAACATCACTGTCGTCGCCATCAGCAGGTGCCCGCTCGCTCTGGTTGTCGTGTCGCGGCCCCCACCGGATTCGCTTCGATCCGCCATTCATCGACCGGGCAGGCCCATTCTGTATTTGCCGCGCACTTCATACGTCGTCGAAACCGACGAATCTGATAGCGCCTCACTACGTGCGCGACGGATATGTCAGAAACGGCGCAGCGAATGGTTCGCGCATGAATGCCGATAGAGCGTTGCCACGCGTTCGAACGCATGCTTGCCAGGTGATTGCATCTTCCGTTAGGTAATATATTTGTTATCCGAATTAACTATATAAGTCCGCGGACGAACTTCGAGGATCGCCATCGAACCGGATATCATGCCGTGAAAAATCCGATGCACACCGGAAACCGATCGCATTCGTGCCGATGCGGGCTGTGCATCGGACACTTTCACCATCGAGGAAGAAAATCGCGAACCCAGGGGAGCTCGTGCGCTGCACTGTGCAGCTGAAAATGGGACTCGGGAAAGTCACCAGCTTTTGTATGCATCACCGTTAGCCGTGCACGCATATGGGGGGAGTTGTTAGGCTGTGCCGGCAAACACAATCACATCGACCGTCAGTTGATTCGCTGCTTCATGCACAGAACTCGTCGGAGTTCGACCGCACCTCCCGCACTGGTCGGTATCGTGCTGCGTTTAGCCAATGCCACCGTCAATGGTCACTTCGGCACCGGTGATGTAGGAAGCCTCGTCCGACGCCAGGAACAGGACCAACCGTGCGACTTCGTCCGGCGTTCCGAGCCGCTGCATCGGAATCATGCCCTTGTAGTGATTCAACTGCTCGGCCGAGTTCTGCCCGAGCATAGGCGTGTCGATGATGCCCGGATAGATCGAATTCACGCGGATGCCGAGCGCCGCGAATTCCGATGCCGCGAGCTTCGACATGCCCCGAACCGCCCACTTGGTACTGGCATATGCAAATATGCCCGGGACGTTGTTCAAGGCGGCATTGGAGCATACATTGATGATCACTCCGCCGCCATTTTTCACCATAATCTCGGATGCCGCACGCATGCCCAGAAACACGCCTAACTGGTTCGCGCGATAGTGGAGCTGCCAGAGCGGGACGTCGGTGTCCGTCAAACTGGCCGGTTTGAAGACACCGGCATTGTTCACCAGGACATCGATCTGCTCGAAGCGATCGAGCGTCTGGCGCATCACCTCGCCCCAACCTGCTTCGTCGCCAACGTCATGGCGAACAAAAAGCCCACGACCTCCGAAGCGCGCCGCGATCTCTTCGCCTCTTTCATCGATATCGGTGACAACGACTTTCGCCCCCTGCTCCGCGAACAGCTTCGCCTCGGCGGCGCCTTGCCCGCTGGCTGCACCGGTGACGATTACAACCTTGTCTTGTACGTTTGCCATATAACGCCTCCATGACCGAGGTGATGCAGTCGATTAATGATTTGCGTAAGTCTCGCGGCAGACAGCTCCGCAACGCAGAGACCGCTCGAGCGTGTTCTGTAGTGACGTGGCCTCGAGTGGAACGTCCATATCGGCTCGAAACCCGGTTACCAACAGGAATCTCTGACACAACAGAGCCCGTCGGCAACCGCGTCACAATTCCCGCGCCGGCTTTACCATTCGACTGCTGTGCGATGCGGCCACAGGAAACGCGCGGTATCTGCGCCCGTGTAATCCGGGTCGAGATACACATGCATGCGTTTGATCAGACCGGCTTCGTTGAACTCGAATATGCTGCAGAAACGCCCGCCGGGTGTGCGTCCGCCGCACCATTCCACGTTGTCGCTGCTGGTTCCTTCAGTCGTCCCTTCGGCCGCGACGAAGTTGCCTTGCTCTATGTAGAGCAGATCGTCGACATGATGGACGGTGCGCAACCTGGTCGGCTGAATGCCGCGTCCCAGTTCCATGAGCGCTTCAAGTCCGCGGCCGATACCGAATTTCGGGAAAAAAAACTGAAAATCCTCGACAAACAACTCGGCCGGAAACTCCCGGTCAATGCGCCGGAAGTATTCCTTAACCGTCGAAACGTGGCTCATGGTTTCTCCTTGCGCGTTGATCGTGTCATACCTGTGGCGCCCTTGCGGCCATCGCGAGTCGCGCGGCACACTATTGCACCCCCCGCGTCGCCAACGCATCGGCGGTAAAGTAATTCGCCGGCAACGGCCCGCGCTTGTGGAATCCTTCGCCCACGCCGAACGAACCCAACGCCCAGTTCTGCTTCACGAAGTCATAGATCAACTGGTTGTTGTTCATCGGCGCCGGCACGTCGTACGCCTGCCACACCGGGAACCACTGCACACGCACCAGCTTGTTCGCGTGGTCGAACCCCTCGTAGCCGACCATGTCCCAGCTGTCCTCGTCCAGGAAGAACACCTTCTTGCTGTCGACGTGACGCGCGCCAGGCTTCAGCGTCGCCTCGACGACCCACACGCGATGCAGCTCATAGCGCACGTTGTCCGGATTGACGTGATCCTTTTGCAGCAGCTGGTCAATCGGCGTGTTCAGGTATTTGTACACGTTGTACGGAACGTAGAGTTCCTTCTTGCCCACCAGCTTGAAGTCGAACCGGTCCATCTTGCCGTCGAAACCATTGGTCTCGTCCCACAGGAAGATCCCGCTGTTCGACGTCACCACCGTGTCGTACTTGAACTCCGGCGCGAGCCGCACCCGCCGCTGCCCCGGCGTGTAGAACCATGCCGTCGGCTCACGCTCGTCCATCCGCGTCCACTGGATCCGCATGTCCATCTCCCCGGCCTGCGACGCCGGCCCGACGTGCAGGTTGGAGATCGCGTACATCTGGTTCGACTTCGTTTTGCTGTTATCCCAGTAGTCGACGTAATACTGCAACTGCCCATGCGTGCTGAGCGTCTTGTTGCCCGCCGAATCGACCAGCCATGCCTCGTAGTCGCCGCTGTAGTACACCGGGAAGTACCGGGCGAAGAAGTTGTACAGCGCCTCCTGCCCCGTCGACGGAATCGGAAACGGAATCTGCGCATGCGCATCTACCAGCCCCGGACCGTCGCCGACCAGTTTGGGCGACATCACGCGCTTGATCGTGTTCTCATAGACCCAGTCGGGGAAGCAGGCCGTGCGATGCGTCGGATAGACCTCCATCCGGTATGTCTTCGGAAATCGCTTGAACAGTTCCTTCTGGCCATCGTCCAGCTTGTCCGCGTACTTGTCGACATTGGCTGCCGTGATCGAGAACAACGGCTTCTCGCTGGCGAACGGATCGACGTATGGTGTGCCGCCATCGGCGCTGTGCGGCTTGTAGCCGGCCGGTGCCTGGCACAGGCCGCCCGTCCACTCGGGAATCTCGCCGTCCTTGCTGCCTGCCCGTTCGGCGCCCAGCGGTGTGAGCGTCTTCCCGAGACCAGCGGCATCGGCCGCGCCCGGCGCAGCGCTCGCTTGCATGCCGACGAGCGTCATCGCACCCGCGGCCGTCAGTGTCAGTAGAAGTTTCATCTGTCTCCTCCAATTCATTGCACTGATGCATCGCGTCAACATCACTGTCGTCGCCATCAGCAGGTGCCCGCTCGCTCTGGTTGTCGTGTCGCGGCCCCCACCGGATTCGCTTCGATCCGCCATTCATCGACCGGGCAGGCCCATTCTGTATTTGCCGCGCACTTCATACGTCGTCGAAACCGACGAAATTTCGCACGCGTGCGGTAATCGGCATGCTCGCGAAAATCACCACATCAGCGTTACTCCACGCGGTACTTCTGCACGACGTCTTCGAGTAACGTGAGTCCGTGGCCGGGACGTTCGCTCAAATGCAGCACGCCGTCAGTCAGAATCGGAAGTCCGTCGAAGAGCATGGTCGACCAGTCCATCCATTCAGCGACCAGACCGTTGGGAACCGCGGCGATGCAATGCGCGAAGACCTCCGGTATCAGGTGGCTCGCGACCGGCACGCCGAATGACTCCGCCAATGCGGCGGCCTTCCGGAATTGCGTGATGCCTCCCATTCGGCACATGTCCACCATCAGGTAATCAACTGCTCTCGCCTTGAGAAGTGGCAGCAACGATACGGGGTTGTAGTGGTACTCCCCGGAACAGATCGGCACGTCCAGCGCCTGTGCGATCGCAGCCTGACCTTCGATGTCGTGCATGGCGGTAGGGTCTTCAAGCCAGAAGAGTTCGTATTCTTCCAGTGCCCGCCCGACCCTGATCGCGCGGGAAGGCGTCCACGTCTGGTTGACGTCGTACATCAGGTCGATGTCGTACCCGATCGCTTCCCGAATAGCGCGTACACGCGCGACGACCTGGTCGATCCGCGCGTCGCGCTCAGCGTACGGCCTGATCTTGATCGCTCGATGCCCTTGCGCTACCAGCTCGGCTGCCTGGCGCTGCAGGACGTCGGGCCTGCTGCCAACGGCCGTGCTGCTCTGGTAGGTTCTCGCGTGGTCGGAGTAGCCGCCCAGCAAGCGCCAGAGCGGCTGCCCCGCATCTTTTCCGGCGATGTCCCACAGTGCGATGTCGATCGCGGTTGCAGCGATGTTCAGGAGCCCGCCTGGACCTACAAAATTGGCGGGGTAGATCATCTTTGCGAAAAGATGCTCGACTCGGCGCGGATCTTCTCCGACAACCAGTTCACCGAGTTCGCGTACCATCGCGGTCAGCGAACGCTGGAACTCAGTGGTCAGCGTGAACGTATGACCCATGCCGTCGATTCCCGTATCGGTTCGGATACGGACCACAACCACCGGCATCTGACTCTGATACCGGCCGATGACCTGTGGAATGACCGTAGTCACGACTTCGACGCGAGTGATTTTCACCGGTGTATCTCCTGATTCGTGTGGCGAGAATGTCGGCTAAACACGGATGCGCGGATCGTCGCAATCGCAAGCTGTGACGCACTTTCACGACTGCCCGCCGTCGATCGCGAAACGTGATCAGCGAAGCCGTCCCTGCTCACGCAACCGCATGCCAATCTCCCGAATGCGCGCTTCCCCTTCCTGCAGGGCGGCCGCGTTCGTGTGGACAGAGTAGTAGCCGAGCACCAGATCGTGTGGGTGCTTGACGGCCGAGCCAAATACGAATTCGGCATCTGCGTCGGCGTGAAACTCGATTGCGTCTTCCGATTCCTCGAACACCGCGAGTTCACCCGCTCTCACTTCGCTCGGTACCCGAAGCTTTCCGATGCTAACGGCAGCCCAAGCCACGGCATGTCCTTCTGGCGGCTCGTAACGCCAGCACTCCCCGGCCTTCAGTTTGACCGACAGATAGTTGATCGGCGTCGGCGCCGTCAGCGGACTCCTCGCCTTGCCATAGCACCCCAGCAGCACCGTTACCGGGCCGTCGCGCTCGATGTCGCCGGGCTCGAGATAAATGCTTTCCGGCTCCCCCAACTCCATTCCAGGCGGCAGCGCAACCCAAAGCTGAAAACCGCGGACACGATCGGCATCTCCGAAGTCGCCGCCATGCCATGCACCGCCTCCCGCCTGCATCCACTCCACCCCACCCTGCGGAATCGTTCCGCTGCGGCCCAATGTATCCTCGAAACCCACGTTGCCCTCGAGAATCCAGGTCAGTGTCGCAATACCCGAATGCGGGTGCAAATGCACGCCTTGCGGTGTCGTACCGGTCAGGTCGATCAAATCGAGAAAGACGAATGGCCGCAACGCGTTGCCGAGATCCGATGGACTCATCAAGCGCGTGACGGGCCCCTGCTTATGACCGCGCGTGCGCGTAACGACGCGACGCCTGAGGACGGTTTGGTCATTCGACGAGAACTGGGACATGAATCGTTCCTTTGGCTCAGGGAGCCCAATGCCTACAGATGAAATCGATGGTATGCAGTCCCGTGTCGTACGACTAGCGCCTTGATCTGGATTTCACCCGTCCATGATCGGACGCAATCGCGACGTGACGCGCGAGCGCGCATCAAGGCATCCGCGCGTGAAGCAAACGAAGAAACGTCTTCGCATCGCGTCGACACCGCGATCGATGCTCGCATGCACGACATACAAATCGTCATAACCGACGATGACTGCGATTTCACGCGCGCCTACCATTCGCCTCGCCTGATATCGTGGCCGTCCTCCTATCTGATATCGACTCCATACGGAAGACGCGATGCCGGTATCGCCAGGTCACTCATGCCTGGCTTGCTCGGCCGCTCCCCGCGTGCAGGGCAGCCACACCAACCGGTCGCTGGGTCTTGGCGCAACACTGCCAGGCACTTTTTATCCAAAGAGATTTCGGAGGCAAAGAGATGGATTTGCAATGGAGTGACAGGGATCTGGCGTTTCGCGACGAAGTACGCGCGTTCTTAGCCACGCATCTGACCGACGAATTGCGCGCCGCCGGTCGCCTGATGACGAGCGTCTACGCAGATCACCACGCCGCAATGGCATGGCAGCGCATTCTCGCTGCCAAAGGTTGGGCCGCGCCGGCCTGGCCCATCGAATATGGAGGCTGCGGTTGGACCGCGACGCAACGCTACCTGTTCGCTCGCGAGCGGGTAGCCGCAGGTGCGCCACCGCTGTCGCCAATGGGTATCCAGATGTGCGCCCCGGCCCTGATCAAATTCGGCACCGACGCACAGAAGGCGTACTTCCTGCCGCGCATGCTGAGCGGCGAGCATGTGTGGTGTCAGGGCTACTCCGAACCACAATCGGGTTCCGACCTCGCTTCATTGAAGATGCATGCCCGCGAAGACGGCGACGATCTGGTCTGCGACGGCTCCAAGATCTGGGCAACCCATGCACACGATGCGAACTGGATCTTCTGCCTCGTGCGAACATCGCGAGAGGACAAACCACAGCTCGGTATCACCTTCCTGTTGATCGACATGCGCACCCCCGGCATCAGCATCCAGCCGATCGTGATGTCGTCTGGCGAGCATATCCAGAACCAGGTGTTCTTCGATCAGGTTCGCGTGCCAAAGGTCAATGTCATCGGCACGATCGGTGCTGGATGGACGGTCGCCAAATACGTGCTCGAATTCGAACGGGGTGGTACTGCCTATACGCCGGAATTGCACGAGATGCTCGACAACCTGCGCGAGTTCGCAAAAACCGCGCCTGGCGAGACGACCGAGCGGCTGATCGACGATCCACATTTCGCGAGCAAGCTCGCTGCCGCGCGCATTCGCATCGCCGCACTCGAAGTGTACGAACTCCGAACGATGTCGGCGTTGTCGGCCGGACGATCGCCCGGGACCAATGCATCGGTCATGAAGATCCTCGGGACCGAGTTGAGCCAGCACCTAACCGAGCTCGGGATGGAAGCGGCGGGTCGTTACGGCCGCTCGTTCCAGCCGCAGGCGGCGTGCCCCGGCGGTCCTGTGAAGTTATGGCACACCACCGGGCCGTACGTCGGGGCGCAAGCGGCCATGCTCGCCCCGCTGCGCTATCTCAACGATCGGGCCGGATCGATCTATGCCGGCTCAAACGAAATCCAGCGCAACATCCTGGCCAAAGCGGCATTGGGTCTGCACTGATACAACGCTATCGGCTCCACACAAAGGAGCCGGGATGGGAACGCATCGATTGCGCCGATGCGCCGCCCAAGGCGCCGACGACAAATCAGAAGGACCGCAACGGTCCTCATGAAAGGCGGGTCGGCCCGTATCTTGATGAGCATGAGGAGTTCAAACGTGAATTTCGACTTTACCGAAGAACAGAACTTGCTGCGGCGAACCTTGCAATCGTTTCTGCACGATCACTATGCTTTTGAAGCCCGGCGCGACGCAACGCTGTCCGACGCCGGCTGGCGCCGCGACATGTGGCGCGCACTGGCGCAGGACCTGGGTCTGCTCGCGGTCACACTGCCCGAGCAGGCCGGCGGTTTCGGCGGTGGTGCCGTCGAGACGATGATCGTGATGGAAGAGCTCGGTTCAGTAATCTTTGTCGAGCCGTTTCTCGAAACCTGTGTCATGGCTTCGGGCGTCCTCAAACGTGTGGGTGGAGCACTCGCCAATGCCGTGCTAGCGGATATCGCCGCGGGAGAGTCGGTCATCGCGTGCGCATGGTTCGAAGGTGGTACCGGATATCGGCTGTCGAACGTTGCCACGCGTGCGCGTCGCCAGGTAGGCGGTGGCTGGCGACTCGACGGCCGGAAGACCGTCGTCATGGCTGCACCGTGGGCGTCGAAGCTGCTCGTGACCGCGCGGACGTCGGGTGCTACGGGCGATCACGACAGCATCTCGCTATTTCTTGTCGATAAGGATGCTGCCGGCGTGTCGATGATCGATTATCCGACCATCGATGGCAGACGGGCGTCCGACATCGTGTTCGACAATGTCGAACTATCGCCGGACGCGCTGCTCGGCGACGACGGCGCTTCCCTGCCGCTCGTCGAGCAGGTCGGCGACGAGGCCATTGCTGCGATCTGCGCAGAGGCAGTTGGCGTGCTGAAACGCATGCAAGCGGACACGGTGTCGTATACGCAGGAGCGGCGCCAGTTCGGTCAGGCTCTGGCGAGTTTTCAAGCGCTGCAACATCGCATGGTCGACATGTATTTGCAAGTGGAGATGGCGATCTCGGCCATGTACCTCGCGACCTTGTCGCTGGCGGATGCCACATCCGATCGTGCGCGTGCCGTTTCGGCGGCCAAGGTAACGATCGCGAAAGCCTGCCGGTTCGTTGGCCAAAATGCTGTGCAACTGCATGGCGCGATGGGAATGACCGATGAGTTGCCGCTTGGCCACTATTTCAAGCGCGCTACCACGCTCGAAAATGAGTTCGGCAGCGTCGACTTCCATCTGGCGCGTCATGCACGGCTCGAGGCGCTGCGGCAACACTGAGCAGGCTGCGACACTGCGTTTGAAAAATGTTTTTATGCCTGATCGCCGGAGAGCGCATTTGTTGCTCCGGCGAGAGGCGCGTATTGGCCAGCACACATTTCCTTCCATCGCATCTTCCGCAAGCCCCTCTCCTCATTCCCGCAGTGAGGCGACCGCACAAACTGGCCATCCCGGCCATCATGCATCGCCTCACTCGTGAATGCCCGGAGATCGGCGCCGTGGAGATCCTTGGAAACGAGGGATGTAGAGAAGAGCAGTAGCGCCACAGCAATCCACGTGCTCATTACGCCACGAGCGACGTTAGGCCTGCAAATTCTGTGGGCCAGTTTGAACAGGATGCAACGTCGTTAGATTAATGGAGATGCGCACCCACCGCGCTGTCGCGCCCATCCGCCAAAGCTGCACGTCCGTCTACGCGACGTCGTCAACCAGACAAGAGGCTCGTCAATCGCGCCAAGGCAACACAAGCGCCTTGGCGCCGATCTCGCGACTACACTAGAACGTGGTCTGCAGCGTTAGGGAAATCCACGGCTTGTCATTCCACATGAACGGTCCGTTCCCGCCGGCATAGTAGTTAGGGCCACCAGGCGCAAAACGGGTCGTCCCGCTCGTATGGCTGTGGTACCCGTTGTATTGCAGCGTGATGTTGTATTTGTTGTAGATCGCCGCATGCAATCCGATCGTATACACCAACGCGCCCTGATTACCGATGGCGGTGGACAGAGAGGGCGTGTTGCCGTAAAGCCCGTACATCACAAACACCGGCATATCCATGTCGACACCCGGAAATACCTGCAACCATTGCGGGTCAAACTGCATCGCCGCGACGACTGAACTGTTCGTCGAACAGCCGTCCCATTTGCTGCCTGTCGGGCACGCCGATTGGTTGCTCGTACCGTTATATAGCGCCGCATTCTTGATCGAGCCAACCCTTTGCGTAAAGGCTACTTCCCCCGTAAGCGTGCCGCCTTCATATAACGGGGTTTTGCTCAGCGGCATCAGCGCGTTGGCGATCAGGTTGATCGTATCGCCACGAGCCCCCGAGCTGCCGGACAGATCGGCGGGTTGCGGGCCAGGAACCGAATTTAGTGCCGTGTTATGTCGATACGAGACCTCGAACCCTGTACTCAGAATGCCTATGCCCGCTTCCGAGCTGACGCCGAAAAGCTGTGCACCGCGGTTGTACGCGAGGTGATAGTTGGAAGTTCCCATGGCCGGATCTCGACCAAAAAGCACCCAGGGCTGCGCCTCATCGAGGCGACGGTAGTAAAATCCGAGATTGCCGCCCGCGAGAAACGACGGACTCCAGGTGGCACGAATACCAAAGTTGTTGTTGACGTTCTTCGGCTTGAAGTCGTTGCCACGAGGAACGGCTCCCAGCAACTGCGAGGGCCCGTAGAACAGGAAGTCCGACACGCCAAGATAGGTTCCGCCTTCAGGCAGCAGATTGTGCTCGAACTCGAAGAAATATTGCGCTGCCAGCGAAAGCTCAGGCGTAATGGCGGTCTGCGCATAAAATTGCGCTCTGGGAAGGGCCAGCTCCTTCAACGTAGAGCCCGGCGATGCGGAGCCCTTGATGCCATCGACCGGATTCTGCCCGTAACTGATGCTCTCATCGCCGAAGAAGATTGCAGTGCCCCAGATCTGCGTCAACCGCCCGAGCTTGATTGACGTCGAGTGTCCACCCAGATCGAAGTTTCCATAGATGAACGCGTCGAGCAATTGCGTTCCGTTCTCGTAATAACTGCGCGTATACGAGGAGTACCGATTACCAGGGTAGGAACCGAGTGCTGAATACGGGACGCCGGGGGCAGCGAAACCCGGATTGAATCTCACGGTATCGTTGTACGCGAAGTCCTTGAATAGCGACGCACTGACGCGAAATCCGAAATCTTGGCGATAGGATACCGACAGCTCAGTGAGATCGGATATTCGATTGGTCACGAGACTGCCGGCATGATCGAATTTGTAGTCGGATTCGTCGAAATTGGGATTATTTCCAATTCCCGAATTCACGCCGTTTACGCGCATGCCGCCGATGTATTGGATAGTGTTATCCCATCGCCCCTCGATATCATCTCCGAGCTTGAACTGAAATGCGTGTGCCGACATCGAGCTTGCGAGCATCATTCCTCCGCATGCCATCACGCCGATACTGGTACGAACTCGAGCCGCACATCTCCTGCTTTTCTGCCTCACTTCGATCTCCTCACGTCCATTGGAATTTGAAAATTAGTCGTGCGGTTCTTGCAATAACGCATGAAACGAAAGCCAATCATTCACGGAAACAGACGGATCGACATTCCGGAAAAAATACCTGGGGGGATACAGTTCGCGCCGTAATATGTGCACGCAACCTGATTCGCCTGTTCTCCGGACGATCCATCTCCGATGTTCGCCAGAATCAGCGCTACCGTCGCGACTGCAACCAGCAAACCGATTGCGTAGGCGGATCTTTTCATTGCCGTCTCCCCTTCGATGATTCAGTGCTGCCATCCTGGCTCAGATGTCCGGCCGTTTCGACGGGTCAATCGATTGAACAGGACGGTACGGGCAATCCGCCACAACAGTCCGAACGACGCTTTCAGTCGTCGCCACCAAGCCTCATTTGAAATCGGCAACACGTCGCGGTCCCAATGAGGAGGGGGCCTCGATGGAGTTGTCAAACCATGGTGACGATTATGAAACGTAGCGTCGTGTCGTCATCGTCGGAAGCGACGAATTCATCTTCTCGACGGACACATGATGCGAATCTCCGTGACCGTCACGTTCCTCAACGCATGCGAGTGCGCCGAGACTCGGGCGAAGGTGGCCTCGTTACTATTCTTCTTGCCTCGACAATTGAGGCCTCGACATGGCGCTAGCACGTATACGCTGAGGGAATGTGGGGAACAGTCTATGAGCGCTTTCGTCAGCCCTCGCGAGGTCAGTGTCGACGGGGTGGCAAGTAAGCCGGTCTAACAACCGATGCGGTTCTTCCGTGAACTGTAGCTGGAAGGCCCCGGCGTGGTCGTTGCATCGTCGACGCCGGCCGATACGGTGGCTGATCGAATTTGGATTCCAAGCACCTTGCGAAATCGAACTGCCCGTAAGCCGATCTGGTACGCAGCCGGGCACGGCAATCCAGCTAGTTTCGCTTCCCAGCAACAGTGTTGAGTGAAAAGAGGGGTATTCGTCCTTTTCGTCCGCGACGGTCGGCGCCATGGAACTGGAACACGTGCTTCGCGAGATCGATGCCGAGGATGTCGATTTCCATGATGGGCCTCCACACGTCAGATATTGGTGGTCGTCAGTGTCCCCCGTGGGGGGCGCCGGGTCCATCTCAGTAAAATCTGGCGGTTTTATTTGATTTTCCCTTTAAAAACAATAGGGTGCGAATTCCCCATTTTGCGAGAGCGCATCCCCTTTTGACGCAAGATCTGACGCTTGTGTTCGACCGTGTCTGATCGGCGAGCGCGTGATCGAGTGCGGCATGGCAAATCCGCACCATGCGCTTGGTGTTTGCGCGGACGTTTCATCGAGCTGCCATTCGAAATCAACGCGCGACGAAACTACCTTCCCTCTGCACGCACTATCAGCAGATTGCGTACGTCAACGACGCCCGGCACATCCCTCGCCACTGACGTCGCGAGGTCGACCTGACTTAACTCCGGAACATATCCTTCGAGCGATACCGATCCGCCCTTTGCCACCACGACAATACGGTCAACATTGAGCCCTTTCGTTTTCGAAAGACTGCGCAGCACCGCTTTCCCGAGTTTGCGATTCTCTGCGCGGATTTCCTTCGCAGTTTGCACGCGGCCTGCTGATGATTCCGACGCCAGAGCGCCGCTCGCACCGCCCTGTGCATGCACGGTAGCCGCGCCTAATAGAAGATTCACACCCACCGCGTACGTCAACAATGTCTTTCCCCTCATTTCCTTTCTCCTAATGGACCGACGTCCGGGGTGCAAACGAACCAACCGGCACTGTCGCCTTTGTCATTGAACTGTGGAATTGCAGCGCCGGCAGGCGCGGTACCTCCCCCCCGCCGGCCGAGGTGATCAGAACGAGTGGCGAACGCCGATCACCGATGCGACCGTTGTGCCTTCGGTTCCAAATAGTGCGCCGTTGATGGAGATCCCCGTGTTCATCGCGCCATGGTTATTGACTGCGCCAACCTGTGCGTAAAGCATCGTTCGCTTCGACAGGAAATACTGCGCACCAAGCGAGCCCATCACCGAATGATTGCTTGTCTGATTGCGGTCGCTTGTGACCCACACGCCCCCGTTCACGTCAAGGGTCGGAAGTACATGGTAGTCGAGGCCGCCGCCATACACGTTATTGTTGAAGGATCCGGCAACCTTGTAGTTGACGAACGACAGCTTCGCTGTGACCGCCCCGAATTTGTATGCAGCACCGATTGTACGACCCTCAAACTGCACCGTTGTGGGGATCGGCGTCTGGGCCGTCCCGCCGCTGTTCCCGTCGTATATCGCCGCATTGATCATGAACCCGCCGAGTTCATACTTCAGGCTTGCAGAATATTGACGGCCCGCCTGGAAGTTGCCTGCCGCTCCCCCCAGCGCATACATGAGACTTGCCTGGAACCCGCTGATATTTGGACTCGAGTATGAAATAGCGTTCGAATTGTAGACACTTGTAGCAAACACGTTGTCGACCATGTTCACCAACCCGCTTCCGAACATGGAAAAATCACGAGGATCAGACTGATACAGGGCGAGAAAAAAGGGGGAAAACTGCAATCCTACCTTGCCTGTGCCGTACTTCCCATCAAGCGCGATCCATGCCTGGCAGCCGAACAGGTTTCCGTTACAGTTGGCGAGTCCGCCGTTGACGACGCTGAACCCGCTTTCGAGCTTGAAATTCAGTTTCAGCCCGTCGCCCAGATCCTCTGTTCCCGACACTCCAAACACGGAAGGCGTGAGCCCGGCCGAGATCAATGAGAACTGCTTGCCAGCATCCGATCCGTCCGACGCATTTGCCGTCTTGCTAGTGTAGAGCAAGCCGGCATCGACGACCCCATACAACGTCACGCTACTTTGCGCCTTCGCCGCACCGCCAGCCATAAGCGCCCCTGCGCAGGCAGCAAGTTTGACAACAATGAGTCTCTTTCGAAGCATATTTTGTCTCCAGAACCATGTCTGAAACCCGAAGGTTTCGTTTATCTACTTTGCACTCCTGTTTTTACTTTTTTCATGTTTTTATTCGCTTCCCGATTCCCAGGTGTCTTGCGACGGATTCGTGAGTTTTCTTCGAGCGAATCACAATGACTTTCGAGCGTTCGAAGCAGCCCGGGCGAGTCGCAATTTCGGACGCAATGACTTTTCGGATCGACTGTTCAGAAGTTCCGGTTGCTAGAACTAACGACGTCATACTGGGTCGAGTCATCCGGGCTTGCTTGCCCCCGGAACAGACTGATTGAACATCGCCGTATAGCTTTTGCGTGTTTCACGCGATTAGCTTCAGCCACCCGCTTCGTCATCACTTCGCTGCCATGAACTGAGCCGCCACCCGGCGTCACCCTGTTTCGCCATGGTCTGGACTTGACCGTACGTCGAGCAATACAAAACCAGTACCTTTGCCATGAATATTGGACGGTTGACAGCCACCCGACGAACTCGACATTGCTAAGGAACGCAATTCAATATGCACGACCGTTTTTTGCACGCCAGACTTTGAGCGCCTGGCTTCGATCCGTCGCACCCCTGCTCTGCTAAATCTTGTCTTCACGGCAGATTACGAAGCGGCGCCCTCAATAGCAACGACCCGAGGTTCGCAAATTGCGAACCTCGGGTGCAAAAAATTCCCCCTAGGGAAAGCACTTGAGGGACGACCCGAGAGTGGCCGCCGCGCGTCAGAATCGATACCGTGGCATCCAGTACTTGCAGTTTGGGATGGAAGCACTGACCCGATAACACCGGAAATTGCCTGAACGGAGCTGGCACATCAGCGCATCTGTGATGAGGAGGTTCAGCAGGCGTGTGCGAGCGGACGACGGCGAGATCACCGATGACCCGCACGCAGTACGCGTGTCATTGCGGCGCCTCCGCTTGCCGACGGTACGTGCTCGTTTAGGTCTGCGCATCACGCGACAGTACTTCCCCGCTGCAAGCAGGTGGTTGTTACCATGGCCGACGAGTTCGCGCGCCCCTTCCTGCTGCATGTCCTGCTGACGGCTTCAGCGTATCCGCCATTACGAGTGGCTTGCCAACCGCCGCCGGGCAGCCCGATTCGCCGGCCTGTCGCGAGCTACTCGGCGCCACTGCCTCCGCCACCACGCAGCGCGCCGTCGACGAAGATTATCGTGACCACTACCTGTGCATCATCGGGCAATCGCTGCGCGACTGCCCGGTGTGCCGCGAGGGGCACATGGTGCGCATTGAATGCGGCGGTGTACGCGGCATCCTGGCGACGGGGGCTGCTTGGACAGGTTTTTTGCCAAGGTATTGCTAGGCACGGCGCCAAGCCTCTCTCTTTTGATTTTATTGAGGCAGCAGCCCTTGCATTACGCCACCTGTCATGTGGTCAGATGTCTTTACGAGCGCAAGAAGGCCAGCCGTCCAGGTCGAAATTGCATTCTCGGTGTCACGCATTCTCAGCGTCACGCACTAATGGCGCCCCCTGAAGGAGCCGGCTTTTCCGTTACCGGTCCCTTCAGTCGTCCGGAACGCGACAGGCTGCGTTTGTCACTATCGTGACAGCCACGGATAGCGCGCTGTGTCCGCGTCTTCATAGTCAGGATCGAGATAGATGAAGCATCGCTGGATCCTGAATTCGCGGATCTCGAAGACGTCGCACCAGCGCCCCGCGTGGGACACGCCGGCGCGCCAGTCGACCCCGCCTTTGCTCGTTCCATAACTCGTGCCCTCGACGACCACCGTGTCGCCCTGCTGGATCACGTTGACATAGGCAAGATCGTGCTTGAATTTCGACACGATTGACCCGAGGTCCGCAAAAAGCTTCTCGAAAGATGCGCGGCCCGATGCGATGCCCCACTTCGGAAAGTAGACTTCCGCGTGGTCGTCGAAGAGATCGAAGAACGGTGCGCCGCGGTCCAGCCGACGCAGGTATTCGAGTGCGATGGTCTTGCGTTGCTCATCGGTCATTGTTGCGGTTTCCATGTTCCGTCTCCGTGATAGATTTCAGTGAAGCGTGCTCAGATACGCGATGATCTTCCGCCGACGCGCCTCATCGCCTTCGAAGTAAGTCATCGCATTCCCCGGCGCGACCGTCTGCGTATCCGACAGCCATGCGTCGAGTAGCTTTTCATCCCACACCTTACCCGAGGCTCCCGCCTTCATGCCCGCCGAGTAATTGAATCCGGGCTGCGCAGCCATCGGCCTGCCGACGATGCCGAATAGGTTCGGCCCCTGCCCGTTCGGCTCATTCTTGCCGAACGTGTGGCACACGGCGCAATTATTGGTCGCAAGCTTCTTGCCCAACGCGACGATATCTGCAGCCTCTTGAGCGTGAAGTGCCGCGCTCGCGAGGGCGCACGATATCCAGATTCCCATCGATAGAGTGCTCATGCGTTTCATGGTGCCTCCCGTCATGCGCGTGAAGAGTTCTCTGCATGTGCCGCATTTGCCGCGCGATACGCAAACGCGATGATGGGTCCGAGCGTGCCGCCGCCCGCCCAATACGCGCGCGCCGATGCTGACGCCACGCAATTGCCCACGCCATACAGGCCTTTGATGGGTGCATCGCGCACGTCGAGCACCTGGCCGTGCGAATTGGTCTTCGGACCGCCCTTGGTATCGAGATTGCCGGCGACGATCAGCGCGGCGTAGTAGGGCCCCTTCGCGCTGAGCGGGTACATCGTTTCGTTTTTCTGATCGGCTTTCTTCTGGACCGGTCCGTTGAAGAGCTTTTCGACCACGCGTTCGCCGCGATGGAAGTCGGCATCTTTACCCGCTTTCGCAAAACCGTTGAAACGCTTGATGGTCGCATCGAGGTTCTGTACGAATTCGTCGCTCAGTTGCATGCCTCCGAGGACCCCCGCATGTTTCGCCAGCCGTTCGCGAATTGCATCCGCCAGTTCCTGTAGCGTATTACCGCGCAATACGTGCCGGTCGTTGGAGCCGGGCGGCACGATCGGACTGCCATAGTCGTCGCTCGCGCAGTGGTCCTGCGCCTGCTGATCCCAAATCGAGATCAGCGCGAGATTCGGATACTCGCCTTTCGAACCGTCCCACTGGGAAAACGTCGCGCAGACCTCGTTGTAAGCCAGTTTCTCGTTGACAACCCGCTTGCCATATCGGTTTACGTACAGCATCGAGTCACCCGTCGGTGTGAAGATGCCGGAAAGCGATCCGTCCTTTGCGATCGCCTTGTCGAGCGAGATCGGCGCCATCCACGAGTAGTTCATGTTGCGTAACTGCACATCGAAGTCGCTCGAAATGCGTACGAAGTCGCCTTCGTTGGTGACGGCGGCGCATCCGCCATACACCGCTCCATGCAGGAAATTCCTGCGCAGTTCCGGATCATGCGTAAAGCCGCCCGTCGCAAACACCACGGCTTTTTTCGCACGTGCGCGAAAAACCGTACCCTCCTCGGTGAACGCTTCGACGCCCGTCACCGCGCCGTTCGCATCGACGAGCACCTTCTGCACGCGATAACCCGTTCGGATATCCACACCATCTCGTCGCGCCGCCGCGCTCATCGTGCGGATCGCCACGCGCCCGCCATCGGACATGCTGGGCAAGCCGTCTTTAGGAAATAGGACGCGGCCTCGCGGAGCCTTGTTTTCCGGCAGCTCGGCCCAGTAATCGGGCACGTCCCCTTCGTGCCGATACGGCAATGCGCCTTTCGCCGCCAGCAGTTCCGCAGCCGGCGATGCACTGTCGTAGATCGCTTCGCACATCTCGTACTCCCAGTCCGAGAGTCCGAGCTTCGGCAGCGAAGGGTCGTATTGCTCTGGTCTCGAAAGACGCGCGACGTAGCGCATATAGTCGTCTTTCGGATCGGCGATGCCGGCGCGCCGCATTGGCTCGTTGTTGGGCACCCAGTACCAGAAGGCCGCTTTCGCCGCCGTGCCGCCGACGCTGCCCGCCTTCTCGAGAATCGCCACGCGGTTACCGAGCCAGCGGGAGAAAAGTGCACAGGGCAAGCCGCCGCCTCCACCGCCGCACACGACGATGTCGTATTCCGCGTCGAATTTCAGTTGATCTGCGGCCTTGGCGGAAAGCGTCACAGCACCGAATGCCGCGGCCGCAGTACCCGCGCCTGCAGCCTTGATGAAATTGCGCCGCGAGGTGGCAGGCGTGCGAATTTCGTCATTCATGTTTTGTCTCCGATGTGATAGTTTTCGATCGATGGATGCGGTCATGCGCTTGCGAGTAGTGCCTTGTTTCGCCGATGCTGAAAGCGCTTACGCGCCAACGGTGCTCTCATCGTCGTCTCCGTGTTGGTGTCGTGTACTGTCAGGCATGGAGTGCACCATACGTCGACTTGATCGCCGCGTCTTTCAGGTTTCGCGGTTTACAGATTCGGGGCAGGAGCGGACATAGAGGGTCATTACTAAGGTGAAAATCGCGGACGCCGCGTTCGCAAATGGCGAACTGTCGATACGCGATCGCGCCAGCGCGCCGCTCTATACTCAAACAAAGTCATAAATATCAAGCCCGCACGCGTGCGCGGTTGACGGATACGGAGACAACCATGACAGCAACGGCTCAGCAACCAGCTGCCAGACTTACCGACGCGTTCAGCACAGTACCCGGCGTGCCCGGGCTCGAATACTGCATCTCGGGCGCGCAGCCATATACATTCGATGTGGACAACACGTCGGATACGATCTGTCTGCTGCTCGGCACGATTGTTTCGAAGACGCGTTACGACGACGGGCCTGCGCTTGCGCTCACCTTTCGCGCGGAAACGGCGGCCTTTCATCCACGTGGCGGAAGAATGCATATCGAGGCGCAACAAGTCTCCTTGGGCTTCGTTGCGTTTCGCTATGCGGACGAATTCAAGCGCAACATGAGCGGGGTGCACGTGGATGCGTTGAGAAGCATCGGAAACCGCGACAATCTCGGCGCCGATGCGATACGTCACCTGGTGCGCTACGCACGGCTGAAGACGTCGTCGAATGCGGCGCTACCTGTCGATCCGTGGGAAATCCAGTGTCTTGCGGCGCTCTCGTGGGTCGAAACGACGCGGCAACTGGACGCCATCAAAGACAATCTTCGACCAACGCTGTCGAGCGTCGAGTTCGGTCGGCTCGAACAATATGTGGAAGAGAACCTCGAGTGCGCGCTGAGTTGCGCGCAAATCGCGGCGACACTCGATCTCCCTGTGCGCGTCATCTCCGATGGCGTGAAGGCACGGACAGGTTATTCGCTTTATCGCTTCGTGGTGGAAAAGCGCCTGAGCGCCGCAGCCCACTTGCTGCGCGCGACGGACACACCGCTTTCCGACGTGTCAGCCGCGTGTGGCTTCTCATCGCAGCAGCACATGACGGCGCTTTTTTCCGAACGCATGGGCACGACGCCGTTGCGTTACAGGAAGAATGGAAGTTGACATGCAACGGATGGACGCCAGGTTGTCGAAGTAATTACAGTGAGACGCCGACAGCCGTATGGCCTGCTCCACACAAGAAAGCCGTCGGTCGGAGTTGGCGGATGGATGAAACGTATATCAAGGTCCGAGGCCAGTGGAAATATTTGTATCGCGCAGTCGACAAGGAGGGTAACACGGTGGATTTTCTACTGCTGCCCATCGTGACAAGGCCGCGGCGCGGCGCTACTTCGAAAAGTCAATCGAGCAAAACGGCGAACCCGAGACGGTGACAATCGATAAAAGCGGTGCGAACCTGGCCGCGCTGGATGCTCTCAACGCGGAACGGGAAACACCGATCAAGATTCGCCAGAACAAGTATCTGAGCAATGTCGTCGAGCAGGATCATCGGGCGATCAAGCGACGCACGCGGGCTATGCTCGGCTTCAAGAATTTTCGTTGCGCCCGGATCCTGTTGAGCGGCATCGAGCTCATGCACATGATCGCCAAGGGCCAAATGCATGACCGTGGCATCGGATACACTCACGCCCAGCAGTTTTACTCACTGGCAACATAAGCAATCCAACTTATACTGCCGTTTGTTCGCCATCTTGCCCTTACCGTGACAAAACCTATTTGACAGACACGCCGAGTCTCACGACGCGGCCAACCGACGGAACGCCACTGCTGTTGACGAGAAAGAGCAGGTAATGCCCCGGAGGTGCGATATTGCCGCTTGCCGGTGCCGTAATATCGAGCGTGCCAGCGGTTGCCCCACGCCTGAAGGTCAACGTGTTGAGGCGCTGATTTTCGTTAAAGGCATGGGTTACGGACGTGATGCGAATAAGCGTTACCTTGGAGATACTCGACGCATTAGTACTCTGGACGGAGAACGTCTGGCCGTAACTGATGCTGGATGTCACTGCCGATAGCGCTGGCCGTGCTCCTTTGAACAGGTAGGGAGGCGAAAATGCTTCCGGCACCAGTTGGCCGTTTCCACCGGTACTGAGCACCCGACCATCAGGCAAAAGCACGGCCGCCGAGTGATAGATCCGCGGAATAGCTGCGCTGCTTGTTGCCAGCGTTGTCCAACGTTCTGTCACGGGATTCCAGAGTTCGGCCGAGTAGACGGCGTGTGTCGCGTCGTTGAAACCGGGGCCGGATGTACCGCCCGTCACCAGGACGTTCCCGTCCGGCAGCAAGGTCGCATTCACCTGGCGCCGCGCAACGCTCATGGGTGCTACGGAACGCCATGCGGGCGACGGCTGGTTCAAGTCGATGACTTCCGCCGACTTGGTCGGCGGATCTCCGCCACCGAGGACCAGGACCTTGCCGTCGTACATCACAGCAGATCCGTAGGTCCGATTTCCGAACGTACGCGTTGTGAGCCGTGTCCATGATCCGGCGCCAGAAGTATCCAGGTAGCGGGTGATGGCGGTGGGGCCGACATTGATGACCTTTCCGTTCGGCGCGAGAAACATCATCGGGTAGAGATCCAAACCAAGCTGTGCGCTTGTCAGATTTCGCCACGTATTCGTTCCGGCCCGATAAACCTGCGGAAGCGTGTTGTTGGCATAGCTGGTACTCATGGTTCCCGAAACGACGAGTGCATCGCCATTCGCAAGTGTCGTCACTGTCGGATACCAGCGTCCGGCATTCATGCTGGGTGCGGCGGACCAAGAGTTCGTGGCCGGATTATAAAGACTGGCATATCGAACGCCGTCGCCGTTCGCGCTTGTATTGATTCCGTTGTGTCCGCCAGCGACAAACAGTCGCCCGTCCGCGAGAAACGCATGACCCGAGCAAAAAGCGTTATAGCTTAACGGTGCTAATGTCGTCAGATTTTGAGTTGCAGGGTCCCACAGCCGGGGATCGTTACCAACATTCGTACCATCGCCGCTCCATATCATGACCTTGCCGTTAGGCAGCAGATGATTATGGACGGGGTAGAAAGGCAGACTGATGAGTGACTGCCATTGGCCAATCTGACCTGGCGTTTGCGCGCTCGCTGGGAGGACAATTAACGTGGTCAGCGCGCTCAGCAGGCACGACAGTGCGCGAACAAAAGGTCTGTCGGTTTCCATGATTTACGCTCACGGCTTAAGGAGAAATACCCGAATGGGCGCCTCGTGCTCCTCATGTGCATCGCCAGTAGCTTCATGTCCAATGGCAACGATCATGCCAGACTGATTGATTCCGACAGCCGCTGTTAATACAAGCGCAGATGGACCAATAAGACTGTTTAGATCCTGAAGCCCGTTAGCTGGTGTCCAGAGGAATGCACGGTTACCCGAATTGCTCCCTGATGTTCCGACAATGTTGCCTCGCGCATTGATGCCAAGGGCTTGGCTAAACTTGCCGCCCGGCAGCGTCCCAAGATCAATGATCCCACCGCCCGACAGCCACAGCGTTGCGCGGCGTGCTCCGCTCGCATCTTCAGAAAACCCCACGACGTTACCCGATGCGCTTATTCCAGTTGGCTCACTCATCATGTAATTTGAAAGTACGCCCAGTTCTTGGGGAGTGCCCGCTTTTGGCCAGAGAATGGCACGTCGACCGGCTCCGTTATCCACGACGCCAACCACGTCGCTCCGGTCATTCAGGGCTAATGCCCTCACGGTAACACCTGAGCCGCCTGCCAATGCAGTGACTGCCCCGTTCGCCGCCCAGATGACGGCGCGCTCTCCATCAGGACCGCTCGAATATCCAGCCGCCTGGCCGCTATTGTTTATCGCGAATGCGGTGCTGGCGGTGTCGCCTGCCAGTGGCGGTAGTTCTTGCGTGCTTCCTGCTGCCGTCGTCACGAATCCACGCACGGCGATCGCCGTGTTAGATCCTCCGACAACACTGCCGGCATCGTTGATGCCGAACGTGATCGTGTAGTCACTGTTGGCCAGCCCGCCGATGACTCGCACCGCACGATTAGCGAAAACAAGCCCTCGGGGCCTGCCGTCGCGTTCAGTGCCTGTGACAGGAACGCCTCCACCGACAGCGGCACCCGTCACATTTGGACCATGCACGGTTGCGGGATGCCCTTGTAAAAGGGTGGCGATGTCAATGACCGTGTAGGTGGCCGCCCACGCTTTACCACCGGCAAGCAGGAGAGATAAAAGGAACAGTGCGCCGGCGAGCTTCGGTGCCAGGCGCGGGAGGAAAAGACGTTCATGCTCGTTCATGACTTCCTCGGTATCGACACGAGGTTTTCCGCGAATCGTAATAAAGCCTTCGTCTTCGGAAAATGTCGGCGTTCAGCGTAACGACGATGCTGGAAACGAGTAATTTGAGGTTCCGAACGGGGATTAAGGTGGCTTGCGAATTAGACGGTCAACTCACTACCGTTCGTCCCACACTGTCGGCGTCAGTCTGCATATTTAGTTAAATATTCGTCACATCCTTTGACACCGAAGACAGCCCGCGGGTTCCAAAGAACACGCGGGCTTCTGACGTGTGCTCGATTGCAGTGTCGCCATTCTTCGCAATTATACGAATCGGGTGGAGGCTCAATAGAAACTGAGCGTTGAGGCGATTAAACGCGGAAGCCTGGTCGCAGCATCAGGGTCTGCGCCCCGGATGGATCTGTTGCAGTAAGGCGCTCCGCTATGATGTGCGGAACGACACGAACAGTTGAAAGCTCGATGAAGACGTTGAATCCGGTGGTGGCCCGAGTGCTTAGACGCCTGCATTTTCCGCTCGACGTAATCCTGACCTGCGTGCGCTGGTATGTAGCCTATCTTCTGAGCCTGCGGCACCTCGAAGATATGATGGCCGAGCGCGGCGTTTCGGTCGACCATTCGACAGTGCACCGCTGGGCCGTCAAGCTGTTGCCAGCGCTGGAGAAAGCGTTTCGCCTGCGCAAGCGGCCAGTTGGCAAGAGCTGGCGCATGGACGAGCGCCCGATACAGTGAACATCGACAAAAACGGTGCCAATCTCGCCGCGCTCGATGGGATCAATGCCGACCGTGAACGCCCATCAAGATCCGCCAGTCGAAATATCTCAACAACCTGGTTGAGCAGGACCATAGGGCCACCAAGCTGCGGACGCGACCCATGCTGGGGTTCAAGAGTTTTCGCTGTGCCCGGATCCTTCTGGCCGGCATTGAGTTGATGCACATGATCGCGAAAGGGCAGATGAAGTGTGTTCGTGGAACCTATCCGTCCGCCGCCGATCAATTCTACGACCTCGCAATATAAGTTGCACTTTGCATATCGATTTCGCTCGCTCATCGATTCTTATCGCGACAGAGTCGCCCCTTGCGATATCGGGCGCCGTAGTTGACCAACGTGCCCGCGTTCTTCTCCAGGTAACTGGAAGCAGTGTTCAGATTCCACCACAACGTATTGAATTCGTATCCCTGCCTTGCGAGGCGCTGACTGTCCAGTGCCTTGATCCGCTCCAACGCCTTGCGGCTCTTTCCATGCCAGACCAGCCATTTGGCGCGGATGATCTCGGTCTCCACCGATTCGCGTTCCATCGAGTCGATCATCTTGCTGCCGAATACCCTCGACGGTCTTCCCAAACTCACCGGGTTCGTCGTCGCTGATCACTGTCACGCGTTCACCGCTAGCCGTCCAGATCGAAGCAGAACGCCTCTTGGCGGTGGTCTTCGAAGGGATAGCGTTGCCGCGCCAACTACCGTTGAAAGCTTGTTTCGCCCCTAGCCGAGGAGGCAGAGCCGAACAAGCATATATGCGGCAAAGGGTACGAATACCCCTACGGCAGAGACGCCGATCAGAAAACACAGATCAGCGGATTTTCGGAACGACTCAAGCGTCTGGTGGCTGGGCGTCGCCATCGCGTTGACGTGCGACCAAACCGGCCGCGTGGAAGGAATGTCGCGGCTAAGGCGCGAACGGTCGAGGCGATTTCGAGTGCGAAACGCATGCGTCCGTCGCGGTCGCCGCCGTACTCGTCGTCACGTCGATTGGCGATTGGCGAGAGGAACGAGTGAATCAGATAGCCGTGCGCGGCGTGGACATCGAGCACGTCGAACGGTCCTCGAAGCACTTGCAATGGACGCACAAACCGGCCCCTTTCGCGGTCGAACGACACTTCCACGCCGGCGGGTGGAGCGTTGAGCTCGCGGGATCCGACGAACGACCTACACTGCTAATACGGCACCACTGCCGTATCGGAGGTCTCACCGTTTCGCTCGACGACCACTGGGCCGAATTTGTCGGAGATGCGTGCGAGTCGGGCGCTACAACACGGCGATCGTCGAAAGGGACGATCGAGCTCGATAACGGTCATCCGAAATGACGCATCATTGATACCCTCCTCAACGTTACCTGATGAACACCGAACAATTTTTCCTGACGACATCAACGCTGGATGCTCCGAACTGTTCGATATTTGGTGCGGACGGCGCATCTATCCATGGCGTCATCATCTAGTCCATCGGCACAGTAATAACAGCGCGCCCTGCGGCGCGTTTCACAAGCTCCGCGTGGTGCGATGGCGGGCCCCACCACCTTGCGAGTCCACGCGGAATCCGGTGGCCGAGCACAAGCAGGTCGGCGTCGAGTAAGCCTGCATACCTGGTCATGCTGTCGACCACGTTGCCTACTGCGACATATCCGCGAGAAACGGTCCCGCTCTCCCTTAAATGTTGCAGCGCTTCCCTTAAAGCCTGCTTTGCTGCGTTTTCCATCTGGACATATTCGATGCCCGATACGTGTCCCACACTGCAGCCTACAGCCGAGACAATATCCACTACCGACAGCACGTGAACAGTCGCGCTCAACGCATACCCCAAGCGGGTCACGCGCAGTAATGCCGATCTGGATTCAGGTGATCCATCGTAGTAGACGAGCAGATTGTAGTGGTCAGGCATACGGACCCTCGAATCGTGCGACGAAGGGAGTTTCGTCGAATCTGTAATTTCCATAACACCCCGGTGGACGTGGTATTCCAGAGACGCATAACTTTTGTGTCGCCCCGTCGGTGTTCACCGTCGCGGAATAAAACCGCCGTGTGAGTGGCGAGGCGTGAACAAGTGAAGGGTGGCGGCCGGGACAACGCGCCACGAAATCGGAGAAATTCCATTCAACACATGACCAACCAGTATCAATCATTGGTCGGCCCGATGCGTTGAAACTGTTCTCTTCTCCTTTCAATCGCGTCCCTTGGCGTCATGCCATATCGCGCCTTGAATGCGCGACTAAAATGCGCAGGAGTGGAAAATCCACATCGATATGCAATCTCACTTACTTGAATTGATCTTTCGACGCATCGTTCTAGCAGGTTTGCGGCAAGTTCCAGCCGCCTTGACCAGACGTAGCGCATCAATGAACTACCCTCAGTTTTGAAAAGTCGATTCAGGTGTGCTTCGGAAGCATTTACTGCGGACGCAATGAGGGTTGCCGTCAGGTCCGCGTTACGAAGATTTTGCGCGATAAACCGCTTCGCGCGGAACAACGTCGCATCACCGCTCCTCGATCGTATCAAGGCAGATGGATCCTCAATGAGAATGTCCACAAGGTCCAGCAATTGTTCGCCCTGTCGGCGACGCATGTTTGTACTCGTGGACCCATTTTGCCGGGCGACGCCTGAGATAACATCGCCGATGGCTCGAACATCTGATGTCGCGATGTCAGGCACAACCAGACCACGCAGGTCATGCCGAAAGCCTCTCTCTTTCAAGGCGCTCTTGGGAATTCGCACTGCGATCATCTGCGCGCGTTCTGCAAAGATCTGCCGGTATGGCTTTGCCGGATCGACAAGCACCATGCTGCCCGCCTCGAAACGTCGTACCTGTCCATTCTGTTCAAGCACCATCGAGCCCGTTTCGATCAGCTTGACGAACAGATACGGTTCGGAAAGCTCCGCGATCGGTGACAAAGACTGATGAGCAAGTTCAACGCAAAGCAACTCCACTTGCCCCAGATTCCAGCTCATTGAGCTCGAGCCTGCCGAATCTCCCGGCGAAAACTCGCAATGCAGTCCATATGCGCTGGACGTCTGATGACGCCAGCTGTCTCTGCTGTCGGCGTGTTCACCCAACACTACGTGAACCTTTTCAGTCTGCATATCGTGGCGGCTCCCATCGACGCACTTTCGACGTGCGTGAATTCGCGTTCGTTGCCGAGTTCCATGAACTGAAAACAGTTACCTCGCCGCTTTTATTCCACGGCTCCTCGATCCAAAGGATGGCAGGAACAGATAGTGCGGACCAGTCAAGTAATCCGTCGGTTCTGGAGAACTTCTTTGTGTCCGTCGCACGTAAGCTGCAAAGCCATGTAGCTGCAATCGCCCTCACGCGGCGGCACCTGCAAACATGGCCTGAATAGCCCAGCGCTTACCGTGTCCATCTTTCCATCTGGAGAACCGCCTATGAATGCCGTCCAATCGTATTTCTGGAATCCGGAGTCGCATCCGGCGCTAGAGCAGCACATCACGCCCGTGCGAATCGCGCGCGGGGATGGTTGTTATCTGCTCGACGATCGGGGTAACAAGCTGGTGGACGGATCGTCGGGGCTTTGGAACGTTCTCGTCGGACATAACCGCCGGGAGATCAAGGAAGCGATCATTCGACAACTCGACGAACTCGAATACTCAACGCTCTTTGGCGGCGCAATCACGCATCCCCGCGCGGAAGAGCTAGCGAAGCTGCTCATCGAAATGCTCGAACCGGAAGGGATGCGCCGGGTGTTTTTCAGCCTCGGCGGCTCTGATGCAATCGAGACCGCATTGAAGCTCGCACGCCAGTACTGGAAAGTGGAACGGCAAGCCGATCGCACGAAGTTCATTTCTCTGAAGATGGCCTATCACGGCACGCATTTCGGTTCCGCTGCCGTAACAGGGTTCACTGCATTCCGGCGCAACCATGAGCCGAATTTGCCCGGCTGCTCTCACGTGGAAGCGCCGTGGCTTTATCGCAACCCCTTTACGCAGGACCCAAAAGAACTGGCGCACATCTGCGCGGAGTTGCTCGAAAGAGAAATTGTCTTTCAGGGCGCCGACACGGTGGCTGCGTTCATCGCCGAACCAATACAAGGCGCTGGCGGTGTCATCGTGCCCCCGGCTGACTACTGGCCGCTCGTCCGCGAGGTGTGCGACAGGCATGGTGTATTGTTGATCGCCGATGAGGTCGTCACTGGTTTTGGACGTACGGGGACAATGTTTGGCAGCCGCGGCTGGGGCGTGAAGCCGGACATCATGTGCTTCGCCAAAGGGATTTCGTCAGGCTATGTGCCACTTGGCGCGACGACAGTCAATGAAAGAATCGAGCGGGCCTTTCTGAACAATGGCGATTTCACGGGCGCAATCATGCATGGTTACACGAGCTCAGGTCATCCCGTCGCCTGCGCGGCTGCCCTCGCAACGCTGAAGATCTTGCGCGAAGAGAATCTCGTCGCAAACGCCGCGAGGCAGGGTGATTATCTGCTCCAGGCGTTGCGGCCGTTTGCCGAACGCTATCGCACGGTCGGAGACGTTCGTGGGAAAGGTCTGCTGGTCGGACTCGACCTTGTAAAAGACAAGTCGTCGCGAGAGCCCGTCGATATGATGTCCGGGTACGCGGCGGCCGTCTGCGACGTTGCACGTCAGCACGGCGCACTCATACGCCCGATGGGTGCATTGATTGCCGTGACGCCACCACTCGTCGTCGAAGCACCTCAGATCGATGCAATTGTATCGGCGCTTGCCGCTGGCTTCGAGAAGGTGCCAGTTTCTTGAAGCCCGCTCAGTTCCTTTACCGGACTGTTGCTGTCTTGGCCTCTGATCGTCGACATCAAACGCTGATTCGGTCGCGGTGAATAACATCGGCACTCCATAGCTGGAAAACAGGACGAAATAGCGCTGGAGTCTTTTTCCAGCAGGATGCGGCGCTATAGACATGTCACGATCAACATCTTTGTCTTATGGTGAAAGGCACCAGAGGAAGCTCATGAAGATCGAAGAATATGTGATTCTTGTAACCGGCGCAAATCGCGACTCGACCTTCAATTTGCGAAACAGACGATGGCGCGAGAGGCACAAAAAGGTCTACGCCACCGAGCGAAACATATCACCACCATGAACAATGTCATTCCTGTCAAGTTCGATATCACCCAAACGCGCTGTCGATAACCGCCAAGTGTCAATGTGCGCATTCTGACACTCCTTCTCTACATGAGGTGAGGCACGCCGACAATGAGCCCTAGCCAGTCGGTGCTGCTGCCGTACTCCCAGGCCGTGCCGGGGTCATTGACGAGAAGCTTTCGGGGCAGAGTCTGGGCAGCTACGTCAAGCAGCATGTCTACGGGCCGCTGGGAATGCGCGACTCAACATTCGCGCCCAGCGACGAGCAGCGCGAGCGGCTGCTGCGCGTGATGCAACGTCAGGCCGACGGCACCCTCGCGCCTTCCAACGTCGATCTGCCGCCGACCTCCGAATGGGACGCTGCCGGCCACGGCTCTTACGGCACGGTGCAGGACTACGGCCGCTTCCTGCAGGCATGGCTCAACGATGGTGCCGGCGTCCTTGAACCGGAGACCGTGCGGATAGCACTGCAGAACCATCTCGGACAGATCAGGGTCCCCGAACTTATGAAGTCCACGCTGCCCGGACTGTCGAATGACGTGCCCGCAGCGCCGGTGCCGCAGGGCTGGGGCCTGGGCTTCCACCTCACACTCGCCGACGTGCCGGACATGCGCAGCAGCGGCACGGGTGACTGGGCCGGTGTCTTCAACTGCTACTACTGGATCGACCGCTCCAAGGGCATCGGCGCGGTACTGATGACGCAGTTGCTGCCCTTCTACGACACGCCTGTCATCGAGACACTCATTAGGTTCGAGATGGCCGTATACCAGCAGGTGGAAGCAGCCGTACCCGCGGCATGACGCCAGAGCGCGCGCGGTGCGATCGGGACCAGCTGTCTGTGTGCTCAGGTTGGTGCGCTCGCCGTCGGCCTTGAGCGACCGCTCTCGTGCTGTCAGGTCTGGCGGTTAGGTATCCGGCTTGTGTCGTGTACTGCCGGTCGGGCGACGGTCAAAGCGACCGCTCGCCTGGAGTGTTCGACCATCGTCCGTTGCGGAACTGCGGATTCAACCGTTGGATGGACTCTGGCAGGTTGATGAAACGGCGGTGGAATGAAGCGATGAAGAAGACGAAATCGCTTTATCATGGTCATCGCTTCCCTGCCGGCGTCATCAGCTGCGCGGTTCGCTGGTACTTCCGATTCGGCCTGAGCCTGCGCGACATTGAGTCGTTGTTGCTCGAGCGTGATGTCGTGATCACGGACGAAACGTTCCAACGCTTTGTCGCGGTAGTTTGCAGTTGGCTTGCCCCCATCGACGGGACTTCGCTTCCATTCACGAGGCCGGGCTCTTACTTTTTGGCCGCGCCTTTACATTGTTATCTTCGAGTTTGCCGAAAAGTGAACTCATGGTCTGCCTCGCCCGCGCGAGGCGGCTCATGATGGTGCCGATAGGCACGTCGAGCACCTTGGCGGCCTCGTTGTAACTGAGCCCCTCGATTGCAACGAGAAGCATGACGACGCGTTGCGCTTCGGGTAACTGTCCGACGGCACTCACGATCTGCCCATACATTGCATCGGTTTCTGGCGTCCGCGCAGCAGGATCGGCCACCGTCTCGAGAAACGCTTCGTCCCATTCCACACTCGACCGACTACGGACCTTGCGGGCCCATAGTTCGTTGATCCATGTGGAGTGGACAATCGAAAACATCCAGCTGATCGCCGACGTGTCGGGCTGCAACTGGTGCAGGCGCTCAAGCGCGCGGACGCAAGCGCGCTGTACAAGATCCTCCGCATCGTGCCTGTCGCCCGTAATGCGTAACGCGAAGGTCCACAGTCGCGGCAGCATTTCGGGAAGCATGCTGGGTAAGTCTGCGTCGCTCGCCGGCACATGCATTTCATCCCGACTTACAGTTCGTGGCTTAACCAGGTCGAACGCTTCTTCCCGCTGATTGCCGGCAAGGCCATACGCCGTGGCTCGTTTGGTTCGGTCAAGCAACTGGTTAAACGTATCGATCAATTTGTCTCTCACTACAACCAGAACTGCAAGCCATTCATGTGGACTGCTACCACTGATTCCATCCTCGCCAAGCTACAAAGACTACGTACGCGAACCAGCGGAACGGGATACTAGTTCCTTGCGCCAGACGAGAGTCTGGACGCGATGGTGCGCAACGAGTTCCTGAAGAGTGTCGAAGATGATGTCGGGAGCCGCACCCTTTCGCGTCTTCCGGACGCGATCCCAGGCTTCGGCCCGGCCGCTTGATCCATGCGCAATGGATGCCGAGATCGTTGGCGGGAATGACGTCCGCGCGCAGACTTTGCCCGATATGGAGGATCTCGCTGCGATCAATCCCCAGATCGGCATATTATCGATAATCGATAATTGGTAAACTAGCGTCAGTCTAAATCTATGTCAACATACGGAAGTCGCTATTTTTGCTACGTGAAAACCCTATGAATCAACTCACCTCGCTCGCCAAGTCATTTCAGGAAAAGCGGCAGCCCATTTCGAGTGTTGTGGCCGATTCGTTACGCGAAGCGATTTTTCGCGCCGTGCTGAAACAGGGGGAATCCTTACGGCAGGACGCGATCGCGAAGCAGTTCGGCGTTAGTCAGGTGACCGTGCGGGAGGCCTTCCGGCTGCTCGCGGGAGAAGGAATCGTTGAAATCGTGCCACGGCGGGGTGCGGTGGTCGCGTCGCTCTCGCCGGCGGATGTGGAAGAGATCGTCGAGCTCCGTATCGCGCTTGAAACCATGTTGGTCGCGCACGCGATTCCGCGCCTGGACGAAAACGATTTCATAGCGGTGGATAAGATCGTCCGGAAGCTTGATAGGACCCGTTCGATGGATGAGCAACTCGCCCTGAATGTGGACTTTCACACGCACTTGTACGCGAGGGCGGAGCGGCCGCGTACATTGGCGACGTTGGAAAAGCTACGGCTCGCACTTGAACCGTATCTGCGATTGCTGTGGGCCCGGTCGGACTACAAATCCCACTCGCAAGATGATCACCGGCAGATTGTTTCACTGTGCAGGAAGCGCGATGTGAAGGGGGCACAGGATGTCCTGGCGAAACATATTGCAAACACCGGTCAGGAAATCATGCATTTGCTCAATCGTGAATAGTCACAAGCTGACGTTGACCCCGCTAAGGCGCTCCTCGGGTTGCAGTTGCCTGTACCAAGTTCTTTCGTTCATCGAACACCCTATACGGGACAGGGTGTTGCACTTTAGATTTGAGGCCGCTGCGGAAAAAGCAAAGCCACACTTCGCCTCCTCAATGGGACGCGAAGCGTGGAGACACTTTACAGCGAGTAGTACAGTTCGAATTCGACCGGGTGCGTGGTCATACGCACGCGTTGCAGTTCGCCTTCCTTCAGTT
>NZ_JAGIPX010000038.1 GCF_017814945.1 Paraburkholderia sp. LEh10
GCGTTCGGCAGCTTGCCGTGCACGAGCAGATACGCGACTTCCTCGAACTCGCACGCCCCCGCGATATCGAGGATGTCATAGCCGCGGTAGTGCAGGTCGTTACCCGTCTTGCCGACCGTGCACAGGGCGGTATTGCCCGCCGTCACGCCCGACAGGGCCACCGATTTTTTCGGCTTGAATGCACCCGTGGTCGGTGTGCCGTTGTCTGCTTCGCTCATGTGTCTTCCTCCAATTCGATTACTTCTTTGCGGCGAACAGCGCGTCGAGCTTGTCCTCGTACGCGTGATAGCCAAGGTATTTATACAGATCTTCGCGGGTCTGCATGGTCGGCACGGCGGCTTTTTGCGTGCCGTCGCGCAGCACCGTTTCGTAGAAATTCAGCGCAGCCGCGTTCATCGCGCGATACGCACCGCAGCAGTACAGCGCGATATCGACGTTCGAGTCGCGCAGTTCCGTCGTCGTGAAGAACGGCGTTGCGCCGAACTCGGTCAGGTTCGCGAGAATCGGCACCTTCACGGCGGCCTTGAAGCGCCGGTAATCGTCGAGCGTGCGCATTGCTTCCGGGAAGATCATGTCGGCGCCCGCTTCGACATAGGCGACGGCGCGCTCGATCGCGGCGTCGATGCTTTCGGAGGCGGCTGCGTCGGTGCGGGCCATGATGACGAACTGGTCGTCGGTGCGCGCATCGACGGCGGCCTTCACGCGGTCCACCATCTCTTCCTTCGCGACGACTTCCTTGTTCGGCCGATGCCCGCAGCGCTTCTGGCCGACCTGGTCTTCCAGATGGACGGCCGCGACGCCTGCCTTAATGAACGAGCGCACCGTGCGCGCGATATTGAATGCGCCGCCCCAGCCGGTGTCGATATCGACGAGCAGCGGCAGGTTGGTCGCATCGGTGATGCGGCGGGCGTCCGTCAGCACGTCGTCCATTGTGCTGATGCCCAGGTCGGGAATGCCGAGCGAGTTCGCGGCGACGCCGCCACCCGACAGGTACAGCGCCTTGAAGCCGACGGCTTCGGCCATCTTCGCGGCGTAGGCGGTGATCGCGCCGACCACCTGCAGCGGTTGTCCTTCTGCGACGGCCTGGCGGAACGCGGCGCCGGCGCTAGCGGGTTGTTTGGCTGTGTTCAATTTGAGGCTCCAGTGATTGCGGGCCGTTATCTGCAAGTGGCGTGCCAAGCTTGTCCGCCGCACTAAGTTGCTGATTTCGCGGCATGTGCGGCCAGACGGCAATTCGCGTGGATTTCAAAAGTGGAATTCACAGGTTTCTGCTCTGAAATTTGGCGCGCATAATAGCGCTGATCCGGCATCCGTACGTGGCAGCTTCCATGAGCACACCTTCCACCGTTTCGAACGCGCGCCCGCGCATCTGGGCGATGGGCATCAGCCGCTTGCGCGACCTGTTCGTCGATATCGCCAGCGAGTATGCGGGCCGCGCGGACTTGCGCGTGGTCGCGCGCGGGTTCGGGGACGCCGTGCAGGAGATCGAGGCGGCGGGCGGGGAGCGTCCCGATGTAATCGTCGCGGGCGGCTCGAACGGCGCGTATCTGAGGACGCGCGTGAACATGCCCGTGGTGGTGATCTCGCCGACGGGCTTCGACGTGATGCAGGCGCTCGCGCGCGCGCGGCGCGACGGCGGCACGGTGGCGCTCGTCACGCACGGCGAGACGCCCGACGAGGTCAAGCGCTTCACGGCCGCATACGGCATCGACGTGATCTACGCGTCGTACCGCTCCACCGAAGATGCGGAGAACTGCGTGCGCGAGCTGCGCGAACGCGGCGTGGATGCCGTAGTCGGGCCGGGGCACGTGACCGATCTCGCGGAGCGCGCCGGCATGGCGGCCGTGTTCCTGTATTCGCGCACGTCGGTGCGAGGCGCGTTCGATACCGCGCTCGAAGTCGCGCAGGCCACGCGCGCGGAAGGCGTGCGGCGGCAGCGTCTGGACAACCTGTTGCAGCACTTGCGCGATGGCGTCGTCGCGCTCGATGCGCAAGGGCGCGTCGAAGCGATCAACCAGCGTCTGGCGAGCGTGCTCGGCATCGACGCCGCGAACGCGGCGGGCGTGCCGCTGCAGCAACTTGCGCCCGATCTCGCCAACGCGCTGCCCGATACCGGCAGCGATACGCTCGTGTCCGTGCGCGGCGCGAGCTACGTCGTGCATCGCGGGCCGCTCGCGGGCGCCGGTCCCGCGGCGGGCACCGTGCTGACGTTCCAGGAATCGCGTGCCGTCGAACGGCTCGATCGCACGCTGCGTTCGCGGCAGCGCTCGCAGCAGTTCACCGCGCGTTACCGGCTCGATGATCTCGTAGGCGAATGTCCGTCGATCGAACGTGTGCGCACGCTCGTGCGGCGTTACGCGAAGTCCGACGCGACCGTGCTGATACTCGGCGAGAGCGGCACCGGCAAGGAGATGGTCGCGCAGAGCATGCATCATCTGAGCGCGCGGCGCGACTTCGCATTCGTCGCGATCAATTGCGGCGCGTTTCCGGAGGCGCTGCTGGAAAGCGAGCTGTTCGGCTACGACGAAGGCGCGTTCACGGGCGCGCGCAAGGGCGGCAAGGCCGGGCTGATCGAAGCGGCGCATCGCGGCACGCTGTTTCTCGATGAAATCGGCGAGATGCCGTTGCCGCTGCAAAGCCGCCTGTTGCGCGTGCTGCAGGAAAGGGAAGTGGTGCGGCTCGGCTCGACTGAGCCGACGCGCGTCGATATACGCGTCGTCGCGGCGACGCACCGGGCGCTGACGGAAGGCGTCGAAGCCGGGACGTTCCGCGCCGACCTCTACTATCGGTTGAACATCTTGAGCATTGCATTGCCGCCGCTGCGCGAGCGTACGGCGGACGTGATGCCGCTTGCGGCCGAACTGCTGCTGCAGGCTGCCGCGCGTGAGCCGCGACTCGCGGCGCGCGTGCCGGACCTGCAGGCGGCGACCCGCGTGCTCGCGCAGATCGGCGAACCGTTGCGCCGCTATGCATGGCCCGGCAACGTGCGTGAATTGCAGAATGTGATCGAACGGATCGCCGTCGAACTCGCCGACAGCGAAGGCAACGCGCACGACGAATTCACGCGCGACATGCTGGATGTCGTTGCGCCGGAACTATCCGCTTCATCGGAGCCGCGCAGGAAGGGCGCGCTGACGTTGCGCGAACGCAGCCGCCATGTCGAGGCGGATGAAATACGCGCGGTGCTGGCTGCTTGCGGCGGCGATCGCGATGCCGCGTGCAGGGCGCTCGGCATCAGCAAGACGACGTTATGGCGCAAGCTCAGCGCGGCGCAATGAGCGCCCGGCCGGTCGCCGCATTCACAATGCCATCAATGCGGAAAGGAAAAAGCCGACGGACACGACGGCCATGCCGATCGTCAGCTTCTGCAGCCAGCGTTTTTTCGTGAGCAGCGTGATCGCGGCGAGCGCGATCGAAATCTGGATCAGCGTCGTCGCCTGAGCCCAGCGGTGATGCTGGTGCTGCAAGGACTCGCTGACGCCGTTGTCCTTCGTCACCTGCTTTTCGAGTGACTCCGCCTGTTGGCGAATCGGTTCTTTCTCCGTCTTGTAGCGCTGCACGTCGGTGACGAACTTCGCGTGCGCGGCCGATGCGGGGTCCGTCAGCGCGGCGCCCAGTTCAGCGAGGTTCTGCTTTTCGCCCTTCGCCTGATAGTAGGCCCACTGGTTCGCGGCCTCCGTCTTGAGGATGGCTGCTTCGTTCTTGTAGAAGAGCGCGAGGTTTTCATTGGCGCCGCTCTGATAGGCGGCAATTGCGCCGACGCTCGCGAGAATGGCGGTCATGACCGCGATGCGCGACGCGCTGCTGTCGCTTCCGTGAGAACCTGCGTGTTCGATTGCGTGATCGTGTGGGCCGTGAACTTCGTATTCGTCGGACATCGTCGATTCGATGAATGGCAAAAGACGTCAGCATACCGCACTGCGCGGCGCGCAATTCAGCAATGCAGCCTGTGCTGTGCGCGATATTCGCTTGGCGAGGTCTTCATGTGCCGGCGGAAGCTTCGTGCGAGATGATCGCCGCTCGTCATGCCGGCGCGCTTGGCCACCTTGTCGACGGGCAGATCCGTTTCGGCCAGCAGGCTGCAGACGACCTGGAGCCGCGCATGCATCAGATAGTCGGAAGGCGTCATGCCGAGCTCGCTTCTGAAGTGGCGCAGCAGGCTGCGCTCACTCATCGCGGCGACCTGCGCGGCGTCTTCTATCGTCACCTGGCGGCGGCAGTTGTCCTGCAGCCAGTGCGCGGCCGCGCGCACTTTCTCCGCTGGCGTGCTGCCGACCACGTCCTCGAAGATCGCGTTCAGCATGTCGTGCGAGCAGATCGACAGACGGTCCGCGACACGGCGCGCGATGCTGTCGCCCATGTCGCGGCGGATCAGCTTCAGTGCGCCCGTCAGCGCGTCGTTGAGGCTTTGCATGCGCGTCTTGCAGTCGGCGCAAGGTCCGGCCGGATTGGTGTGCGCCGTGCAATCCGGGCCGTGCTCGCGGTCCTGGTCCGGACTGCGCTGCGTGCCGTAAGCGCGGCCTTCGGGCGCGCTCAGCGTCGCGCCCACCAGGCGGACATCGGCGGTCTTGGCGCGGGCACGGTTGATCCATGCGAGCAGCGGTATCGCATCGGAGTCGACGGTAGCGTCGCTGCCGACGACCGCGAAGATCGCGTCGAAATCATGCTGCATGTAGGTGTCGAATGCTTCCGCGCAGACGCGCAGTTCCGCGGAACTGACGATGTAGCCGTCGCGCGGCGCAAGCGTGGCGATCTGATATGACCACTGGATGGGACCTCGGGTTGACAGATCGCTCGCGATTTCCAGCGTGTTGGCGATCACGCTGGCGCTCAGCAGATCGAAGCCGTCGAACAGCACGAGGGCGACGTGCCGCAATCGACGGAGTATGTCGTCCATGCCCTCGGCGTCGTTCGGATCGGGTTTTTGAGGCGTTTGTGTGGACACCATTTTTTTCTTCCTAGCCTGAATGAACTGGACCGGAGCTCCGAATACCCGTCTCGATTCGAGAAGCATTTCCAGTCGATACCGTGATGCCATCGAGCCAAGGAATGCTTCGGTCCGCCCTCAATTTCTCATGCTGCCTTGGGCGACAAGTCCGAGAATGTGGGCGGGCGCACGCAGCACGCTACTTTCCAGACGAATCGCAGTGCGTGTGCATGACGCGGTTTGGAAGGCGATCGATCGGGGACCTGGCGCGCATCGTGCAGATCGCCCGTTGGCAGTGAGCGAGTGTGTCGTTCAGGCGGCGCGCATTGCCTAAACGAATCTGTCGACGCACATAGCGGTAAACGATTTACGCAGCGGTATTGTTCCCGCGCTCACATCGATGGCTAGTTGCTCTTCAAGCCCGCCATCGATGATCTTCTCGAGATGCGGCCCGAATCGAAGATGGTCTGCGCGATCTTCAGATAACTCTCCGCCGTGTCGTGCAACGTGTACCCATCCAGCGGACGATAGACGCGTGGCGCGCGCAGCGCATGAATCAGTGCGCGTGCATACACGGAAGGATTGTTCGTGTCGACGAGCGACACGCCCGGAAATTCGCGCGCAAATTCGAATGCTGCGATGCGGCTTGCGACGACGGGGATACCCGACGCGAGTGCTTCAAGAAAGCCGATGCTGTGCGCCTCCGTATGAGAAGGCATCGCGAACACGTGTGACGCCTGCAGGATCGCAGCGACATTCGTTGCCGGACCGCTCAACGCGACATGCTCAGCCAGATTCAGGCGATGCACGAGGTTCATCGCCTTGTCGTGATACACCTCGTCTTCGAGGACGCCGCATAGCAGCAATCGCGTATCAGGCTCGTGTTGCAGCACGATTTCAAACGCGCGAATGGTTTCGAGTTGCCCCTTGTCGGCGACATAGCGGCCCAACTGCACGATCTGTCGTGTCGCGCCACGTTCGGCGAAGCTCGATGGCGCCGCCGCATTCCGGAAGCGCGGCAGATCGACGCCATTGGGAATCACCGTCACGAGCGGGTGCGGGCCGACCTCGCGCAGATAGTCGTGCGTATTTTGCGGCGATACGCCGACGACCGCGCGGGCCCGATGCGACAACATGCGCTCGGCCCATCTCAGCTTCGGATTGGCGAAATCGTTGGAGCCCGAGTGCATCACATACACGACGGGCGCGGCATTCGGAAGCAGACGGACATAGAGCGCGGCAAGCGTTGCGTGCGCGATGATGATGTCCGGTCGAAATTGCCGTATGCAGCGACGCAGATGCATCAGGCGTCCCAACCTGCTCTGACGGGAGTCCGGAAAATCGCATAAGACATCCGCAGCCGCCAGTTCGCGGCGGCTGTCATCGAAGTCTGCCATTTGCGGTTGCATCGAGGCGATACAGACTTCGTGGCCTCCCTCCCTATGCTGGATCGCAAGACCCTTTGCCAGAATCTCCGCGCCAGACAGACGTGGCACATAGACGACTTGTAATATCCGCACTGGTCACCGTTTTGAATAGGTCTTGTACAAAGAGAGCCGGATCATCGATGTCTGACCGTTGTCTTCTCTCTCTTCTGCAGCGTACGGTTGCGTGGGTCGATCGTCAATTGTTGTGCTTCCCTTTCGTGCATATACCATAACCAATCGCACTTCCGACATTCGGTCAACCACTAGTCATTACTGGACACGCTTGCCCGTCGCTACATCATTTCCATTGCTTCTTCAATGCGGATGCGAGCGCTTTTCATTCAAAAAGATGCAATGCCTTTTTACTGGGTGAGACGCTCTCGCCACAATGTTTCCGAATACATCGCGGGAAGTTGTGAAAGTCCCATTGGAATAATTTGCATGTCATTTTCGTTAAAGGAGTACCGCGCCAGCGCGGCATTCCCTGCCGTAAAAAGCGTGTTGCTGAGTATCGCGTCGATTCGCTCGTAGAAGACGAGTGTCCTGCCGCTGCCGTCTTGCACGATCGACGGCGCCGCGTCCGCCCATCGGCGATCGCGCAGATAGCCGAGCAGAACGGGCGCCGATTCGGCATGCGCGAAGCGCCATCGCCATACGTCCACGCCGCCGGGTTCGGCAAAATGCGGCACCGTCATGACAAGCGCCGGGTCTTTGCCTGCATGGCTGTCGTCGATTGCAAAGCGCGTCGTGTCGAGTTCGAATTGCGACGGCAGGACAGACGTGGCTTCGATGGTCCAGTGCCCACTTGCTGCGCGCAGCGTCGTGACGGATATGTGCCGCCTGTCTTCGGCACGCTGAACGGCGACGAACGTCGAGGCATCGTCATGCGCGCTTTTCACTGCGAGCAACTTCACGTTGCCGTGCAGACGGTTGTCGTCGAGCACCCTGGTTTGTTCGACGATCCCCGTTTCGTTCGCGCCGACTGTCCATAGCTCGACGTGACCGGCTGATTGCTGCACCGTGACCAGTATGCTGGCGCGCGGCGTGTCAGCCGCCGAGGAGGACATGTATTGCTGAACGCGATCGGCGGGCATTCGCCCGTCGCTCTGAAACCACAGAACGGGCGCGGCGAATCCGCTGCCCGTGCTGCGCAACAGCCAGAAGGCGGAACCGCCGTTTCTCGGCGTGACGGCCATCAGATCCGCGCGACCGTCGCCATCGAAGTCGCCGACGACGAAGCGCGCGCTGTCGAAGCACAGCGTATCGGCGCCGCATGTCGGCGTCGTCGCGCGGCTATCGAAAGGCACCGCGTTTGCGTACCAGCTCGCGCCGCCGCCGGCTCTGTTCAACGGCTGTACGTAGACGTCGAAGCCGGGGCCGTCGGCGCGTCGTTGAACATAGACGGCCGAAGGCATGCCGCTGCCCGTCAGGTCGCCGTACATCGCGCCTGCGAGGCGCAGATCGGTGGCCGACGTCGGACGCGCCGTCGACCATCTGTATCGGGTGGTGAGCGACGCGCACCCGCGAACGTGAAGCCGGCCGCTTTCTTCTCCAAGGCAACGCCGCGACGGCGTAAAGATCAGACCAAAGTCCCACGGCGTCCACCGTTGCGACGGGTTCCATTCTTCGCATGGCGCTTGCGTCAACCTGCCGTCGTCTTCCGTGACGCATTGTCCCGTGGCGGCGGAGACGAGCGCCGCATTGTGCTGATTGCCCGCATACGTCGCTCTCGGTTCCCACTTCCATTGCTGGGCGATGGAATCGTCGCACCGCGCGAGTTCGGGCTCGCGATCGTTGCCTCGCGAGGTCAGGCATTCGCTCGACGCTATGTTGAACAGCACGGAAGGAAGGGCGACGAAATCCGGTGTCGGGCGGCTGGTGCTGTCGTTGCGCGCGTACCGGCGCAAGACCCAGTTGCCGTCCCATTGGTACTCGCCGAACACGTGGGCCGTATCGCCGCCGTCGATCGAGAAATAGCTCGCCGTGACGTCGCGCTTGCGCTGCGCTTCTTCGCCGAACAGGGCAGGCGGCCAGTTTCCCGTCGGATAGGTGATGTAGTACGCGATGGGAATGGACCGGCCCAGGGTTTGCCCGATGTGCCGGGTGATACGTGCGGCATAGATGTGATCGGGGTGCTCGATGAACGGCACGGTGTCCGGGTTGAGCGTGTCGATCTTCGTGGCGTCCTGCAGTATCGCGTGGAGGACGGCGGAGAGCGAATCGCGCGCGTAACGCGCGGGCGCGATGTCGCCGCGCCCCATCGGGTAGGTCGTCAGCGTGGCGCCCTGGTCCCAGAGCAACGCGAGCGGCACGCGGCCGCCGCGAACTGCGCCGCCAGGAAGACGAAGCTCGAGAAGCTGCACGCGAGGCTGCGCCTTCAGCGTCAGTTGAAACACTGGCTTGCCCGCGATCCGCACCGTCGACTCGTCCCAATCGTTGCGCACGCCCGCAAGCCGTGCATACGCCAGCCGCGATGCCTCTTCGCGCTTTTGCACATACGCGAAACTGGCGCCGTTGGCGCCGCCGATCAGATGAACTGTGGTCACGCACCATCCTGCCCGCAATTGCTCGCCGATCGACGGTTCGACGAACAGCAGGTCGTCGTCGAGATGCGCGACCACCGTGACGAGACGGCCCGCGCGGCAGTCGGCGGAAGCAGCATGGGCAGTCCCGGCAAGCGCGAAATAGCCGAAGAGAAGAAAAAGGAAAAAGCGCGACAGCCTGCCGGAATCGAATCGCGACATGTTCATATGTTTAACGTTTTCTCTGTCTTCCAGGTGTTCTTTCCGACAGCCGTCAACGGATGAAACAATAGCTTTTAAACGTCTATTATTCCCGGCTGCAAGCCGCTTACGAATCGAAAGCGATTCAACCTTTTAGGCCAGGGCCGGCGTGAAATGAGCAATTCCAATTTGAACACAAAGCTCAGTCGATATTCGTGAACCGTCTTTTAAGAGAGAGCAGTCGGCGGCTAAATACGCCTTTTAACCAGAAAGAAAAGCAAATCACGGCAGCGAATTTCATCTGGGCCTGCGATCCGAGGCCGAGAACATCTCGCAGATTGCTTCGCGCAACCACGCAATGCCGGGATCGGCGGAGAACTGGACGTGCGTATGGACCTGAATCTCGATGGGCGGCAACGAGAAAGGCAGAGGCAGGATGCGAAACGCCTTGCTGCGATTGAAGCGCTGCGCAATGCTCTTCGGGAAAATGACGGCGAGATCCGTATTCTGAACGATTTCAGGCGCGACCACGAAATGCGGCAAGCGCACTACGATGTCGCGGCGCAGATTCAATTCTTCCAGCCATTGCTCGACCATCCGGTGACCCGTGGCATTCGAGCTCGCGTACACATAGCGCAGGCGGGCAAGGTCTTCCCTGGTCGGATGCCGCCTGCGCAATGGATGGCCCGCCCTGACCACGCACACGTGTTCGTCGACGAATAGCGTCGTGCTCACGCACGCGGGGTCGAGTCCCGGCACATAGCCGAGCGCGAGATCGATCTCTCCGCTGCGCATTGCGGCGCTCACGGAATCGACGGAGAAGTTCGCGACCTCGATCCGGATGCCGGGCGCCGTGCGATCGATCATCGCCAGCAACGGCGGAAGGAAATAGAACTCCGACATGTCCGACATCGAGATGCGGAAGACGCGATGCGCTGTCGCGGGGTCGAACCTGGCCAACTGCTGAACCGCGACGTTGATGATGCCGATTGCCTGCGTGAGGGGACTCTGCAAACGGAGGGCGGCATCCGTGGGCACCATGCCCGTTGGCGTGCGGACGAAAAGCGGATCGTCGAATAGCGTGCGCAAGCGGCGCAGCGCATGACTGACGGCGGGCTGCGTGAGCCCGAGGCGCTCGCCCGCGGCCGTCAGGCTGCGTAAATCCGAAATGGCCAGGAACACGCGCAGAAGATTCAGATCGGTGATGCCGGGCGGCGTCTTTGTCATGTCGCGTCCTTGGTCGGCTCGGTCACTCCTGCGTCAGATTACTGTAAATGCTGCGCATCGGGTAATGCGGGGTGGCCCCGCTATACGGCGGAAACGAATCGAAGTCGTGCTTCATCTGCACGCGGATGGGAGAGGCGAGCGCGGCATTGAGCGAAGCGAGGTCATCGAACACGACCTTGTTTCGCTGCATGGCCGTCGCGCGCGCATGACGCAACTGGGAGCGGTTGTCGATCCGCGTGTAGATTTCCAGTTCGCGTATGCCGGGCAGCTGCGTCATCAGCGGCGGATGATTTGTCATGTAATGCGTGAGCCATGCATTGAAATCGACAGCATCGCCTTCGTAGCTGACGAGATAGGTGCAACGCTCGCCGAGTGCATCCGGTCGATGTCGGTGCGGCGCGATGAATCGGCGCACGGCCATCGCCTGCTGGCGCAATGTGACGTTGCTTGCGCAACGGGCGATGATATCGGCGGCGGCGTGTAGCGCGCCTTTTGTGTCGAGGGCTGCCTCCAGCAGATCGAGATCGTCGAAATACCATTGCGTGACGCAACACGGTGCTCGTGTGTCCTGCCCTGAAGGCAGATGCAGTACGAAGCGGCGCAGTCCTTCGACTTCGCGCGCGGCGGATTGCAAGCGGGAAATGCGCGTCCCGTCGAAAGCGGAATGGCCGCGCGCGGCATCGCCGGCAAGAAAGAAGCAGACCTCCACGGCTACCTCGCGAATTGCGTGGAAGAAGCGCCGGCGCTCGCAGCGGCGGACCGCGCAAGACGATGAAACTGCCGGGCGAAATAGATGAGGCCGTCGCCGTCCGCGCGAATCGAGACGTCGTCGATCCGCACGAACATGACGGAATGCGATCCGACCGTCTTCAGTTCGACGATCGACCCTTCGAGGTTCGCAATCGCGTGCGACAGCACGGGCGCGGCCGAACGTCCGGCTTTCCACGCATGGCGTGCGAAGCGCTCCGCCATCGTGCACGCCGTCATGCCAGCGAAATCGCGCGCGAGATCCTGATACTCGCCGGCAAGAACGTTGATGCACACGCTACGGTTTTCGCGCAGAACGTCGTGCACGTAGCTGGCCTGGTTGATACAGACGAGCATGGTCGGCGGCGAGTCGGTCACCGAGCAGACGGCGCTCGCGGTGAGTCCGCAACGCCCGCTCGGACCGTCGGTGGTGATGACGTTGACGGCTGCGGGCAGGCACGCCATCGCGTCGCGAAAGCGCCGCTTCGTCTCTTTGTTCGTCATGGCTGGCTCCTCGTGTTCAGAATGCACGCATTGAATTACGGATACGGCGTGACGGGCGCAATGCCGACGAACAGCGCGCCCGACGCGTCATAGGTGCCTTCACCGAGGAACGCATGCTGCGTCACGACCATCGAATCGCGCACCAGACGCTGCAGCCGGTTTTCGTGGTAAATCGCCACGATGCCGGCCATCTGGTATGCCTGCATCACGACCTCCGCGCAGACCTGCGCGGCATGCGTCGCGCTCAGCCGCATCAGATTGGCCTGGCCTGGCGTGACGGGGTCGCCCTCGATGATCGTGTCCCATGCGGCTTGCGCGGACTCGTAGAAGAACGCCCGCGCGCTGCGCCATTGCGCTTCCGCTTTCGCAAGCCCCGAACGGTAATAGCCGCGATCGGCGAGACGCGGCGCGCCTGTCATGGTTTTGGTCGCACCCGACATGTCCGTCACCAGGTCGAGCGCGGCGCGCGCAAGGCCGACGTTGACGGCCGCATGCACCTGGGCCTGGTACGCGACGGCGGGATAGCGGTACAGCGGCTCGTCGATCAGTGCGTTGTCGCCGCGCACGAAGGTCCATTGCGTATCGACGAATTTGTCGCGCAGGCGCAGATCGTGACTGCCTGTGCCCTGCATGCCGACGACGTTCCAGTTGTCGACGATCTCGACCTCGCTTGCCGGAAACACGGCCGTGAACGGCTTGCCGCCGCCCGCCCCCGCGGGCGTGCCGCCGATGCCGACGCCGATCCAGTCGGCGCCCTTGCAGCCGCTCGCGAAGCGCCACTGGCCGTTCACCCTGTAGCCGCCCGGCACTTCGATCGCGGGTTGCAGCGGATAGAGACCACCCGCGAAAACCTGGTCGGGTCCTTTCGCGTAGATCTGCTGCTGGGTTTCGACAGGGAGCGACGCGAGATAGGTATTCGCCGAGCCGAATGCGGCGACCCATGCCGTCGAGCCATCCGCGATCGCGATACGTTCGAGCATCTCCAGAAAGCGCGGCGGCGGCAGTGCATCGCCGCCGAAACGGCGCGGCGTGCTCGCGCGATAGATGCCCGCGCGCTTCATCTTCGCGATCATGTCGCGCGGCACGTGTGAGAGCCCGTCGAACTCGTCGCGTCTGCGCTCGATTTCTTCGATCAGAACATCGAGCGAAATGGGACCGGCATACTCGGGGTACGGTTCGCGCGGCTCGATGACGCGCGGCTCATGGGCGAACGTCGAAGTGCTGTGAAGGCTTTGCATGATCTATACGAATCGGTTGAAGTGGACGGACCATCAGGCGATGACGGGTTCTGCGCCTTGTCTTGCCTGGAGGCGCGCGGCTCGGGGAAACGTTTCAGGCGCGATGCAGGTCGCGATCACCGTCACCATGCCGAGCGCGACGAGGTAGATGGCGACGGGCGTGGCGCTGCGATAGTGGGCGAGCAGTGCGGTGGCGATCATCGGCGAGAGTCCGCCGCCGAGCACCGAAGAAATCTCGCGTCCGATGCCAAGGCCCGAGAAGCGCAGATGCACGGGCAGCAATTCGCTGATGAACGCGGGCTGCGCGCCTTCCAGAATGCCGAGCGTGATGCTGTTGGCGAGAATGAGCGCAGCGATGACTTTCCATAGCACGCCTGAACTGAGCAGCGCGAAGTACGGATAGGCGACCAGCACCATCGCAATGGCACCCGCGAGGTACACCGGCTTGCGGCCGATCTTGTCGGTGACACGTCCCATCAGCAGCGACACGGGGATCATCAGCAGCATCGACAGCGTGAGTCCGCTCAGAATCCACGTCGACTTGATGCCGAGAAACTGGCCATACGCGATCGAGAAAGCGAAGAAGAGATACGACGCGCCACCTTCGCCAAAGCGCAGGGCGAACACGGTGAGCACCTGGCGCGAACAACGGCGCAGCACTTCGACGACGGGCATGCGGCTTTCGCGCTGCGTCGCCCTGACTTCGACGAATTCGGCGCTTTCGTCGACGCTGCGGCGCATCCAGAGGCCGAGCGCGACGAGCACCACGCTGCACAGGAACGGCACGCGCCAGCCCCAGCCGAGAAAGTCCGCGGGCGACAACGTCTGGGCGAGCAGGAACGCGGCCGTCGACAGCACGAAGCCGAATGCCGCGCCGCAAGGGCTCCACGCTGCGAATGCGCCGCGTTTCGAGGCGGGCGCGCTTTCGTGGATCATCAGAATGCTGCCGCTCCATTCGCCGCCTGCAGCGAGACCTTGAAGAATGCGCAGCAGCACGAGACCGATGGGCGCCGCGATGCCGATCTGCTGATAGGTCGGCAGCAAGCCCATGCAAACGGTGGCAACGCCCATCGTGAGCAGCGTGAGCATCATCACCGTCTTGCGTCCGTAGCGGTCGCCGATATGACCGCACAGCACGCCGCCGAAAGGACGCGCAATGAAGCCGACCGTGAAGCCGCCGAACGCGGCAATCGTGCCCGTCAACGGATCGCTGCCGACGGGAAAAAACAGCTTGCCGAATACGAGCGCGGCGGCCGTTCCATAGAGAAAGAAGTCGTACCACTCGAGTATCTGGCCGAGCACGGCCGTCGTTATCGCACGGCGCACCGTGCTCGTCGTGCGTGCGCGGGGTGAAGGGGCAAGCGTGGCTGTCGCGTGAGGATTCATGGCATGGGCAGAGCAAGACGTTGAAGATCCCGCTTCCCGAGTGATTCACGGGCGGGGCGACGTGGCGAATCGGACAGGCATGGGCGAACGATATGGGTGCGTCAATTTGCCGTCAAATTCAGGCCAAAAATGCGCGACATAAATGGCGTTCATGATCATTTGCGCGGTGACGTAGCGAATAAAACCCGCTTATCGCGCGCGTTCTATTCGCTTGATTTGAGCGTGCGTAAAGGCGGAATCGGATTGCGTTTCACACGAGCCGTATTCGAGCGAGGTGGTGTGAAGTCTGTACGTCGCGCTATTGAATCGACGCACGCCGCGTTTGGAATTCGCACGGCTTCATTCTGCTGGTGCATCAATTCATTAAATAAAGTCGTTGATGCATTTAGATGAAACGGGCTCGGTGGGCGCGAGCCGTCTGTGCGCGATGCTGGCGAAGCGCGCGAACGGCGCTGACGCGCACGCGCCGCGAGAACAGCCGACGGCGTTGAGACTGTCGGCCGTCACGCGCAAGTGAAAGGCGCTGTGAGACGCGCTGTGAGACGCGCTGGCCCGCAGCGAGCATGTCTCGCGGCACCGAAAAGACGCTAGCGGCTGTCGGCTTCGTCACGCTGCGCAAACATCGGCATCTCGCGCAAGATCCAATCGAGCAATGCGTTGGCCGCGGCCGCGAGAGGCCGCCCCGACTTCACGAGCAGCCTCGCCTTCGCGCCCTTGAACAAAGGATGATCGATCGGCACGATCGCAAGCTCGCCCGCGACGAGTTCGCGGTAAGCAGCAAACTCGCCGATCAGCGTGACGCCGTCGCCATGCGCGACGAAGCGCTTGAGAGCAGTCAGTGAATTGCTGGTGAGCGTCGGGCGAATCTCGATGTTTTCGGCGAATTCCAGCATTTTTGCGGCATGGCCGATGCCGAACGTGGCGGGCATCAGCGCGAGCGGCCATGCGAGCAGATCGTTTACGCTGGCGACGCCGCGCAGGGCCAACGGATGATCGCGCCTCACCAGCAGCACGACGGGCTGCGCCGAGCTCGCGCGGTACTCGATGCGCGGGTGCGGCGGCGGATTGTACGCAAGCCCGATATGCGCGCGGCTTTCCGCGACCCGGCTCAGCAGGTCGTCGACGGCGAGAATTTCGAGGTCGATGTCGAGCTTCGGGTACTTCGCGCAGAACGGCGTGATCACTTCCTCGACGAGCGGATCGACATAACCTTCGCTGACGGCCAGTTGCACACTGCCTTGCTGAAGTCCCTTCAGCAGGTGCAACTGGTCTTCGAGCTTTTCCTGCTGCGACCGGTATCCGCGCCAGAACTCAAGCAGATGCGCGGCCGCCTCGGTCGGCTTGACACCGCGCGCCTCGCGCTCGAACAGCGTCGTATCGAGCTCCTCCTCCAGCAGCCTGATCTGGCGCGTGATGACGGACGGCGACGTGTTGAGGCTGTCCGCCGCGCCGCGAATGGTCCCGTGCGACAGGACCTCGTGGAAGTAGCGCAGCCGTTGCTGGTTGATTTCGCGCATGACGGGCGTCTCCGGAAAGGTGTGTTGCTCGCGAGGCAACGAAGTGTGAACTTAGTTGCTCTTGCTCGCACGGTTTTACCTCGACAACATGGAGGAACGCAAGCCCTCGTTCAAACGGGACATTTGGAGACGAACATGACAGCGATACAAACCCTGAAGGAGAGCGATGCCGTTCGCGCGCTCTATAACCGGCTCAACTGGCGCTTGCTGCCGTTCCTGCTTGCCTGCTACATGTTCGCGTACCTGGATCGAGTGAACGTCGGCTTCGCGAAGCTCCAGATGCAAAGCGACCTCGGTTTCTCCGATGCGGCGTACGGCGTCGGCGCGGGCATCTTCTTTATCGGCTACGTGCTGTTCGAATTGCCGAGCAACCTGATGCTGCCGAAAATCGGCGCGCGCAAGACGTTCAGCCGCATTCTCGTGCTGTGGGGGCTGACGTCGGCGAGCATGCTGTTCGTGCGCAACGTGCCGATGTTCTACGCGATGCGCTTCCTGCTCGGCATCTTTGAAGCGGGCTTCGCGCCGGGCATGATCTATTACCTGTCCCGCTGGTACGGGCCGACGCGCATGGCGCGTGCAATCGCGATCGTGTTTCTCGCGGGGCCGCTGGGCGGCGTCGTGGGCGGTCCGCTGTCTGCGTGGCTGATGTCGGCGCTCTCGGGTGTTTATGGTCTCGCCGGCTGGCAATGGATGTTTCTCGTCGAAGGGCTGCCGTGCATCGTGCTGGGCGTGCTCACGCTGTTCGTGCTGTCGAACCGTCCCGCCGACGCACGCTGGCTGAGCGCCGACGAGAAGCAGTTGCTGGAAACCGAAACGGGTGTGAGCGAGGCGCACAACCCTTCGTTCAAGGCGGTGGCCCGCGATCCGCGTGTGTACATGCTCGCGTTCGCGTACTTCTCGATCATCTTCCCGATCTACGCGATCAGCTTCTGGCTGCCGACGCTCATCAAGGAACAAGGCGTGAACGACACGTTGCGGCTCGGATGGTATGTCGCGATTCCCTATGTCGCCGCGGGCATCGGCATGTACGTGGCGGGGCGCAGGTCGGACCGGACGGGCGAGCGGCGTTATCACTGCGCGGTGCCTGCGCTGGTGGGCGCTGTCCTGCTCGTCGCCGCGATCTTCGCGCAGGGCAATCTGATTGCGACGCTCGCGCTGCTGACGGCCGCGACGGCCACGATGTGGATGGCCTACACGGTGTTCTGGGCGATTCCCGCCGAATACATCAAGGGCCCGGCGGCCGCGGGCGGCATTGCGCTGATCAACACCATCGGACTGTCGGGCGGCTTCTGGGGTCCCGCCGCGATCGGCTGGGCGCGCGCGGCGACGGGCAATTCGCATCTGGCGCTGCTCGTGATGGCCATCATGCCCGTGATCGCCTGCCTGCTGATTCTCGCCAACCGTCAGGCACGGAACCCGGCGCGCGATACGGCAGACCTCGCGCTGCGCGCCGAATCGAACTGACGTCGACGCCATCGAACCGCTCACTCGCACCGAACAGAGGACCAACGCATCATGAAGATCCTGATTGCCGGCTTCCAGCACGAGACGAACACTTTTGCGCCGACGAAGGCGTCGTATCAAAGCTTCATCCAAGGCGAAGGCTTTCCGGCGCTGACGCGCGGCGTCGACGTGCTGACGCTGCGCGACGTGAACGTGCCGATCGGCGGCTTCATCAAGGCGGCGCAGGCGTCGGGGCATGAACTCATCCCCGTGATCTGGGCGGGCGCGAGCGCGTCCGCGCACGTGACAGAAGATGCATACGAACGCATCGCGGGTGAAATCGTCGCTGCCGTGCGCGCGGGCGGGTTCGATGCGATTTATCTCGATCTGCACGGCGCGATGGTCGCCGAACACATCGACGACGGCGAAGGCGAACTGCTGGCGCGCGTGCGGGAGATCGTCGGCGATGCGATGCCGCTCGTCGTGTCGCTCGACCTTCATGCGAACGTGACGCAGAAGATGCTGAAGCTCGCGAGCGCGATCGTCGCATACAGAACGTATCCGCACGTCGACATGGCCGAAACGGGCGAGCGCGCAGCCGTGCTGCTCGACAGGCTGCACCATGACGAGCGCGCATTGAAGTGCGTGGCGCGGCGCGTTCCGTTTCTGATTCCCGTCAATGCGATGTGCACGCTCGTCGAGCCCGCGCGAGGCATGTACGACATGCTGGCTTCGCTCGAACAGGGCCCGGTCGTTTCCGTCTCGTTTGCGCCGGGATTTCCGGCCGCCGACTTCCCGGAATGCGGGCCCATGGTCTGGGCGCACGGCTATGACGAAGACGCCCTCGCGCACGCAGTCGATGCGCTCGCCGCGCGCATGCTTGCCGCCGAGTCGCAGTGGGACGTGCGCTTCCTTTCTCCCGATGAAGCCGTCGCCGAAGCCGTGCGTGCGGGTCAGCGCGCGAGCAAGCCCGTCATCATCGCCGATACGCAGGACAACCCCGGAGTCGGCGGCGATTCGAACACGATGGGCATGGTGCGCGCGTTGTTGCGCAATCATGCACAGCACGCGGCTGTCGGCGTGATATGGGATGCCGGGGCTGCCGCAGCGGCGCATCGCGCGGGCGTCGGCGCGCGCATCGAACTCGCGCTGGCGGGCGGCTCGGGCGTGCCGGGTGACGAGCCGCTAGTCGGCGTGTTCGAAGTCGAGCATCTGTCCGATGGCCGCTTCCGTTTCGACGGACCGATGATGAACGGCATGCAGGCCGATCTCGGGCCTGTTGCGTGTCTGCGCATCGGCGGCGTGCGGATCGTCGTCAGCACGGTCAAGATGCAGATCTTCGAGCGCAACTTCTTTCGCGTCGCGGGCATCGAGCCCGAGCAGATGAAGATTCTCGTCGTGAAGAGCTCGGTGCATTTCCGCGCTGATTTCCAGCCCGCCGCGCAGGCGATACTCGTCGCGAAAGCGCCCGGCCCGATGGCCGCCGATCCCGCCGATCTGCCGTGGCGGCGCCTCGATCCGCAGATCCGCGTGCGGCCCACGGGGCCATCGTTCAGCGAGTGGCGCAGGCATTCGGCGCAAGCGGCGGCCGATCAATTGCAATGAGACGCGTGCCGACGAAGGCGTGAGCGTCTCTCGATCGAAACCACATCAAAGGAGAACCATCATGTCGGACCAGATCAATTCCCGACGCCGCCGGTTTATCAGCGTGGCGGCAGCGGCGGGCCTCGGGGCGCTCGACATCGGCTTGCCCGGATTCGGCGACGCGCAAGCCGCGCAAGCGAAGCAGCCGCCGGCGGGCGCCGCCGGCACGGCGCGGGCGCATGCATCGTTCGATGCGATCAAACAGATCGACGCGGGCTTGCTGAACGTCGGTTATGCGGAGCTGGGTCCGGGCGACGGACCCGCCGTCATTTTGCTGCACGGCTGGCCATACGACATCCATAGCTTCGTCGATGTCGCGCCGCTGCTCGCGGCGCGCGGCTATCGCGTGATCGTGCCGTATCTGCGCGGCTATGGTTCGACGCGCTTTCTTTCCGCCGACACGATGCGCAACGGCCAGCCGACGGCGATTGCCTCCGACATCGTCGCGCTGATGGATGCGCTCGATATCCAGCAGGCGGTGCTGGCGGGCTTCGACTGGGGCGCGCGCACCGCCGACATCATCGCCGTGCTGTGGCCACAGCGGTGCAAGGCGCTGGTCTCCGTGAGCGGCTACCTGATCGGCAATCAGCAGGCGGGCACGATGCCGCTGCCGCCGGAAGCCGAGTCGCAGTGGTGGTATCAGTTCTACTTCGCAACGGATCGCGGGCGTGTGGGCTATCAGAAGTACACGCATGACTTCGCGAAGCTGATCTGGAAACAGGCGTCGCCCAAGTGGAAGTTCGACGACGCCACCTTCGAGCGCAGCGCGGCCGCGTTCACCAACCCCGATCACGTGGACATCACGGTCCACAACTATCGCTGGCGGCAGGGCCTTGCGCAGGGCGAGGCGAAATACGATCCGCTCGAGCAGCGGCTCGTGCCCGCGCCTGCGATCGGCGTGCCCAGCATCACGCTGGAAGGCGATGCCAACGGCGCGCCGCATCCGCCGCCGAGCGTGTACGCAGCGAAATTTACGGGCAAATATGAGCATCGGACCATCACGGGCGGCATCGGGCATAACCTGCCGCAGGAAGCGCCGCGCGCATTCGCACAGGCCGTGATCGACGTCGACAGGTTCTAGCGCAACGGGCGGCGCGGGTCGTCAGCAGCCGCGTCGATCAGCACGTTACGCGCGCGTCGGCCAGAAGACGATGGATCTGCGCGACCACGGCCGCGCCTTCGCCCACCGCCGACGCAACCCGCTTGGTCGAACCCGAGCGGACGTCGCCGATCGCAAAGACGCCCGCGACGCTGGTTTGCAACGACATCGATTGCAGGCCGGACCCGGGAATGTCCGGTCCCGTCAGCACGAACCCCTTGCTGTCGAGCGATACGCCACACGTCTTGAGCCAGCTCGTGTTCGGCTCGGCGCCGATGAAGAGGAACAGATGATGCGCCGTCATGCTTCCTTCGATGCCGCCCGCGCCACGGTAGGACACGCGTTCGAGACGCGTCTCGCCTTCGACTGCCGTCAGCTCGATTCGCGTGTGCAGCGTCACGTTCGGGAGCGCCATGATGCGTTCGATCAGATAGTGCGACATGCTGTGTTCGAGGCTCGCGCCGCGAATGAACATGTGCACATGCTCGGCGTGCGACGCGAGAAACACGGCCGCCTGTCCCGCCGAATTGCCGCCGCCGATCAGCAGCACGGGCTCCTTGCGGCACAGCCTCGCTTCGATGGGGGTTGCCCAGTAGTACACGCCTGAGCCTTCGAAGCGCTCCAGACCGGCGACGTCAGGACGCCGATATTCGGCGCCGCTCGCGATCACCACCGTGCGCGCGGTGATGCGCCGGTTATCGGCGAGTTCGACGACAGGCGGCCGCTTGTCGCAATACAACGCTTTGACCTCGCACGGAATGCCGATATGCGCACCGAACTTCTGCGCCTGGACGAACGCGCGGCCTGCCAGCGCATGGCCTGTGATTCCCGTCGGAAAGCCCAGATAGTTTTCGATGCGCGAACTCGTGCCGGCCTGGCCGCCTGGCGCGCGGCAGTCGAGCGCCGCAACGGACAGTCCTTCGGATGCCGCATAGACGGCCGTTGCGAGCCCCGCTGGGCCCGCGCCGACAATCGCCACATCGTAGACATGCGTCGGATCGAATTCGGGTATCAGTCCCAGACAGGACGCGAGTTGCCCTTCGTCGGGATTGCGCAGCACCGTGCCATTCGGACAGACGACGAGCGGGAAGTCGTCGGGTTGCGGCGTCAGACGTTCGAGCAGCGCGATGGCTTCGGGGTCCTGTTCCGCATCGAGCGTCATGTTGGGAAACACGTTGCGGCGCAGGAAATTCTGCAGCGCAAGGAGCCGCGCGCTGCCCGATGCGCCGACGAGAACGACGCCGTGCCCGCGTTCGATCACGAGCACGCGCCGAAGAATCAGCGCCCGCATGATCTTCTCGCCGAGATCGGCTTCGCTGATCATCATCGCGCTCAGTTCTTCCGGACGCAGCAGCATCGCTTCGACGTCTTCCATCACGTGCGCGTCGACCACGGCGGGCTTGTTCGAGAGCTGTGTGACATCCGAGGTGAACTCGCCGCGCTTCGTGTAGGTGTGAATCACGCGCTCGTGCCCGAGACCGTCGCGGCCGACGATCCGCACCTTGCCCGAAAGCAGCACGAACACGCCGGGGCAGAGGCTTCCCGCGCGATACAGCATGGCGCCCGCCGGGTAGCGCGACAGATTGCCGAAGCGGCGAATCCTCTCGATCTCCGCATCCGTGAGGACGGGAAACATCTGCTGATGACGCGGATGGTCGCGCACGCTCGGGTCTTCGAGTAGAGCGCCTTCGTCGAGGGGACTCGCGTCCGCTGCCGGCTGGCGGGCGGACGGCGCATCTTTTGGCGTTGACTCGTTGCTCATCGCGAGTTCTCCTGCGGCGACTGACGGGCGCCGCCAGCGGTCGATCGGCTGTCACCGCTGGCGGCAACGTGAAGCTATACAACGTCGAACAAAATCGGCACGGCTGCTGAATGTTTGCGCGCACGTTCTTTAAAAGCTGCCCGGCAGATTCGGCTCAGATTTTCAAATCAGTTTCTCGTGAACACTTAAATCAGATTTGGGTAAGGTATAGCACTGTGGAACGATTTTTGGCGCGCTAATTTTCGACATTCTTAGCAATGATGCTGCGGAACAGAGATGTCGGGGAAATTAAACGGAATTCAGGCGCTGCGAGCGCTTGCTGCAATCGCGGTTGTCGCGCTGCACTTCAATGAACAAATTGGGTTCTATGATCGCGGTGGTGCGCCGCGCCTACTGACATCAGGCGTCGCGTACGTTGGCGCGAGCGGTGTCGATATCTTCTTTGTGATCAGTGGTTTCATTATGTATTGCACAAGAGCCGAGAGCGTCGCAGGCGCTGCGGCGGCCGCGAATTTCCTGTGGCGCAGCGCAGTACGAATTTTGCCCCTTACTGGTTCTGGAGAACCATCGGCCTGCTAACGTGGGCATTGCATCTGCTCGGCTATGCGTCGTATTTGATCTATCTGACCCATCAGCTTCCGATGATGGTTTTTGCTCGCTACCTAAAAAAAGGATGGTTCGCATCAATAGTGAAATAGCTCGCAATGCCGAATGCGATTGCGATGCAAATTGCCGCCCACGGGAGCATGTCTGGTTGTATTGAGCGGCCGATAATCGGCATGTTTTCACGCAAGCCTTTCCGGCAGCCACAGCTTCGTTGTGCCGAGCGAATGAGATTCCAGTCTCAGTGGAGCTAAATGGTCCGGTGGGACTTCGATCTTGAAGCAGTGCGTAACAGCCTGTTTGTGACGCGCGGAAGAAGGGTCGTTTTTCGTTTTTCTGGCGGTCGCGGTTGATGGCACGAGCGCATCAATTCGTCCAGACGCGCGCTTAGGCGATTGCAACGCGTACGGCGACGCCCGCACAAATGCGAAAGACAGAGCAATCGACTTGTCGGAACGCGCCAAGAACGCCTGTATCCCGTCAAATCATGCAATGAACGCGCACCCGTGCAGCGCATCCGGACGGCTGGGGGCATTCGTCTGAACGGGTATACCCCATTTCATTCCATCGGGCTGCGCGGTGATCGTCTAAACATCGATGGCGCTGGAAAAAGGCAGTTGGAGGTCGGCATGAACCGTTTCGATTCGAGTACCGCATTATTCGTCTTTCACTGGAGTCTAGCCGCGACGTTCGGCGCAGTGAGTCCGATGTGCTTCGCAGCGGCGGGCGAAGAGGCCGTGCCGAATGCAGCCATCGAGGCTGTCGTCCGCAATGTCCCCGCGCCTTGCGACCGATCGACGACGGCGGCGGTGAAAGAGCCGTTGACGTTGATGATTCAATCCCCTTCGGGCGAAGCAGTACGGCTGACGTACGCCGCCGACGAAGGATGGCAGACAGACCCCGGTTCAGCCGTCGTGAAGCAAAGCTCGGGGCGCGTCGAGCCCGTCAGCGCGCCGCAATCTGGTGCTGAATCCGCGCTTGACGACGCAGCCGGCAAGCCGATGACGGTGTTCATCGACGGTCCGACTGGCTATACCTACTACTGGAGCCGCGAGCAGGGCTGGAAGTTCGTCGGCCGCCTGACGGGCCGCGTTCAGTAGGTCTCCAACCGCCGTCGTCTTCTGTCGATCCGACGGCTCTTCCACATCCAACTGGCCGCTGGCGCCTGCGCGCCGCACGTTTCTTTTTTCCTATTGAAATTTGCACGCAATTAAATCGCGTGCGATTGACAAAGGCGAGCTTCTCGATCAATATGCGTCGCATGCGATTGAATCGCATGAGTTAAATAAATCGGCACCTCATATCTATCAAGGAGTTCACCATGACCAAAATCGAAAAAGTGCTGTTCACGGGCAAGACGCACACGACGGCAAGCAGCCGGCCCGGCGCCTCGCGTGGCCACGAAGGGCGCCTCGATATCAGGCTGTCGGCGTCCGGCAACGGCGCGCATCCGGAACACGTGTTCGAGGCGGCACAGCCGCATCCGACCGCAGAGCAACTGTTTGCAGGCGCGTGGTCGGCCTGCCTGATTACGGCAATCGGACTGGCGGCCAGCGCACAGAAAGTCGCGCTTCCAGCCGATCTGGCCGTCGATATCGAAGTGGACCTGGGCCAGACGGGTAGCGCGTGGTTTCTCGCGGCGCGGATCAGCGTGAGCATGCCGGGCGTGCCGCGCGATGTCGCCGAAGCGGTAGTGCACGCCGCCGACGAAATGTGCCCGTACTCGAAGGCGACACGCGGCAATATCGAGGTCGCCGTCAACGTGATCTAGGCAACGGGTGCTGGAGGCGCGGGTGCGCTTCCGGCTCGGCCGGCAACGCGAGATCGGCTGCATCGGCTTCGCTGCGATATGGGCCAAAACATCGGGCCAGAACATCAGGCCAGAACATCAAGGCCAGAACATCAGGCCAAAACATCAGGCCAAAACATCAGGCCAGAACATCAGGCCAGAACATCGGGCTGAAAATATCGGCCCGAAAATATCGGGCCTAGAATAAAGCCGGCAACATTGCCTTCCTCCAATAGACGCCGGCCCATGAATCATCACGTTGCCCGTTTCGTTCGTCCAATGTCATCCGCTCTGTGCATGGCTGCCTTTGCCGCGCTCGCTTCGTGCGGCGGCAGCGTCTGCATCGGCTTTGACGGCTGCACGGGCGCAAACGGAACGCCGAGCATCGGGCTGTCCGGCACGGCCGCGACGGGCAAGGCGCTTGCCAGTGCGACGGTCAACGTGAATTGCGCACAGGGCTCGGCGGCCACGCTGTCGGATGGCGGCGGACGCTATAGCTTGACGTTCAACGCCGCGCCGCCGTGCATTCTCGCTGTCACGTCAGGCGGCACGACGCTTCATTCGCTGGCATTTGCGGGCGGCACGTTCAACACGACACCGGAAACGGAGCTCATGCTCGTCTATCTCGCCGCGCAACTCGGCACGAGCGAGGCCAATCTGATCGCGAGCTTTCCCAATAACGCGCAGTTCCAGCAGGCGCTGGCAAACCCGAACAATGCGCAGAATGCGCAAGCGGCCGTCGTCGCGAATCTGCAGCAGCATTATGCGGTGACGCTTGCCGTGCCCGCTTTTCTAAGCACGCCGTTTGTCGTCGGGCAAGCAGGCGTCGACAGCGATCTCGAGGCGCTTGCGAAAGCAGGCGCCATCGACGCCAACGGCATGCCTGATCCCGCCGCTGTCGCGCTGATGTCGTCGGCGGGAAGTGCTCAGCCGCTCGCGAAGAAAGCCACGCGCTGATCGCGCGACAGCGATACGGGCAGCGCATGTGACGCCACGTTGAGCCGCGCATCGCGCGCGTGCCATCAGTGCGCGCGATGGGCCAGATGCGTCGGACGTATGCGTGAGCGCAATGAGTCATATGCGCGCCGGCCGTCTACGGGCGGATAAACGGCTTCAACGATGTGCAGATTCTCGACATCCGCAGTGGCCGCGCCAGTTTCGACGCGAAGCTCGATGCGCTCGCGCGGCTCGTGAAGACATCGCGGCCAACCGTGGTCATGCCGACAACGCGCTCGCCGAAGCCTTTTTCGCGGCGGGACGAAGGCGAATCTCGTCGATGCGATCGTTACGATCGGCGACAAGACGGTCACGAACTATCTGCATGCGACGACCCGCGTACCCGTCGATTTCCCGGCCGCGCCGAATCTACCCGAATAAGCGCAGCGCCGCACGAGAGACGTTCCAGTAGAAACTTCGTAATAAATGGAGGCACCCGTGCGATATCGCGGGTGCCGCTTTCTTCATTCATCCGTCGATTCATGCGCGATGCGTCCGTCTGTGCCGCGGCGAACATATCACCCGGAAAAAGAAGTGCTCACTTACGGTCGGCGCACGAAAGCTGTAATTTGTTCTACCCTATAAAGGCTATCTGCAGCGCGCTTTACGTTGTCTCGCATCGCCGCCGTTCGGGAGTTCTGCCGGGTTCGCTCGCGGTCGCACTCCCTCAAAATGTGGCACCACGGCCGGAGATTTATCGTCGGAACATCCTTATGCCGATTCCGGCTTACCTGGTCGGTCCGTGCCGCGCCGGCAGCGGCGGTAGCACCACGACGCATTTGTTCGCACCTATTTCCAAGGAGGATGAAGATGTCGATTCGATTAGGAGAAGAAGCTCCCGATTTCACCGCGGAGACCACGGAAGGCACGATCCGCTTTCATGAATGGATCGGGGACAGCTGGGCGATCCTGTTCTCGCATCCGAAGGACTTCACGCCCGTCTGCACGACGGAACTGGGCTATATGGCGGGACTCAAACCCGAATTCGACAAGCGCAACACGAAGATCATCGGGCTCAGCATCGATCCTGTCAGTGACCACCAGAAGTGGGCGAAGGACATCGAAGAGACGCAGGGCCACGCGGTCAACTATCCGATGATCGGCGATCCCGATCTGAAGGTCGCGAAGCTCTACGACATGATTCACCCGAACGCGAGCGGCGGCCCGCGCACGGCCGTCGACAACGCGACGGTGCGCGCTGTGTTCGTCATCGGGCCGGACAAGAAGGTCAAGGCGACGTTCGTCTATCCGATGAGTTCGGGTCGCAATTTCGACGAAGTGCTGCGTTTGCTGGACTCGCTGCAATTGAATGCGAAGCACACCGTCGCGACGCCCGTGAACTGGAAGCCGGGTGAAGACGTCATCATCCCGACGTCCGTTTCCGACGACGCCGCGAAAGAGAAATATCCGCAGGGCTTCAAGACGCTCAAGCCGTATCTGCGCTACGTGCAGCAACCGAAGTAAGCGCCTTGCCGTCGGGCCGGCGCGCGGGGGCTGAACGCGCGCCGGCGTATCACCGCACGGGCTGGCTTTTCGCATGAATGGGGCGCGGCGCCGCAGTCCGCGCCCCGACGCTTCCTGACACAAGTTGAGAGAACGTGAGCGCGTTGATCTTTCGACAGCTGTTCGACCAGCAATCGTCTACTTATACCTATCTGCTCGCCGATGCGCACACGCGCGAGGCCGTGCTCATCGATCCCGTGTTCGAACAGGCGCGCCGCGATGCGGCGCTGCTGGAGGAACTGGGCCTGCGTCTGCTTTATACGATCGATACGCATGTTCATGCCGATCACGTCACGGGCGCATGGATGCTGAAAAAACGCACGGGCAGCCAGATCGCGATCTCGGCGGCGAGCGCGGCGCAAGGCGCGGACCGCTATCTCAACCACGGCGACTCGATTGCATTCGGCGCACATCGCCTGCAAGTGCGCGCGACGCCAGGTCATACGAATGGGTGCATCAGTCTCGTGCTCGATGACGAATCGATCGCGTTCACGGGCGATTGCCTGCTGATTCGCGGAACAGGGCGCACGGACTTTCAGAACGGCAGTCCGCACGCGCTGTATCGTGCGGTGCACGAGCAGCTTTTCTCGCTGCCCGAAAACTGTCTGCTGTATCCGGCCCACGACTATCGCGGCCTCACGGTGACGAGCGTCGCCGAGGAACGGCGCTTCAATCCGCGCCTAGGCGGTGAGTTGTGCGAAGAGGATTTCACGGGCTACATGACGAACCTGGGACTCGCGCATCCGCGGCAGATCGACGTGGCGGTTCCGGCGAACATGAAGTGCGGCGTCGCGGCAAGCGATCCGTCGAAAAAGCCCGAGCCCGACTGGGCGCCGCTCACGTACACGTTTGCCGGGATCTGGGAAATCCACCCGCAGTGGCTCGAAGAACATCTGCAGTCGGTGCAGATCGTCGATGTGCGCGAGCCCGACGAATACAACGGACCGCTCGGGCGCATTCCGCAAGCAAAGCTGATTTCGCTCGGCCACCTCGCTGCGCGCGCGGCGGAGCTCGGCAAGGACCGTCCTGTCGTCACCGTCTGCCGCGCGGGCGGCAGGTCGGCGCAAGCGACCGTGATTCTTCGTCAGGCGGGATTCGACGACGTTGCGAATCTCGCGGGCGGCATGTTGCGCTGGCGCGCCGAAGGCCGCGTCGTCGAAAACGGCGGCCTGTAGCGCGCGTTTTACGCCTGGCGCGTCAGGACATCACGCGCGCTGCGCGATCAGATCGTGCCGAACAACGCGCGCGGCCGGTCGCGCAATGCATTCGCGAGCGTCTGCAATGCGCTCACCAGTTGCTCGCGCGAAGACGCGCACGCGAGATTGATTCGCACGCCATGCTCGACTTCGGCGCGATCGACGGCAAATGCCGACGAAGGCATCACGACCACGCCGCGCGCCTTGGCATTCGCGGCGAAATCGTCGGCGCGCCACGGCGGCGGCAACTTGAGCCACACGAACATGCACGCCGGGTCGGAATCCAGCCATTCCTGCGGCAGAATCTGCCGCGCGAGATCGTGCCGCACGCGGATCTCGGCGAGCTGCGCATCCATGATGCGGCGCGCGGTGCCGTCCTCGATCCACATCGTCGCAATCAGCATCGACATCGGCGCTGGCATCCACGCCGTCGTGCGCACGGCCTCCGCGCAAAGCGCGGAGCGCTCGGGCGGACTGGCCAGAAAGCCCAGCCGCAGCCCGGGCGCGAGAATCTTCGATGTCGCCGCGATGTGGAACGTCAGTTCCGGGCAAAGGCTCGCGAGCGTCGGCAGGCGCTGCGAGACGAGGGGACCGTAGACGTCGTCCTCGATGATCGCCACGCTGTAGCGTCGCGCGATATCGACGAGCGCGACGCGCCGTTCGAGACTCATTGTCGTGACGGTCGGGTTTTGCAGATTCGGCACCGTGAAAATGGCCTTGACGGGCACGCGGCTGCAAATGCGCTCGACCTCATCCGTCATCAGCCCTTCGTGGTCGCTCGGCACGCTGACGATCTCGAACTGGAACACGGGCGCGAGCGCTTTCAGGCCGTAATAGGTGAGCCGGTCGGCGATGATCACGCCGTCCGTGCCGATCAGGCTGTTGAGCACGGCATACAGGCCGTGCTGCGCGCCGCTCGTCACGACGACATGCTCGGGCGAAGGCGTGAAGCCGGGCGCGGCCATCCACTTCGCGCCGGCGGCGCGCGCCCATGCGGGTCCTTGCGGCGGCTGATATTCCTGTAGCGACGCATAGCGCGGATCGCGCGGCAGATCGGCGAGCGTCGTTGCGAGGCAGGACAGAAACTCGCCCGTCGCCGGCCGGTTGACGGTCAGATCGATTGCGCCGCTCGGGGCGGCGTTCGGCGCGCTGGCCGTTTCGACGCGCGGCATCGCGCCGCCCGTCACGAGCGAGCCGCGCCGCTTGCTGCCGATCACCAGCCCGCGCAACTGCAACTCCTTGTAGGCGCGCGAAACCGTCGACACGTTGATGCCGAGTTCCGTCGCCAGCTGGCGCTGCGGAGGCAGCCGGCTGCCGGGCGGATAGATGCCGCCGCGAATCTCGTCTTCGATCGACGCCGACACCTCGATATAGGTCGCGCGTTTTGTCTGGACCTGATCGCCGTTTGTCTGGGCGGCTTCGGCGCTGGCGCCGTTGCTGTGTGCTGCTTTGTGTCTGCTGGAAGCCATCGTCTTGCCCTGTCTCCATACAAAACAGGTTTTGTCTGCCTGTTTGTGCCAGTTCGCCGGATTTTATACCAGATACGCGTCCTTGCCACGTCTTTCAAGGCTCCGCAAGGAATGCGCCCAGCCAGGCCAGGGAAAGTCCTGGACCACACAATGAGCTTTTTAATTGCACACAAAAATCGGTTGTGTGATCCTTTGAATCAGGTTTTGTGTGGTTTCAAATTGCAGGATCGAGCCGGAAGGAGATTTCGCATGGCAGACAGCAGTACACACGTTCGCGCGCCGCGCGACACGCACGAAAGCGGGACGCCGCGGCTTGGCGTCGCGTTGCGCCAGCGTCACGTCACGATGATTTCGCTCGGCGGCATCATCGGCGCTGGGCTGTTCGTGGGCAGCAGCGCGACGCTGAGCACGGTCGGGCCGGCTGCGGCGCTGTCGTATCTGGTGGCGGGCATCGTCGTGCTGATGGTGATGCGCATGCTCGGCGAGATGGCGCTCGCCGTGCCGGGCGTGGGCTCGTTCACCGAATACGCGCGCATTGGCCTCGGCGACTGGGCGGGTTTCACGAGCGGGTGGCTGTACTGGTACTTCTGGGTGATCGTCGTCGCGGTGGAGGCGGTGGCGGGGGCGGCGATCCTGCAACGCTGGATACCCGCGCCCGTATGGATGATCGGACTCGTGCTGCTGTCGGTGATGACGTTCGTCAATCTGATGTCGGTGAAGTCATATGGCGAATTCGAATTCTGGTTCGCGTCGATCAAGGTCGCGGCCATCATCGTGTTCATCGCGATCGGCGCCGCATGGGTTTTCGGTCTCGGTCATACGCACAGCGCGTGGAGCAATCTGACGGCCTCGAAAGGCTTCTTGCCGTTCGGCATGATGTCGGTGTTCGCGGCCGTGCCGACCGTGATCTTTGCCGTCGGCGGCGCGGAAATCGCGACGATCGCGGCAGCGGAATCGGACAATCCCGCGAAGAGCGTCGCCGCGATGACGCGCTCGGTGATCCTGCGCGTGATCACGTTCTACGTGGGCTCGATGTTCCTGATCGCGTGCATCGTGCCGTGGACCAGCATCGTCACGGGACATTCGCCGTTCGTCGCCGCGCTCGAGACAATGCGCGTGCCGGGCTCGGCGGACATCATGAACGCGATCGTGCTCGTCGCCGTGCTGTCGGCGCTGAACTCGGGGCTGTACGTGTCGTCGCGGATCCTGTTCCGCCTCGCCGGCCGGGGCGCCGCGCCGCGCGCGCTGTTGCGCCTGACGCCGTCGCGCGTGCCACGCCTTGCCGTGCTGTTGAGCAGCGTGGTGGGCTACGTGGCGATCATCGCGGCAATCGTGTCGCCGCAGGGCGTGTTCCTGTTCCTCGTGAACGCATCGGGCGCAGTGATGCTGTTCGTCTATCTCGCGACAGCGCTTGCGCAGATCCGCATTCGCCGTCGACTCGAACGCAATGGCGAACAACCCGAACTGCCGATGTGGCTTTTCCCGTGGTTGTCGTATGCCGTCGTCGCCGCGATCGTTGGAGTGCTGATCGCGATGGGCATGGATGCCGAACTGCGGCCGCAGTTGATGGCGAGCATCGCGAGTCTCGCGGTTGCGTCGGCGGCATGGCTGCTCGGCGCGAGGCGGCGCAATGCGGATGAGGGCACGCGCACGGGCTATCTGTCAGCGGTCGATGGACGCGCGTTGTCGGGAGAGCGGTAATGGCAGAGGTTGGCATTGTCGGCGCGGGTTTCATCGGGCTTGCGAGCGCCGGCTGGCTGATGCGTGACGGGCATCGCGTGACGCTGTTCGATCCGTCCGGCGTCGCGCAGGGCGCGTCGTTCGGCAACGCGGGCACGTTCGCGCCGTACGGCTGCATTCCCGTGAACAACCCTTCCGTGTTTCGCGACCTGCCGCGCTTTCTGTTGTCGAGCGAGAGCCCGTTCCGGCTGCGCTGGAGCTATCTGCCGCATATGTTGCCTTGGCTCGCGCGCTTCATGATCAGTTCGACGCAGCGCCGCTATGAAGCGAGCGCCAGCGCGCTCGCCGCGCTGCTTGCGCAAGCGCAGGCCGGTTATGAGCCGCTGCTCGAAGAAGCCGCGCTTTCGAGGTATGTCCGGCCGCGCGAGTGCCTTTATCTGTATTCAAGCGGCGCGTCGTTCGATGCGTCGCGCGCTTCGCTGAACTTGCGCGAACAGCTTGGCGTGTCGTTCGACGTGCTGTCCGGCGACGACGTGAGGAAGCTGGAGCCATCCCTCGCGCCGATTTTCGAGCGCGGCGTGCTCTTTAGCGATAGCTGGCATTTCTCAGATCCGCAGGGCTATCTGCTGACGCTGTACGAGATGCTCGCGGCGCGCGGCCTCAAGCTCCAACGCAAGAACGTGAGCGAGGTCGCGCCTGCACCGGAAGGCGTCACGTTGACGACGGACGACGGCACGCCGCGCCGCTTCGATCATGTCGTGATCGCGACGGGCGCGCGCTCGGCGAAATTCGCCGCGCAATGCGGCGACCGTGTGCCGCTCGACACGGAGCGCGGCTATCACGTGCGCTATCGCGGCGCGTCGCAACTAATTTCGCGGCCGGTCGGCTGGGCCGAGCGCGGCTTTTACATGACGCCGATGGAAGACGGCGTGCGCGTCGCGGGCACCGTCGAGCTGGGCGGCTTCAGCGACGTGCGCAACCGTTCGCTGATCGACCTGCTGACGTTTTCGTCGAAGCGGGCGTTGCCGGGGTTGCAGCAGCCCGACAGCACGTGGCTGGGTTTCCGGCCCACGCTGCCCGACGGAGTGCCCGTGCTGGGGCGCGCAAGCGCCAGCGAACGGGTGATCTATGCATTCGGCCACCAGCATCTGGGGCTGACGCTCGCGGGCGTCAGCGGTCGCATCGTGGCGGATCTCGTTGCGCGGCGCGCGCCGCCGCTCGACCTGGCGCGCTACGCGGCGACACGATTTTGATTGATTGAATGGTTGACGTATTGGGACGACATCGACGCGTCGCGCATCGGGTCGCTCGACAGGCAAAGAGCGCGACATGGCTCATCGACAGGAGCGCATTATGAATCGACGTACATGGCTGATCAGGTTGGCAGTTTGCGCTCTTGCAGCGCAAGCATCGTTTGCATTTGCCGCCGATCCGGAGGTGGTCAAGATTGGTTTTGTCGGTCCGCTGACGGGCCCCGTCGCACGGGTCGGCAAGGACCTTCAATATGGCGCGCAACTGGCGCTCGACGAAGAAAACGCGAAGCATCCGACCATCGCGGGCAAACCCGTGAAATTCGTGCTCGACGTGCAGGACGATCAGGCCGATCCGCGCGTCGCGATTCAGGTCGCGCAAAAGCTGGTCGACGACGGCGTGGTCGGCGTGATCGGCCACTACAACTCGGGGTGCAGCATTCCCGCGTCGGCGGTCTATCATTCGGCCAATGTCGCGATGATCACGCCGGGCTCGACCAACCCGCAACTGACCAAGCAGGGCTTCAAGAACGTGTTCCGCACGATGGGGCATGACGGCGTCGGCGGCGTGGTGGCGGGGCATTTCGTCGTCGAGCAGATGAAGGCCAAACGCATCGGCATCATCGACGACCGCACGGCGTTCGGTCAGGGCCTCGCCGATGCGTTCGAGAAGGGCGTGAAGGAGGCGAACGGCAACATCGTCGATCGCGAATTCACGAATGACAAGGCCGTCGACTTCCGCGCGATTCTGACTTCGCTGAAGAGCAAGAATGTCGATGTGATTTTCTTCGGCGGGCTGGACGAACAGGGCGCAATGCTCGTCAAGCAGATGCGCTCGCTCGGCATGCAGACGCAGCTGTTCGGCGCGGGCGCGCTCAAGAGCAACGCATTCCTGCAGATCGCCGGACCTTCCGGCGAGCGTACGCAAGATCTCGAACCGGGACCCGCGCTCGACAAGCTGCCGGCCGCGCAGGACTTCGGCAAGCGCTACAAGGCGCGCTTCAACCAGGATGTCGAACTGTACGCGCCGTTTGCGTACGACGCCGCGCTCGCGATGCTCAAGGCAATTCACGACGCCAACTCGCTCGACCGGCAGAAGATCGTCGAGAGTCTCGCGAAGGTCTCGCTGACGGGCGTGACGGGCAAGATCACGTTCGATCCGTACGGCGATCTGATCAAGCCGCCCTACACGCTGTTCGAAGTGCAGCAGGGTCAGTGGAAGAGCATCAAGACGGTTGGCGGCGGTGCTTGATCGCAAGCGTGTTGTAACGGCGCGCGATTTGCGCGCCGTTACGCGCGTTTGGACGTCGTTGAAAACCTCGCGCAGCAGTGGCGCTAGTCACAGGTCGAGTTCCAGAAACCGCGTGCCTTCTATCGGATTGAACACATAGGCGGAGATCGGCCTGAATCCCAGCGACGCATAGAGCCGTTGCGCAGCCTGCATGGTCGGCAGCGTATCGAGGCGCATCTTGCGGTAGCCCGCTTCTCTTGCCGCGTGCAAGATGGCTTGCGCGAGGCGTCTGCCGAGTTGCTGGCCACGGCCTGCGGGGCGCACATACAGGCGCTTCATTTCGCAGATGTCGTGCTCGAACGGCCGTAAGGCGGCGCAGCCGACGAGTTCTTCTTCGCGCCACGCGAGCAGAATGATGCCGCCCGGCGGCGCGTATTTGCCGGGCAGCGCAGCCAGTTCCGCGTCGAATGACTGGAAGCCCAGATCGACGCCGAGGCTTTCGGCGTATTCGCGGAAGATCGTGCGCACCGCGTCGATGTCTTCCGGAAAGCGAGCGGGCTGGATCTGGGCCATCGAAGCGCTTTGACGATGCGTGGATGCTTGTAGTGTAGTCGCCGTTCGCGTTTTGTTCCCGGCGAACGCGCTCATGCCTCGCGCCGTTGCCCGCTTCGAGCCGATGCTTCGTTCAACTCGCCTTCGAGTTCTTCCAGTTCGAGGCAATGCGTACGATCGTGGTCGAGAAGTTCACGCACGATTTCTTCGAGGGTCATGCGGCGCACGCCGTCGCGAAGTCCGCAGCGGGCTAATTGGTCGGGTCGAAGCTTTGCGAGCGTGCCGCAAAGACGCCGCCGGGACTGCGTGAATGCCCGCACGGCATCGGCCATCTCCTGATGCAGGTAGTCGCGCTGCTCTGCGAGCAACGTGCCGTCGACGGAATCGATCACGGGCAGTTGCTTCGTTCTGATGGCCGCGATCCGGTCAGCGAAAACGGCGTCGAGATCGCGCAAATGGCACGCATGCTCGACGAGCGCAAAGCCCGTCCCGTTGGGCCGTTGCCGCCATTGGGAGGCGGGCACGCGCGCGACCAGGTCGGAGAACTTTTGCGGCATGAGCGCAAGCATTTCGATGACCTCGGCAAGGGCCAGACGCACGGGCCGCGGGCTGAACACGGTGCCATAGCTGAACAGCGCGCCGCCGACCCGGCCTCGTGCCTGCGCGACTTCATGGCCGTTTCTGCGCATGATTTCCGCGACCATCGCGCCACAAAATTGCCTGGCTGTCGCGTCGTGTTCGACTTCGGGAAACTTCTGGCCGATCTCGTCGGTTGCCGCGGCTATGGCTGCAACGCCGGCGCGCGATAGTGCAGCGAACTCGATATAGCGGTCGGGCCGGTCGAGCAGTGCTTCGAGCTGCTGTCCAAGTGGTGTGGTCCTGAATCTGTCGAAACGGGAATGCATGTGCGTGCCTTCGTCCATTTAGAATAGTAACGTAGCAAAACGATACGTTACGACGGCGCGCGCGGTCAAGTGCTGTGGCGGCGTGTCTCTTTCGGGGATGCAATGGAGTACCGGACGATCGCAACTAACGGTCTTCGCCGACAACCCACTCGCAAACGCGGACGCGCAAACCGCGTCTATACGCGGGACCCGATACACCTGTCTCGCTTGTTGCGCAACGACCGAGGCGGCGACGCGCGCGCCCCAATCCGCCCGTCCCATCGACGGCGCGCATTCGACGAGAGTGCTAGGCTTTGCCCTGATCGCGCTTGGGCCGGTTTCCGCGAACTTTCGCGCTGTTTTCCGGCTCTCAGCGCAACATGGCCGCACGCCGCAGGCCGATGCCGGACGTCGGCTTGCATTGCGCTTTCGCAGATCGGGCCCTGGCCGCGCCGGCCAATGCGCTCGATCAAGTAGACGACCGAGGCGAGGTAACGTGAATGAACACCCCATCAAGCAACGACGTTGTCTTTCTGTTCGATGTCGATAACACGCTGCTCGACAACGATCACGTACTGGCCGATTTGCGTGCGCACATGACGCGTCAGTTCGGCGAGGAGAACAGCGCGCGGTATTGGCAGATCTTCGAAGACCTGCGCGGCGAACTGGGCTACGCGGACTATCTCGGCGCATTGCAGCGCTATCGCAACGAGCATCAGGACGACACGCAACTGCTGCTGATGTCGTGCTATCTGATCGACTATCCGTTTGCGAACCGCATTTTTCCGGGCGCGCTCGATGCGCTTCGCTACGCGGGCCAGTTCGGCAAGACGGCCATTCTTTCGGATGGCGATGTCGTGTTCCAGCCGCGCAAGGTGTCCCGCTCAGGCCTATGGGACGAAGTCGAGGGACGGGTGCTGATCTACATCCACAAGGAGCAGATGCTCGAAGACGTGATCGCGCACTATCCCGCGCGGCATTACGTGATGATCGACGACAAGCTGCGCATCCTCACGGCGATGAAGGAGCAGTGGGGCAGCCGCCTGACGACGATCTTTCCGCGCCAGGGCCACTATGCGCTCGATGCCGCCGAGATCGCGAAGTACCCTGATCCCGACATCACGATCGAAAGAATTGGCGAACTGACGTCGATCGACCTCGAGGTGTTGACGGCGAAAGGGCCCAATTAAAGTACGCCCGCAGCGCGCCGCTATTCGCTGATCCACTCGCCGCGCAGATCGCTGCCCTGCAACAGTTCGAGCAGGGTGCCCGCCGGTTGACTGAGTCGCTTCGCGGCAAGCGCGATGAATTCGACATCGGGCAGCACGGGCAGGCTCGCGCTATTCACGGGTGAAGCAAGGCCGCGCGCGGACACGTACTGCGACTTCGCGGTGAGCCCGAGCCCGCCGCGCACTGCGGCGATGCTGCCGGCATGGCTGCTGCTCGTGCATACCACTTCCCAGCCAAAGCCTTTCTCGGCAAGCGCGTTCAACACGACCGCACGCGTGACGCTCGGCTCCGCGACGAGCACGAGCGGCAACGGCTGCTCCACGTCGACCACGGTGCCTGGCCGCGCGATCCACTCGAGCCGCGAGCGCAGCAACGGCGTGCCGCGCCGTTCGCCGAGGCGCCGCTTGCCGACGAGCAGATCGATCGAACCGGCGTCCAGCAACTCGTACAGGCGGCTCGTCATGCCGATGGTGATTTCCAGCTCGACATCGGGATGCGCGAGGCGAAACGCGGCGAGCACGTTCGGCAACGCGCCGAGCGCAATGTCGTCCGACGTGCCGAGGCGCACGCGCCCTTTTAGCCGTGGCTTGCGAAACTGCGATTCCGCGCGATTGATGGCTTGCAGGATCACATTCGCATGCACGAGCAGCGCTTCGCCGTCGGCCGTCATCGCGAGCGAATGCGTGTCGCGCACGAACAGCCGCCTGCCGACGCTTTCTTCGAGACGGCGAATATGTTCGCTGACGCTCGACTGATTCAGACCGAGCCGTTTGCCGGCTTCCGTGAAGCTGCGGCAGTTGGTGACGGTCGCGAACGTCCTGAGCCAGAGGGGATTGAGCATGCGCGCATTGTCATCGGCATTTGCGATGACAGTCAATGCCTTGAGGTGGCTTCCCGATTGCCGATGAAATCGATACCATGACCGCTGCATCTGGACGAATCGGCTGAATCGATCCGATCGGGCTGCGTCGGCGGGCCCGCGATTCGTTTCACGGGCGCAGCCGCCGCGCCGCCAAAAACGAAGACGCGCTGGCGTTTTCGCCGCTTCAGTTGCGCCGCTTCAGTCAAGCCGCTTTAGTCGCGCCTCCCCGTACTTCGTCATGACCCGCGATTCCTCACATACCGCGCTACTCTGGATCGTCGCCGCTGCGTTTTTCATGCAGGCGCTAGACACGACGATCGTCAATACCGCGCTGCCTTCCATTGCGCAAAGCCTTCACGCGTCGCCGCTCGAAATGCAGCCCGTCGTGGTGGCCTACACGCTGACGATGGCGCTGCTGACGCCCGCGTCCGGCTGGTTCGCTGACCGCTTCGGCACGCGCCGCGTGTATTTCGCCGCGATTCTCGTGTTCGTGCTCGGCTCGCTGTGCTGCGCCGGCGCGCACACGCTCGATCAACTGGTGGTCGCGCGCGTGCTTCAAGGCGTGGGCGGCTCGATGCTGCTGCCGATCGGGCGGCTTGCCGTGTTGCGCAGCGTGCCGGGCGAACAGTATGTGTCGGCGCTGGCGTTCGTTTCGATCGCGGGGCAGGTGGGTCCCATCGTCGGCCCGACACTCGGCGGCTGGCTCACGCAAGCCATTTCGTGGCACTGGATTTTCCTCGTCAACGTGCCCGTCGGCGCGATCGGGATGGTCGTCGTGCAGCGCTTCTTGCCACACGACAACGCGACTCATCCGCCGCCGTTCGATTACATCGGATGCGGCCTGCTTTCGCTTGCGATGATCCTGCTCTCGCTCGCGATCGACCCACCCATGAGCGGGCATCGCGTCGAGTGGTCGGCGGCTCTCGCGGCGGCCGGGCTCGTCACCGCGCTGATGTATATACCGCACGCGCGCTCGCACAAGCGCCCGCTGTTCAGGCTCGCGCTGTTCAGCGAACCGAATTTCAGCGTCGGTCTGGTTGGCAATCTGCTGTGCCGGATCGGATCGAGTGCGGTGCCGTTCATGCTGCCGCTTCTGATGCAGGTGCAGCTCGGGTATTCGCCGTTGCGCTCCGGACTGATGATGCTGCCCGCCGCAATCGCAGGCACTGTGTCGAAGCGATGGATTGCGCCGCTGATCGGGCGCTTCGGCTATTCGGCGTTTCTGCTCGTCAACACGATGATCGTCGGCTCGACCATCGTGGCGTTCGCGCTCGTGTCGAGCCAATCCGCGCCGCTGCTGGAAATCGTGCTGCTCGCCCTATTCGGCGCGGCGAACTCGATGCAGTTCGCTGCGATGAACAGCGTGACGCTCAAGAACCTGTCGCACGCGGACGCAGGCAGCGGCAACAGCCTCTTCTCGATGGTGCAGATGCTCGCGATCGCGCTGGGCGTGTCGATCGGCGGTGGACTCGTCAATGTGTTCTCCGCGCGATGGGGATCGGCGTCGGCGGGATTCATGCTGAGCTTTGTTTGCGTCGGTGCGATCACGCTGCTGTCGGCGCTCGTGTTCAGGCGGCTCGATGTCTCGCCGGCGCGGCCCGCCGTTGCGGCGCGGACAGCGCGCTGACGGGCAGCGCTGACGTCGCGCTGGTTGCGCGTTTCGGCGCCCGCTGTACGTGTGCCGCGCACGCCGGTATGCGAGGAAACGGGCTGCCGATCATCCGCGCAATCGCCCGAGGTTCGTTTTTCAGCTGCCGAAATAGGTGTTGCAGTAACTCACGGGACCGACGCATCCGCGGCCTTTGTCGCTCGTGCCCGGCCTCGGCAAGCGTGCGCCGTTTTGTGTCGTGACCTGATTTACGCCACCGTATTCAGATGGTTCCGTGCTGCCCGCACCCTTCTGCTCCTGGGCCAGCGTTTTCGCATTCAGTCCCTGTTGCGATGCAGGGGCGCCCGTCTCGGGGCGGTAGTACGGCGCGGGGCCGTATCCACTGGCAAAAGCAGGCGCGGCGACACACGCTGATACGGCCACGACAAGCGTAGCGATGAGTTTGCTGCTCATGGTTGACTCCATCGAACGAATTGACTGATGGGCGAGGCACATGCCTGCACCACGTCTAGCTAGATGAAGCGAGTGTATCGAGACGGCCGCTTCAGACTAAGCCGTCGCCAAGGAAGGGATACTTCCAAGTAGCGAAACATTGAAAGGTCAGCGCCATTGAAAAACGCCGGCCGGGTCCCGCAAGACCCGGCCGGCGTTCGACCTGCGCAGCAGCAGTCAGGCGACGGAAGTCATGCGTTGCCTGCCTTCAACGCCAGACGGAACTTGTGCAGCAGCGGTTCCGTATAACCGCTCGGCTGCGCGCAGCCTTCGAACACGAGTGCGCAGGCTGCCTTGAACGCAATCGAGCGATCGAAGTCCACTGCCATCGGCTTGTAGTTCGGATCGCTTGCATTTTGCTGATCGACGACTTTTGCCATGCGCTCCAGCGTCTGCTTCACGAACTCTGGCTTGATGACGCCGTGGCGCAGCCAGTTCGCGATGTGCTGGCTCGAAATGCGCAGCGTCGCGCGGTCTTCCATCAGTCCGATGTTGTTGATGTCCGGCACCTTCGAGCAACCGACGCCCTGATCGATCCAGCGCACCACATAGCCGAGAATGCCTTGCGAGTTGTTCTCGACTTCGTGGCGGATTTCTTGTTCGTTCCATTGTGCGCGCTCGACGACGGGAATCGTCAGCAGCCCGTCGAGCAGTTCATCGCGCACGCTGGCGAAGTCAGTGCGCTCCAGTTCCTTCTGCACTGCCTGCACGTCCACCTGATGATAATGCAGCGCATGCAGCGTCGCGGCAGTGGGCGAGGGCACCCATGCCGTGTTCGCGCCCGCTTTCGGATGGCCGATCTTCTGCTCAAGCATCGCCTTCATCATGTCGGGCATCGCCCACATGCCCTTGCCGATCTGCGCGCGGCCGCGCAAGCCCGCAGCGAGACCGACCAGCACGTTGCTGCGTTCGTATGCGGCGATCCATCTGCTCGACTTCATGTCGCCCTTGCGCATCATCGGGCCTGCTTCCATCGAGCTGTGCATTTCGTCGCCCGTGCGATCGAGGAAGCCCGTGTTGATGAACGCAACGCGCGCCGATGCCTCGCCGATACATGCAGCGAGGTTCACGCTCGTGCGGCGCTCTTCGTCCATGATGCCCATCTTGATCGTATTGCGCGCGAGCCCGAGCAGATCTTCGACACGCGAGAACAGCTCGCTTGCGAACGCGACTTCGGCGGGGCCGTGCATCTTCGGCTTGACGATGTAGATCGAGCCCGTGCGCGAATTGAGTTTGTGCGTGCGGTCGTGCAGCGCGCACAGCGTCGTGACCACGCCGTCAAGAATGCCTTCCGGAATCTCGTTGCCGTCGCGGTCGAGCACGGCGGGGTTCGTCATCAGATGGCCGACGTTGCGGATGAACAGCAGCGAGCGGCCATGCAGCCTCACCTGCTGGCCATTCGCGCCGTGATATTCACGGTCCGCGTTCAGACGGCGCGTGAACGTCTTGCCGTTCTTCGTGACTTCTTCGGTCAGGTTGCCCACCATCAGGCCGAGCCAGTTCCGATAGAGCAGAACCTTGTCGTCGGCATCGACGGCGGCGACCGAGTCTTCGCAATCGATGATCGTGCTCACGGCCGCTTCCATCAGCACGTCCTTGATGTGCGCGGGGTCGGTCTTGCCGATCGGATCGTTCGGGTCGATCTGGATTTCGAAGTGCAGGCCGTTGTGCCGGATCAGAATGGCGGACGGCGCATTCGCGTCGCCCTGATAACCGATGAACTGAGCAGCGTCTTTCAGTTCAGTCGCGCCGCTCTTCAGCGCGACGCTGAGCTTGCCGTTCTCGACGCGGTAGACGGTTGCGTCCTTGTGCGAGCCGTTTGCAAGCGGCGCTGCGTCGTCGAGAAACTTGCGCGCGAACGCGATCACGCGCGCGCCGCGCACCGGGTTGAACTTCGCGGTGCGTTCCGCGCCGTCGGTTTCGTCGATGGCGTCCGTGCCGTACAGCGCGTCGTACAGGCTGCCCCAGCGCGCATTCGCCGCGTTCAGCGCATAACGCTGGTTCGACAGCGGCACGACGAGCTGCGGTCCCGCCTGTTCGGCGATTTCGCGGTCGACGTTTTCGGTCGTCGCCTTGACGCCTGCGGGCACGGGCACGATATAACCGATGCTTTCGAGGAAGCTTCGGTATGCGCGCAAGTCGCGCACAGGGCCGGGATTGGCGCGATGCCATTTGTCCAGCTCGACCTGCAGGCGGTCGCGCTCAGCGAGCAACGCGCGGTTCTTCGGCGCGAGGTCGTGCACGATGGCATCGAAACCGGACCAGAACGCGGCGCTATCGATACCCGTTCCAGGCAAGGCTTCCTTTTCGATGAACTGTTCGAGGTTCGCGGCGACCTGCAATCCGCCGCGTTGAGTCATTTGAGTCATGGGCTGTTCCAGAGGGGCGTTATTTCGATTAGATTCGGGGCGGCATTCAACCATTCACACTGCCGGCAACGGCCGCGGCACCGGCCTTTGCCACTTGCGCATCCTGATCGGCCTTCACGCCGGAAACGCCGACGGCGCCGATCACCTGACCATTTACCACAACCGGCACGCCGCCTTCCAGCGTGCCCGATAGCGGCGCGCTGAGAAACGCGGTGCGGCCGCCGTTGATCATGTCTTCATACTGCTTCGATTCGCGGCGGCCGAGCGCGGCCGTGCGCGCCTTTTCCGTCGCGATGTAGGCGCTGATCGGCGCGCAGTTGTCGAGGCGCAACAGCGCCAGTTGGTGACCGCCGTCGTCCACCACGGCAATCGCCACGGCCCACTGGTTGCGCTCGGCCTCGGCGCGCGCGGCTTCGAGGATGCTCGTCGACTCGGCGACCGTCAGAACGGATTTTGTCTGCATGTTGCGGTTCCTGAAACGATTGAAGTGATTCCACTCGACAAACCGGCCGTGCGCCGCGAAGACACATGACAGGCAACACGCGCGCATACGGCTGGCGTGCATGCGAGGTTCAGTCTTATATATGACCTGATACCCATTGTTCCGCGTTCCGCGCGGCTTGTCGACCCGGTCGAACACTGTTCATACCAGTTTTTTCTTCCGCAATTACGCCTGGTCGGCACGCAAGCGCCGCGCCAGGGAAAACCCGCGCTCGCGTCCTATGCGCTTGACCGTCAGTGACGTCACGCGAATACATACTAATTTGTTAGTGAACAACGGATGCGGCCGGATCATGTTCCCACTTGATGATCACGGGATTCACCTCGAAGCCGAGCAGATTGCGCGCGATGTCGCCGCGCGCGAAGTGATCGCGCTGCTCGCCGATGGCGCTGCGTGCCGTCCGCCCGTCAGCGGCACGGTCTACGGAACGTTGCTGAACGATCGCGCGGCGCTCGATGCGCTCGGTGATGCCGTCAATGCCGCGCCTTACAGGTCGCCTCCGAAAGCGCCCGTCCTCTACATCAAGCCGCGCAACACGTGGGCAGGATACGGCGCGAAAATCGCCGTTCCCGACGACGGGCTGGGCGTGCAGACGGGCGGCTCGCTCGGCATCGTGATCGGGCGCACCGCCTGCCGCGTGAATGTCGAACACGCGCTCGACTATGTTGCGGGCTACACGATCGTCGCGGACCTTTGCATACCTCACGAAAGCGTCTATCGTCCGTCAGTGCGATTGCGCGCGCGCGCGATGGCTTTTGCGTGATCGGTCCCGCCGTCGTTGCGCGCCGGCATGTGTCCGACCCGGATGCGTTGGACATCGCGATCAGCATCGAAGGAAAAGACACGTTCCGTGCCAGTACGGCCACGTCGATTCGAAACGTGGCGCAGCTGCTCGCCGATGTCACCGCTTTCATGACGCTCGTGCCCGGCGACGTGCTGACGCTTGGCGTCCCATACGGCGCACCCGTCGCGCATGCAGGCGAGCGGATCAGCATTGCGATCGGCGATTGGCCGCCGCTGTGTTTTTCGATGACGGCACCAAACGGAGGCATGCGATGATGCGCGGCCGCGTTGCCTACGCAGGCGCAATCCATCAGGCGTATCCGCACGCGCGCGGCGTACGGCTCGCCGACGGACGTGTCTGCCGCGAAGACGAAGTCATATGGCTCGCGCCCATCGAGCCCGGCACGATCTTCGCGCTAGGGATGAACTGCGCGGAGCACGCAAAAGAGCTGCAATTCTCCAATCAGGAAGAGCCTCTCGTGTTTCTCAAGGGACCGGGCAGCGTCATCGGGCATCGCGGCGTGACGCGGCGTCCCGCTGGCGTCGAGTTCATGCATTACGAGTGCGAACTGGCCGTCGTGATCGGGCGGCCTGCAAAAGAAGTGAAGCGCGACGACGCGCTGCGCTACGTGGCCGGCTATACGATCGCGAACGACTATGCGATCCGCGACTATCTGGAGAACTACTACCGGCCCAATCTGCGCGTGAAGAACCGCGACGGCGGCACGGTGCTCGGGCCATGGTTCGTCGATGCATCCGATATCGACGATGTCGCGCAACTCGGATTGCGCACCTACGTGAACGGCGTGCTGCATCAGCAAGGCAACACGCGCGACATGGTGACGGACGTTCCCGCGCTGATCGAATACCTCAGCGGCTTCATGACGCTTGCGCCCGGCGATGTCATTCTGACGGGCACGCCGGAGGGCGTCGTCAATGTGAATGTGGGCGACGAAGTCGTCTGCGAGATCGACGGGTTGGGGCGCCTTGTCAACGTGATTGTTTCCGACGCCGACTTCAACCGCGACTGAACGTTTTGGACCTGCGATGCGAATCGACCATTTGATCAACGGCAAACCGAAGGCCGCGCGCGACTACTTCGAAACGAAGAACCCGGCGACCCAGGAAGTGCTCGCCGAAGTCGCGAGCGCGACGCCGCAAGACGTGGACGCGGCGGTGCGTGCCGCGAAGGACGCGTTTTCCGCGTGGGCCGCGAAGCCCGCAACCGAGCGCGCGCAGCTCGTGCACAGGCTCGGCGACCTGATCGCGAAGAATGTCCCCGAACTCTCCGACGCCGAAACGCGCGACACGGGGCGGACCATTTCGCAAACGCGCAAGCAACTGGTGCCGCGCGCCGCCGACAACTTCACGTACTTCGCGCAGATGTGCACGCGCGTGGACGGCCATACGTATCCGACCGACTCGCATCTGAGCTACACGCTGTTTCATCCCGTCGGCGTGTGCGCGCTGATCAGCGAAGCTGGCACATGGAAACACAAACCTGCATGCGCGCCTGAAGGGTTGATCGCGCGACGGAGAGTTCATCATGCTGGACGAGACGACCATCCGCGAACTGGCCGCGAAACTGGATCACGCCGAAAAGACACGCGCACAGTTGCGTCATTTTTCGGCCGCCTATCCCGAGATGACCATCGAGGACGGCTATGCGATCCAGCGGGAATGGGTGAGGCTGAAACTGGCGCAGGGTTATGTCATCAAGGGGCCGCAAGATCGGCTTGACGTCGCGGGCGATGCAGCGCTCGTCCCAGATCGACGAGCCGGACTATGCGCCGCTCCTCGACAGCATGTTCATCGAAAGCGGACAGGACATTCGCGCCGACCGTTTCATCGCGCCGCGCGTCGAGGTGGAACGGGCGTTCGTTCTTGCAAAGCCGCTCAAGGGACCGGGCGTGACGCTGTTCGATGTGCTCGACGCGACGGCGTACGTGACGCGCGCCGTTGAAACCATCGATGCGCGCATCGAGCAGTTCGATCGCGAGACGAGGGCGCCGCGCAAGGTCTTCGATACCATTGCCGATTTCGCTGCGAACGCGGGCGTCGTCACGGGAGGGCGTCCCGTGCGTCCGATGGACGTGGACCTGCGCTGGGTCGGCGCGCTGTTGTACAAGAACGGCGCTGTCGAGGAAAGCGGTCTTGCCGCCGCTGTGCTCAATCATCCGGCAACGGGCGTCGCGTGGCTCGCGAACAAGATTGCGCGTTATGACGAGAGCCTGAGTGCTGACGACGTGATACTCAGCGGCTCCTTTACGAGTCCCATCGCCGCGCGCGCGGGTGATACGTTTCATGTCGATTACGGGCCGCTCGGGGGGATCGGGTTGAACTTCACATAGCAGCGCCTGTGCATTTTTGAAATTTGCCAGGCGACCCGCGCATCGCGGCACAATGAGGGCTTCCGTCATCCGGCGCCACATGGCCGGATGCGCTTATCGCGTGAACGCGCTCGATGCGGAGCCCGACATCATGACGTCATCGATCAAGCTCGTGCTGTTCGACATGGAAGGCGTGTTGTCGCATTACGACCGCTCGGCGCGCACGGAGCGCCTGTCGCAGATCACGGGGAAGCCGCCAGAGGCCGTGCGGCATGCGATCTGGGGCTCGGGCCTCGAAGCGCGGTCCGACGCGGGCGAGATCACGGATGCCGAATATCTGCGCGAGCTTGGCGGCCTTCTTGGCTGCGTCGTCAGCCGCGACGAATGGCTGGCGGCGCGGCACGCATCGATCACGCCGAACACGCAGACGCTTGCCGTCGCGGCGCAGCTTGCCGCTCGCCACCGGATCGCCGTGCTGACCAACAACAGCCACCTCGTCACGGATCACATCGGCTATCTGAACCCGCCCGTCGCGAGGCTGTTCGGGCCGCATGTGTATGCGGCGGCTGACTTCGGCGCCGCCAAGCCCGCTGCGAAAGCGTACCTGGGCTGTGTCGGACGGCTCGGCGTCGATGCAGGCGAAACCCTCTTCATCGACGATTCGGACGCCAACGTTCAGGGCGCGATCGACGCGGGTCTGCACGCGTACAAGTTCGTCGATGCGCACGCGCTCTCGCAAGCGTTGTCGCGCTTCGACCTGACCTGGCGCGAGTCCGGGTCGCCGCTCAAGAACGCGACGGCCCGGCGCGTCACGTGATCTTCCACTTGATCGAGCATCCGAACGCCGGATGCTGCGTGCGCGGGCCGGCGCCCGTTTGCGCGATCTGCTGCATGGCCTCGAACAGATCCCGGCGCGCATCGGGAACGGGGTCTTTGCGCGACACATCGAGCCGGCCGCGATAGCGCAGCCGCAAACCGGCGTCGAAGCCGTAAAACTCCGGCGTGCACACCGCTTCGTACGCGCGCGCGACCTGCTGCGTCTCGTCGTGCAGATACGGAAAGGGCAGCTGCTGTTCGGCGGCGAGCGTCACCATGCGTTCGAACGAATCTTCCGGATACGCAGCGCCGTCATTCGAATTGATGCCCACCGTGCCGATACCCAGCGCCGCCAGCTCGCGCGCATCGCGCACGATTCGCGGCAACGCTGCCTGCACGTACGGACAGTGGTTGCACATGAAGATCACGACGAGTCCCTTCGGCCCGCGCACGTCGTCGAGCGTATACGTCCGCCCATCCGTTGCGGGCAGCGAGAACGGGGGGGCTGCAAGACCGGGTTCGCCAGCGGGAGATTCCGTGCCCATTCGTTTACTCCTTGAGTCGCGAGGTCGAAGGTTCTCCATGCATTGTGCAGCCGTCGCGTTGCCGCAGCGCGAACGCTATCGCGCCATTGCGGACAATGTGTCTTCAGCCACGGAAGAGTCCACGGGCGCTTCGGCGGGTCCCGTGTGCGACAGCTTCATCAGGCGCGGCTGTATCAGCAACGCGACGAGCCCGCTCCAGCCCGTCTGATGCGAAGCGCCGACACCGCGTCCGTTATCGCCGTGAAAGTACTCATGAAACAGGATCAGGTCCCGCGAACGCGGGTCCGCTTGCAGCATCGGATAAGCCGCCATCACGGGCCGCACGCCCTGCTCGTCCTTGAGAAAGAGCGTGGTGACGCGCCGCGCGAGATCGTCGGCGATCTCGCTGAGGGAAGCCAGGCTGCCCGACCCAGTCGGATATTCGATGCGAAACTCGTCGCCGTAGTAGCGATGGAACTCGTACATCGATTCGATCAGCAGGTAGTTGACCGGCATCCACACCGGCCCGCGCCAGTTCGAATTGCCGCCGAACACGCGCGAATCCGATTCGCCGGGCAGATAGCGGACGCAGACGTTCACGCCGTCATGATCGAATATGTACGGCGCGTCGAGATGCACGCGGGACAGCGCCCGCACGCCATGCTGCGAAAGGAACTCGTCTTCGTCGAGCGCGCGGCGCAGCAGCGACTTCATCCGGTGTCCGCGCAACAGTGAAAGCAGCGTCGTGTTGCCCTTGCCGGGCTCCGTCCAGCGCGACACGAGCTTCGCCAGATTCGGCCGGTGATCGAGGAACCACGCGAGCCGTTCGCGCAAGCCGGGCAGATGCCCATACACGCGTTCCTCCAGCACATGGACGGCGAACAGCGGAATCAACCCGACGATCGAACGGATGCGCATCGGCACGCGCGTTCCATCCGGAAGATGCAGCACGTCGTAGAAGAACTCATCGCGTCCGTCCCATAGGCCCGTATTGCAGCCTTCGCCGCAACTGACGGCCTCCGAGATATACAGGAAGTGCTCGAAGAACTTCACCGCGATCTCGACATACGAGTCGTTCGTGATCGCCAGTTCCAGTCCGATCTGCATCAGGTCGAGCGCATACGACGCCATCCATGCAGTGCCGTCGGCCTGATCGATGCGGCCGCCCGTCGGCAGCGGCGAAGAGCGGTCGAAGATGCCGACGTTGTCGAGCCCGAGAAAGCCGCCCTGAAAGATGTTGCGGTCATCGGCGTCCTTGCGGTTGACCCACCACGAGAAATTGAGCAGCAGCTTGTGGAACATCACCTCGAGAAACGCGTGATCGCCGACGCCCGTCACTTCGCGATCGAGTTCGTAAACGCGCCATGTGGCCCATGCATGAACGGGCGGATTCGCATCGCCGAACGCCCATTCGTAGGCGGGCAATTGCCCGTTCGGATGCATGTAGCGCTCTTTCACGAGCAGCAGCAATTGCTTCTTTGCGAAGTCCGGGTCGATCATCGCGAACGCGGCGGCATGAAACGCGAGGTCCCACGATGCGTACCACGGGTACTCCCACTTGTCGGGCATCGACACGATGTCGCCGTTGCACATGTGCCGCCAGTCCGCGTTGCGGCGATGCCGGCGCGCTGCCGGCGGCGCCGGCTGGCCCGGGTCGCCGTCGTGCCAGCGCGTCACGTCGAACTGGTAGTACTGCTTGGTCCATAGCATGCCCGCGAGCGCCTGACGCTGCACGAGCCGCGCATCGGCGTCGTCGATGTCGTGCTGAAGCGTCGCGTAGAACTCGTCGGCTTCCGCGATCCGGCGCGTGAAGAGCGCCTCCATGTCGAGGGGCGCGGCATCGTCCGCCGATTCGGGACGCCAGCGCAGATACATCACAGCCTGCTCATGTGGTGCGATCTGCAGATGCACGTGCGCGGCGGCGCGCGTGCCCTTGTCGCGGCGGATCGCCTGCTTGTCGCCTTCGACGAGGTAGTCGTTGAAGCCGTCCTTGAATGGCCCCGCGCCCTCGATGCCGAAGATGCGCCGCACATTGGTTTCGTTCTCGCAGAAGAGCCATTCGACGGGCTCCTGCGCCGACGCGGTCACGACCATCGTGCCGAGCGTGGGATTTTGCGCGATCACGCGCGCGCCTTCGCCCGTTTGGGGTTGCAGCGTGAGCGACGGCCGGCCCGGCTTGCCGGACCACGCCCAGCGGTTGCGCGCCCAGAACTGCGGCAGCACGTGCAGCGCCGCGCGCCTGTCCGCGCGGTTTTCGACGGTGACGCGCATCACGATGTCGTCGGGTGTGTGCTTCGCGTACTCTACGTGCACGTCGAAGTAGCGGTTATCGTCGAACACGCCCGTATCGAGGATTTCGTATTCGGGCTGATCCGCGCCTCGCCGCGCGTTTTCGTCGACGAGATCCTGGTACGGATAGGCGTCGTGAGGATACTTGTACAGCATCTTCATGTACGAATGCGTCGGCGTGCCGTCGAGATAGAAGTAAAGCTCTTTCACGTCCTCGCCGTGATTGCCTTGCGCATTGGTCAGCCCGAACAGGCGTTCCTTGATGATGGGGTCGTGTCCGTTCCACAGCGCGAGCGACACGCACCAGTCGAGCGGGTCGTTGCCGAACCCCGCGATGCCGTCCTCGCCCCAGCGGTACATGCGGCTGCGCGCATGATCGTGCGGAAAGTACTCCCATGCGGTGCCGTATTCGCTGTAGTCTTCGCGCACCGTCCCCCATTGCCGCTCGCTCAGATAGGGGCCCCAGCGGCGCCATTCGTCGAGTTCCGGGCCATGAAGCCGGCAGCCTTCCTTGGTGTGGAGCAGATTGATCGCACGTAGCGGCGGCATGATACCTCCCGGCCCAAAATCGGCCATTCAGCACATTCGATGCATGAACGAGTGTCCTTTTCCTCGTGAGACGAGCGTGGCGAGCGCCAGCCGGTCGCTTCACGGTACGTTGATGATAGGCGTCATCGCGGCACAGCGCTGGGTTGCGCCGCGGTCCGCATGTTGCGGCGCGAACGGCGCGCTCGCACGGCGTGCCGTGAAGGCGTGTTGTGTTGCATACTCGGGCGGACCAACCACACATGACATCGACATGGACGCGAACTCCGCTCACGCCTGGCTCACCTTCAGCGCGCCCGTGGCCGCCGCGCGCGCCGCGCGCCGCCCGGTCGTGGCGCTGGAATCGACGATCATCGCGCACGGCATGCCCTATCCGGAGAACGTTCGCACCGCGCGCGAAGTGGAGTCCTCGATCCGCGCGCTGGGCGCGGAGCCCGCGACGGTTGCGCTGATGGGCGGGCGAATCCATATCGGTCTGACGGACGACGAGCTGGAACTGATCGGCCGCTCGGACGGCGTGCAGAAGGTCAGCCGCCGCGACATGCCGGCCGTGCTGGCAGGCGGCGGGCTCGGTGCGACGACGGTGGCGGGCACGATGATATGCGCGGCGCTCGCGGGCATCGAAGTCTTCGTCACGGGCGGCATAGGCGGCGTGCATCGCGGCGCGCCCGAAACCTTCGATATTTCGGCCGACCTGCAGGAACTGGCGAAGACCTCGGTGGCCGTGGTCTGTGCGGGCGCGAAGTCGATCCTCGACATCGGGCTGACGCTGGAGTATCTGGAGACGCATGGCGTTCCCGTGCTCAGTTGCGAGCAGGACAATTTCGCCGCGTTTTACACGCCCGACAGCGGCTTTCGCGCGGACTTCCGGCTCGACGATCCAGCGGACCAGGCGCGCTTCATCCGCACGAAGTGGGACCTGGGTCTCGCGGGCGGCGTGGTGTTGAGCACGCCGGTGCCGGAAGCGGCCGCGATGCCGTCCGCGGAGATCGACGCGCTGACCCGGCAGGCGCTTGCCGAGGCCGCATCGCAAGGCATTGCCGGCAAGGCCGTGACGCCTTTTTTGCTGGCGCGCATCAAGGCGCTGACGGGCGGACGCAGCCTCGCGACCAACATCGCGCTCGTCAAACACAATGCCGAAGTGGGCGCGAGGCTGGCGCTGGCTTTGGCGCATGCGGGGCGAGGCGCGCACGCGGCCTAGAGATGCCCCGCGTGGGGTTCCCCAAGGGATTGCCCGCATGACATGGGCGAAGCAGCGCCTAAAATGGTGGGAGCAGTGGCCGGATGCATCGATGTAGCCGCCGCGCGAACCTGTGCGCGGTCTCGCTGCGGCGCGTGCTCGTGCGAACAGTTGGCTGGCAGGCCTGACAAGTCATGGACAAGCCCGTTATCCTCGCCGTCGACGACGACCCGATCGTGGCCGGTGCAGTGGCGCGCGACCTCCAGGCTGCGTATGGCGAGCACTTCCAGATCGTGCGGATGGAGTCGGGCCAGGCGGCGCTCGAAGCGGCGCAGCAATTGCGCCGGCAGAACCGCGCGATCGCACTGTTCATCGCGGACCAGCGCATGCCGCAGATGAGCGGCATCCAGTTCCTCGAGCAGGCGATCGAACTGTTTCCCGAGGCCAAGCGCGTGCTGCTGACGGCGTATGCCGACACGGACGCGGCGATCCGCGCGATCAATACCGTGCATCTCGACCAGTATCTGCTCAAGCCTTGGCACCCGCCCGAGCAGAACTTCTATCCGGCGCTCGACGATCTGCTGGCGGACTGGCACGCGTCGTTCCGGCCTGCGTTTCAGGGTGTCCGCCTGCTCGACCACCGCTGGTCGCCGCAAGGGCATCAGCTGCGCGACTTCATGGCGCGCAATCATATTCCGTATCGCTGGCTCGACGTGGAACGGCACGACGAGGCCGATCCATTGTTGAACGCGCTGAGTCCGGGGCAGCGCCAATTGCCTGTCGTGGTGTTCGAGGATGGCACCGTGCTGAGCCGCCCGACGACGGGGCAGATCGCCGAGCAAGTGGGGCTGCGCACGCGCTCGACCACGCCGTTCTACGACCTCGTGATCGTCGGCGGCGGACCGGCGGGGCTGGCTGCCGCCGTGTATGGCGCATCGGAAGGGCTGCACGTCGCGATCATCGAATGCGACGCGCCCGGCGGGCAGGCGGGCACCAGCTCGCATATCGACAACTATCTTGGCTTTCCGGCGGGCGTCAGCGGCGCGGACCTGTCGCGGCGCGCGCTGATGCAGGCAAGGCGTTTCGGCGCCGAAATGATCCTGACGCAGCACGCGGTCGGCTTGCGTATCGAAGCGCCGTACAAGTTCGTCAAGCTGTCCGACGGTTCCGAAGTGAGCTGTCTCGCGCTGATGGTCGCGAGCGGCGTCTCGTACCGCAAGCTGGAGGCGCGCGGCGTCCCCGAGCTGACGGGCGCGGGGGTGTACTACGGCGCGGCGCTGGTGGAAGCCGTCGCCTGCGCGAATCAGGACATTTACATCGTGGGCGGCGCCAATTCGGCCGGACAGGGGGCGATGTTCCTGTCCAAGTACGCGCGATCGGTGACGCTGCTATGCCGCGGCCCTTCGCTGAGCATGGGCATGTCGCACTATCTGATCGAGCAGATACACGAAACGGAAAACATTCACGTGCGCCCCAATACCGAGGTCGACAGCGTGAGCGGCCAGGGGCATCTCGCGGAAATTACCTTGCGCGACATGGAGACGGGACGCCTGAGCAATGTTGCGGCGGGTGGCCTGTTCGTCTTCATCGGCGCTGCGCCGTGCACGGAGTGGCTGCGCGGCGTCGTCGAGCGCGACGAGCACGGCTTCCTGCTGACAGGCCGCACGTTTCTCAAGGCGGGCAGAACCCGCGGAGGGTGGCAGCTGGGACGCGATCCGTTCCTTCTTGAAACCAGCGTGCCCGGCGTCTTCGCGGCGGGCGACGTGCGCGCGGATTCCGTCAAGCGGGTCGCGGCCGCTGTCGGCGAGGGGTCGATTGCCGTGCATTTCATCCACCAGTACCTGGCGAATCTATGAGCGACCCGTCCGCGCTGTTCGAGATGCCGCTCTTCGAAGGATTGTCCGACGAGGGCAAGCAATGGGTGCGCGCGAACCTGAGCGAACACCGCCTCGCAAAGGGTGAAATCCTGATGCGAGAAGGGCAGCGCGTCACGCATCAGTACGTTCTGCTCGAAGGCGAAATCGTGACGGAAAAGCTGGTGGGCGGCCGGCAAATGTTCGACGACCGGCGCGCCGCGCCGACTTCGATCGCCGAGACCTCGCTGCTTGCCGCGATGCCGCTGCCGCTGACGTTCACGGCCGCGACGGATTGCTATCTGGTTGCGCTGGAAGAGGAGACGGTACGGACGCTGCTCAACGAATGCGAGTCCTTCCGCAGGCAGATTTTCCGTTCGATCTATGCGCGCATCAGCGCCTACGACACGTTCATCCTCAACGGAGAAAAACTGGCCGCATTGGGCCGGTTGTCGGCCGGGCTCGCGCATGAGCTGAACAATCCCGCTGCCGCGGTGGCGCGCGCGGCGGACGGCCTGCGCGGATCGCTCGACGGCTTGCGTCAGGCGACGCGCGAACTGGTCCAGAACGCGATGCCCGCCGACGTCGTCGACACGCTCGAAGCGTGGGCAAGCCGTGCGCCGCCTGCCGTGGACACCACGCCGCCAGGTGCGCTGCGGCGAAGCGAAGCCGAGAGCGAGCTTGCCGACTGGCTCGCGGCACATGGCCTTGCAAAGTCATGGCTGATTGCGCCGCAGCTGGTATCGAACGGATTCTCGCGCGACGATCTGGCGCCCGTTGCCGCGAACGTGACGCCCGCGCAACTCGGCGCGGGCATACGCTGGCTGGCCGCGACGCTCGAACTGCGCGCGCTGGCGGATCAGGCGTGGATCGGCGCGGGCCGTATCTCCGAGATCGTCGCGGCGATGAAGGACTATTCGTATATGGACCAGGCGCCGTTGCAGGAGGTCGATATCCACAACGGCATCGAGAATACGCTGACCATCATGCATCACAGACTCAAGCACGGCGTCACCGTCAAGCGCGACTACGATTGCACGCTGCCGCATGTGCCCGTCTATGGAAGCGAGCTCAATCAGGTCTGGACCAATCTGATCGATAACGCGGTCGATGCGATGGATGGCAACGGCGTGCTCACGATACGCTCGCGTCAGGACGGCGGCTTCGCGCGCGTCGAGATCGTGGATACGGGCCCGGGCATTCCCGCCGACATCGTCCCCCGGTTGTTCGAGCCTTTCTTCACGACCAAGCCGCCGGGCAAGGGCAATGGCCTCGGGCTTCACATCGCGTACCGGACCGTCGTGCAGCGTCACGACGGGACAATCAGCGTCGTTTCGAATCCGGGCGAAACGATATTCCAGGTGTGCCTGCCTCTCGCCGCGCGCCGCAACGCATGATCGCGCGCTTCCTGTTTTGCTTTGATGCTGCGCTCTTACGCTGCGCTTCTAACGCATATTGCTACGCTTCACTCACCTGTATCTGATAAAGCCCCCAGGGGCTCAGCACGAAGCGGTCTTTTAGCGGCCTCGATGCGAGTTCGGGGATGTTGTCCGCATCGTAGATCGCCCATAGCGGACCGAGGCCGCCGAGCGGCATCGGCTTGCCATCCATATGTGTCGCGACGATGAAGCGCCATGCGCGCAGGTTGTCGAGCGTCGTCAGCACCGCGTAGCCATCGACGGCGCGCAATGAAATCTTAGTGTCGCCCGCGGCGGGCATGCCCGCCTGGTCGAGCACGTTCGCAAGCAATGGGCCGCTTAGCGTGTGCTGCTTCGCGTCGTATTCGATGGTCGGCCTGATCGTCACGGCGGGCATGCTGGTGAGCGACGGGTAATCGAATGTATAGGCGGCCGGGAATTTGACCAGTTGCTTCGCCATCAGTTGATCGAATGCGGGATCGAGCGCGCCGCGATTGGTGTGCTTGATGGCCCCGGAGATGGTGAGGAGTGCGGGCGCCGCCGCTGCCGCGCATGCCGGATGTTTCGCACCCGCGCCCGTCGCGCCGAACACAGGAGTCGCGGTCACGCCCAATGCAACGGCGCGGGTCAGGAACTGACGTTTGTTCATGCTCGGTTGCTCCGCTGTGTGGGAAGTTCATCGTGCGCGAGTCTCTTTTGCGTTTGCTGAAGTAAAGCGCAGAAGGCTTCGACGTTATACACCAATGCCGCTCGCGAAGACGTGCAAAGTGCTTTAAATAACGGGCCTGTATGTTCAGTTAATGCTTCAGGAGAAGCCGGTTCCTGTCGACGCCGGTTTGACAACTGCGCGGCGTAGAATCGAAACGACGCCTGTTGCGCCGGAATGGAGGATCGCGAATGGAAGACGCTTCACAAAGCGAATGCATGCCGCTCGTCGTGGTTCATCCTGACAGGGAGATCGCCACGAGCCAGCGCTTGCCATACTTCGTCGGCATTTCGGCCACGACAACGGGAGCACAGGCGTTGTCGATGTATCTCGTCGTCGTGCCGCCTGGAGGACACGCGGAACCACATAGCCATTGCGGTTACGAAACGGGCATTTACGTGCTGGAAGGGCGCGTGCAAACGCGTTACGGACCGGGTCTGAAGCAGTCGGTCGTCACGGAAGCGGGCGACTTTCTCTTCATCCCGCCGGGCGTGCCGCATCAGCCGTTCAACCTCAGTTCCACGACGCCAGCGCGCGCGATCGTCGCGCGCAATCGGCCACAGGAGAACGAGGAGGTCGTGCCGTACGATCCATCCAGCGCGTGACAGGCGGTGCGCGAGGCTTCATTGCGGTATCAGAAAAGCTGAACGATTCGATGCGAATTACGCGTTTTTCTTACGCCATCTAATCCGGCATAGTAGTCGCACGCCGACCCACGTGAGACCGCGACTGCCATGAACATGCGAACCGACCACTCTTTGCTGGTCGACCCTCAACTGAGTTTCGCGACTGCCGCTTCCGGCATCTCCATTCCGTATGTCGAGCAGGGCGCGGGCGAGCCCGTCGTGTTCGTCCACGGCTCGCTGTGCGACTACCGGTACTGGGACGCGCAAATCGCGCCCCTTTCCGCGCATTTCCGCTGCATCGCGCCGAGTCTCAGTCACTATTGGCCCGCTGTCGAGGCGTGCATCCAGAACGATTTCGGTTGGCAGGCGCATGTCGGCGAACTGGCGGAATTCATCGCTGCGCTGGATCTCGCGCCCGTTCACCTCGTCGGTCATTCGCGCGGCGGATGCGTTGCGTTTCAACTGGCGCGCGAGTACCCGAGGCTCGTCAAGACGCTGACACTGGCCGATCCCGGCGGCCCGTTGCAAAAGGATGGAATGCAGGAAGCGTCGTTGCCTGCCGCCACCAATGCACTGCGCGCCAAGGTGGCGAGCATGATCGAGGAAGGTGTGATCGAGCCCGGGCTCGAACTGTTCGTCGATTCAGTCAGTGCGCCCGGTGCGTGGCGAAAGAGCACGGCGGCCTTTCGCCGGATGGCCATCGACAACGCAAGCACGCTGCCCAAGCAGTTTCGCGACACGCTGCCGGCTTATTCGCGCGATACGGCCGCACAGGTGAAATGCCGGACGCTGCTCGTCGACGGGCAAAAGAGTCCGCGCATGTTCCGCAACAATGTGGATAGCCTCGAAACGTGGATCTATCTCGCGCAAAGAGCAACGGTGGCGGGCGCGTCGCACGGGATGAACGTCGCGAGCCCGTCGGCGTTCAACAGAATGCTTGTTTCGTTCATCGACGCCTGACGCGGCGCGCTCAACGCAGCTGAAGCACCATCTCCACTTCACGATCCACATCGTCGTCGATCTCTTCGGCCCATGGCTCGTCCACTGCCTCAAAGCCGGCTGACCGGTAGAGTGCAATGGCGCCTGCATTCGCGGCGTCGGTGTTCAGCGCGATCCGTGTGAGGCCCATTGCGCGCGCCTGCTCGATCGCAGCCGCGACCAGCCGCCGCGCGATGCCGCTTCTGCGATGATCCCGCGCGACGAACAAGCCCCACAGAAAGCCTTTCTGCTGCACGGGGCGCGCCGGATAGCGCCTGAGTCCCGCGACGGCGACGAGCGTGGGGCCGGCGAACGCGCCGAACACGACCTGATTCGCAGTCGAGCAGATGCGCGCCTCGATTTCACCGATCGATCGTTTCTCTTCTTCCTCTCGCGTCGACAGAAACGACGCGGGGTCTTCGTCGATCGCGCTCAGGCGTAGCAACGCATAGGCCGCCGCGTCGCCTGCACATAGTGGACGAATGGTGGGACGATCGGTTTCCATCGCGCGATTTTAAGGCACGCGCGACGGCTTCAGATGTGTATCCGGCACGTCGGGGAAAGCAAGCGCGTACAGTTGAAGTGAACAAAGAGCAAGCGGGTTTGCGCGATGACGCCGGGCGCGATTTCGTGGAAAGCGACGCAAGCCGAGCCGGCGTGACGACGCATAACGCCGCGTGTATGCGCGTGCGGCGCGCGTCGTCAATGCGGGCGCAAGCTAGCCGACGTTCACTCCCGTCTGCCTCATCGCGTCCCGCAACCCCAGCTTGGATACTTCTTCTCGACGATCCGCATGTCGTTGCGTGCCTGCTCGAACAGCCAGTCGCGCACATCGGCCACGATCGGCCGCAACGGCTTGCGGGCCGGCGTCACGAGGCAGCAGCGCCAGTTCGTGACGATTACGCGTTGCCCGTCCTGTTTGCGCGCTGCGGCAAAACATACACGCTTGCGGCCCTTTGCAGCTACGGGCAGCCGCAATGCGGTCTATCATGGTAAGCACAGCATTCGTCAGCGCAGGAGCACACCATGCCTTCGGATCCGTCCGCTGAGCCGACTGACAAGCCTCTCGACCCCGCGAAAATTTCGTCCGGCAAGCCGCCGGCAAAACCCGCCAAACGCGACCCACTCGACGCCGACGCGGCAGAGCCCGTTCCGCACGAGCATCTTCCGAGCCGAAGCGACGATAACTGACGCGCTGCCACAGACGTCGGCGTTTTCGCGCGTGCGCGTGTACTCACGGCGAGCCGTGAAGACGCGTGCGCCGTTTCGCCGGCGCCGCGCAAGCAAGCGGGAGCGTCCGCAGTTCTCTCCACGCCCATACCGGTTCGAACCGGAAGGGAGCAAATCATGCAGAACATCCTGGTAGGTTATGACGGGTCGCCGTCGGCGCGGCATGCCGTCATGTTCGCGGTCGACCTGGCGAAGCGCTTCGACGCGCGCCTGCATGTGCTCGTCGTGGCGCGCGCGCCGGATTGGGGCGCGATAGAGCTGGAGCGAAAGGAAATGGTCGATTACGAGCTGCGCCATGCAAACGAGGTGCTCGACGAAGTCAAGGCGAAGCTCACCGCGTCAGGCGAGCATCCCGATTTCGATCTCGTGATCGGGCAGCCCGCAAAGGAGATCGTGCTCTACGCGGAGCAGCATGATATCGATCATCTCGTCGTCGGGCATCGCGGGCATACGCCGTTCGACCGCTGGCTGATCGGCTCCGTCGCGCGTCAGGTGCTGGCCTATGCGCCGTGCGCCGTCACGATCGTGCGCGATCCCTCGACGATGAAAAAGCGGCACGCGAAAACCGAGCAACACACGACAAACGAAGCGCCGTTTGTCTGAGCGCACGCGCCAAGCGGGTGATGTGGACGGCGGGCCTGTGCGCCCGTCATGCCACGCGGCGACCAGTCGTGTGATTAGCTCCCGTCACCCGACCGGACAATGGTCCTGACGATTGACGGCGATCGGCGCCGGACGCCGACGTCATAGCAAAGCAGGAATGGAATCACGGTCGCACCCCAGGATTCGCCACGGCGCGGTTCAAGTGATGAGCGGGACGGCCTCGATCAGCGCAATGCCGAGCAATGCGCCGATTGCCGCGCCGACCAGCTTGGGATGCCACCGCTCGAGATGCATCGCCGTCAACAGCCCGCCAACGAGAATCACGCCGAGCAGCGCGAACGAACCGACGAGTTAGGCGATCTCGAAGCTGCTGTTGATGACCATGCTGTTGTCTCCGTGGCCGCGACATCAACTGTGTCCGTTGATTTGATATGTCACAACATGACGTAAATGCGCTTCGCGGCATCGGCGGCACGGCGGCGTCTCGCGAACGCGCGCACCCTTTGGCGAACGGAAAATGAGCCCAATGTAGCCGGTATTTACAAGCAAAGTCGTGCCGGATCGCCGTCAAGTAAAAAATGCCGCAGGGCAACCCAGGGTAACCACCGAGACAAGAGTAGTCAAAAATTGTCAAATGATGTGTTTAGAATGTCGTTTAAATGGTGCTTCGCACAAACCGACTTTCGGCTGCGAATCATCTATGCAATTTGCATGACACAGTGCGGCCCCGCTGTGCATGTGACACGAATCGAATTAGTAATACTAACGGAGTCGCGTCAATGAACATTCGGAATTCCGAAGGTGTCATTTCGGCGTGGGAGTCAGGTGCAGCCGCTCTCTACGCGTGGGCCAACCCGGTCGCTGAGGAAATGAAAACGTTTGCAGAACTCAATCTGCAGACGATTAATCGACTTAATGGCGAGGCGTTAAAGAGCCTAAATGCTATTTGGAGCATTCGCAGTCCGGCCCAACTGTCGGCCGTTCAATGGGACGCCACAAACACGTTTATCAGCCTGTTTGCGGATTACGGCAGCAAGTTGGGCAGTATCGCTTCGCGGTTGAACGAAAGAGTCCAGGCAGTCGGACACGCGCAAGCACAGAAGAACGAAATCCTTGTGCGCTCCGTCACCGAGCAGATTCAGAGCCGAAGCCAGGCCGCCGCTGCCGTCGTGACATCGGCATTCGGGACGGCGCTCGCCACCGAGCCCGATTCCGAAGCGCTTGCGAAGCAGGAAACGGAGGAAGCAATCGCAGTAGCGCGCACCGGGCGCGCGGCGGGCGCTCGTCCACGTAAGGCAGTTGTCGAATAATCCATCCAGGCTCAGTTGCCCCAGGGCAATTGCGATGTCGCGCCGGCGTGACACATGAACGCGCGGCGCACATCGATGCGATGCAGTCGTTTGCGAATATCAACAACGGGTCTCAAAGGCCTGTCGAACGAAACAACGCGCAAGGCATAAGCCGGCGCATCCACCGACACGCGACGTCGCCATTCATCGCGAACGCGCGCGGCCATCAGAACGGCCGAACAAAGGATCAGTCGGGGAGACCAGTCAACGGCTGCAAGTGCGAACCGGCCATTGATGATCGGGAAGTTTCGCAATGAACGTTTGATAGGTGCAAAGGATGACTAATCGAATTGCTGTGGTAACGGGTGGTATGGGCGGTCTCGGAGAGGCGATCAGTATCCGCTTGCATGATGCTGGCTATCGTGTGGTCGTGACTTATTCGCCGAGCAACAAAGGTGCGGACGGATGGCTTGCCGCAATGGAAAAGGCAGGCCGCAAATTCCATGCATATCTCGTCGATGTCGCCGATTACGATTCATGTCATGCGTGCGTCGCGAAGATCACGGCAGAGATCGGTCACGTCGACATCCTCGTGAACAATGCCGGCATCACGCGCGACATGACGCTGCGCAAGCTCGACAAGGTGAACTGGGATGCCGTGATGCGCACGAATCTCGATTCCGTCTTCAACATGACGAAGCCGTTGTGCGAAATGATGATCGAGCGAGGCTGGGGCCGCGTGATCAACATCTCGTCGGTGAACGGCTCGAAGGGATCGGTTGGACAAACCAACTATGCCGCCGCCAAAGCGGGCATGCACGGCTTCACGAAATCGCTTGCGCTCGAAGTCGCGCGCAAGGGCGTGACCGTCAATACGATTTCACCCGGTTACCTCGCGACGAAGATGGTCACTGCAATTGCGCAAGACATTCTCGAATCGAAGATCCTGCCGCAGATTCCCGTCGGCCGTCTCGGCAAGCCGGAAGAAGTGGCGGCGCTGGTGGCTTTCCTTTGCTCGGATGACGCAGGCTTCATCACAGGCGCGAATCTGGCCGTGAACGGCGGTCAGCACATGAACTGATCGAGCGGCGACAAGAACAAAGGCCCCGGCAATATCGAACCGAGGGCCTGACAAGGAAGAAGTGGTGGAGACAAAACAACAGCTTTATCAATGCCGGTACACGAACCGCGTCGTCGTCGTGAACCGGACTTTCGGGCCGCGTACGCCTGCGGACCGCGATGCGGGCCGATACCGCGAACTCGTTTTCGAACTGTGCACGAACGCCGCGAATTGTCCAAAATCCGGCCAGTGCCCGCTTTGAAGCGTAGCGCGAGATCGCAAGCGTGATTGCTACATGGGGATGGCAATGAACGAATCATGGATTGTTATTGCTTTAGGAGGATCCGTGCTGTTGATCGCGTTGCTGTCGGTGGTGCAACACTACCGTCGCGAGCGGTTGCGCGCGGAATTGCTCAAGAATCTGGATCATCATAGCTGGTGCTACTGGTCGCGCGCGCGACGTTAAGCAGCATGCTCCCGCTTCGCGCCCTTGCGTCATGCAAGGGCGCGCTATCTGCGCGGCAGCGCAAACGATTCAACGCTTGCCTCTTCTTCCCCAACCTGAAACATCTTCTGATCCGGCCTGGTCACCGAGTGATGCTGAGCGCGCGCGTCACATCGACAACGGCAACGCGTATCGCGTCGAATCCCAGCATGGACGCGAACGGATGGAGGTCAGAGGCGTACCAGCGGCGTGACGTGCTGTCATGCCGCCCGTCATGTGCTCGAAAGACGGACGGCATGCAACAGGCCTTATTTGAGGCGCGATTTGAGTTCGTTCGCAAGCTGTTTGGTCGCGGCTTGAGTCGGCGCGTCGTTCGCCAGCGCGTTGAGCAGACCGAAATCGTGAATCGTGCCGTTATAGCGCGTCGTCGTGACTTCGTTTCCCGCCTCATCGAGCTTGCGTCCGTACGCTTCGCCTTCGTCGCGCAGCACGTCGAACTGGGCCACCTGGATCAATGCGGGCGGAAGACCCTTCAGCTCTTGCGCTGAAGCGCGCAGCGGCGATGCGTAGATTTGCGCGCGCTGTGCCGGGTCTGTTGTATATGCGTCCCAGAACCATTGCATCATCGCGCGCGTGAGGAAATGGTCTTTCTGATACGCGAGGTACGACCCGTCATTGAAGTTTGCATCGGTGACGGGCCACATCAGCCCCTGGAAGCGGATCTGCGGACCGTTCTTGTCCTTCGCCATCAAGCTCACCACAGCCGCCATATTGCCGCCGACGCTGTTGCCGACGACAGCAAGACGGCTGCCGTCGACGCCGATTTCGCCGCCGTGCGCCGCCACCCATTTGGTCGCCGCATACGCTTGGTTGATCGCCACGGGATAGCGTGCTTCAGGCGAGGGCGTGTAGTTCACGAACACGGCCACTGCGCCTGATTGAACGACGAGATCGCGCACGAGTCGCTCGTGCGTCGGGAAGTCGCCGAGAATCCAGCCGCCGCCGTGGAAGAACATGAAAACGGGCGGCGTGCCCGTTGCGCCTTGCGGACGCACGATCGTGATGGGTACGCTGATGCCGTCCTGTTCGATCGTGCGATTCGACACGTCGATGCCCGACAGGTCCACCTTCACGCCGTTCTGCGCGTCGACCAGCACCTGACGTGCCTTGGCGGGCGGCAGCGTGTTGAGGGCGGGGCCAGTGCCGCTATTGAGCTGATGCAGGAATTCCGTCGTGACGCGGTCCGGTGCCGCCGGTGCGGCGGGTGTCGCGGCAAATGCAATCGCAGCGTTGGCAGCGAGAACGGCGGCGACGACGAGAGGTTTGAGGCGTTTCATGTTTCGGTTCCAGTGTTTGTGTTCTATTGAGCGGCGAAAGGGTTCAAACCAGCGTCAGCGTCACGTCGATGTTTCCGCGCGTCGCGTTCGAGTACGGGCAAACGATGTGCGCGTTGTCGATGAGTGCTTGCGCGGCGTCGCGCGGCATGCCGGGCAGCGAGATCTTCAATTCGACCTCGATGCCGAAGCCGTTCGGAATGGCGCCGATGCCGACGCTGCCGTCGATGGATACGTCAGCGGGAATCGGCGTCTTGTCGCGCGCCGCGACGAATTTCATCGCGCCGAGAAAACATGCGCTATAGCCGGCTGCGAACAGTTGCTCCGGATTGGCGCCTTCGCCGCCTGCGCCACCCAGTTCACGCGGCGTGACCAGCTTGAAATCGAGCTTGCCTTCAGGCACGACGGCGCGACCGTCACGGCCTCCCGTGGCGTGGGCGTGAGCACGGTACAGAACTTTTTCGATCGACATGATGTAGCTCCTGATAAACAACGAACGGTTGAAATGAACCTGCAAAACAGGGCGATCCTTCGTGCTATCTACTGCTAGATAGATTAAATGCTGCAAAGACCGCCCATCTGGATACTTCGTCACCAAGCAAGCTATGCATCTACTAGAAGATAGATAACCGGCTTTGATAAAAGGCGGTGAACAACCGCCTCTAACACATCTACTTCGAAACCTTCCATGAAGTCTCGACTTCTTCGAGCCGGGCCTTCGTCTTGAACAATCTGCTTGCGAGCACGCTGCCCTGATAGGCGGCATACAACGTACGGGCCGCATTTTCAGGCTTGCCGTTGACAGCCAGCGTGCGCTCTTTTGCACCTTGCGCCAGAACCTTCGCCAGCCAACTTTCGTTAGCCTTAAAAAACGCCTGCACGGCAGCGCGCACATTGTCGGGCAACGCTTCGATATCCGCAGCGAGCATGCCGCACAGACAGATCTGGTCGCCGTCACCGAGCGTCCTGCCGAACAGCTTCGTGTACTTGCCGAGCTTTTCGGCTGCCGGAAGGGACGCGTCGATGGAACGCACGGCGCCCAATATCTCATTGCTGTACTGGCTGACCGCTTCGAGCACCAGATCGTCTTTCGACGGAAAGTAGTAGTGGATGCTCGATGTCTTCACGCCAACCAGCCCCGACAGGTCGCGATAGCTAAAGCCGTTGTAACCGCGCAGCATCATCAGCGTGATGGCGTGGTCGAGAATCTGATCGCGAACTGTCGTTGTCTGTTCCATGGAGCGAACTTTATCTATCGGTAGATAGATTGTCAAGCTCTTTTCGGCAGCTCGCGTTCTGGCGCCGCGTCCCGATGAGCGATAAGCTGATGCACGCGCCGCCATCACACTGTCACAGAGGAGGAGAGAGCTTCATGTCCGCTCATCAATTGAAAGTACCGCGCGTTCTTCTGACCAACGACGACGGCATCGATGCACCGGGTCTCGCCGTACTCGAAGCCGTCGCAGCGGAGCTCGCCGACGAAGTATGGGTTGTGGCACCCGAGCACGACCAGAGCGGCACCTCGCACTCGATCAGCCTGCATTCGCCGCTGCGCGTGAGCCGCCAGGGCGAGCGGCGTTTCGGCGTGGTGGGAACGCCGGGCGACTGTGTCGTGATGGCCGTGCGTCATCTGATGCGCGATGCGCCGCCGACGCTCGTGCTGTCCGGCGTCAATCGCGGCGGCAACCTCGGCGTGGAGACGATGTTCTCCGGCACGGTCGGCGCGGCGATGACGGGGCTGCTGCTCGGCTTGCCCTCAATTGCGCTGAGCCAGACCTTCAGGGATCGCGAAAACGTCCGCTGGGACACGGCTCGCGCGCTCGCGCCCGGCGTCATCCGCCAGTTGCTCGCGATCGAGCACGACGAGCCCGTCTGCCTGAACGTCAATTTCCCGGACGTCGACGCATCGGCTGCGGGACCGCTGACGCCGACCCGGCAAGGCGTCGGTCTGGTAGAGGGGATCGACGTGCTGCCGCAAGTCGATCCTCGGGGCCTCGAATATCACTGGCTGCGATTCCAGCGCGGCCCGCGCGCCAATGCACCCGACAGCGAGACAGCCGTCGTGGCGTCGGGCCGCGTGTCGGTGACGCCGCTCTATTTCGATCGCACCGACGAAAGCACGTTCGCGAAGCTGGCGGCTACGTTGAGCGCCGCATGAGCGCCGGCGGCGCATAGAGCCTGCGAACCTCAACCGCGCCGATGCTTCGACAGCGTGATGGTAGAGTTCGTAGTTGCCCGTCGGCGTCTGATCGGCGCCGGGCGCGTGATAGTAGTTCATCGTGATCGTGGTCCTGCCGCCGTTCGTGCCCGGATCGTAGTCGAACACGGCGATGCCGTAGCCCGTGCCCGTGTCGCGTTGCGCGGACCAGATCGCGTCTTCGAGCGCATCGGCGTTCGCGCGTGTGAGCGTGCCTGCCGTCGTGCCCGCAATCGGCCGGTTGGGCTTCGTGAAAACCTTCGCTTGCGGATTGCCGTTGCCCGTATCGATGCCGTAGACGTCGAGCGGCGCGCTCGTGCCGCCGCCGCCGAGAATCAGATCGTGCCGTGGCTGGTGTCGAACGTGTTGCCGCCGGAACCGTGCTGATGAACCACAGGCTTCGGTTGCAGCGTGTCGACTTTCTCGCCCGTCGTCGCGTCGATGCCCGCGTGATGATTGCAGCCGCGCACCGGGTATTCATTCGCGCGGAGTTTGTATGGTACCGAAACGGCAGAAGGTTACACCGGATCCTTAATAATCTGGTGAAGTTTGAAATGCGATCAGATACCTATTCGTGAGAGGTTTGCAACTGGAAGCAGGATTACATCGATTGAACTTGCAGGCGGCAGATGAACTAACGAGTATCACCCCGTCTGGCCTGGCGCCTTGCTGCATTCTGTACATGGTGGATGCGATTGCGAACGTTTCGACACCGCTTAATCTCGAGATCGAATGTGTTCAAGATACCGACAGCGAAAAAATTAAAAGAATTATCGCTGTAAAGCCTCGCGCAGGTTATGCGCCAATTATTTCAGAGTTTGCCTTGTCAGAAAGAGGTGACTCGAGTTCTGTACCTCACTCCGTACGATATATCGAGAATCAAACAGCTATTTTCCGCAAGGCGGCTAATATCGATGATCGACGGCTTTTCATAGGCTGCGGCGCAGCATCCAGTTTAAGTTCGTGAAATTCCAACTTACAGGTTTTTCATCATTGTTTTTGCGAGCGCTGAGCGTCCGCTATCGACATTAGATAGCCACAGCCGCTCATGCGACCCGAGTTGCGCAAACGGAAGAGATTACTCACCGTTACAAAGTCAAACGGTCGGCGCTGGACACGGCCTCATATAAACGTTCGATCAACAAGGGACGCCCGCGACATCACTGTCGCGCACAACCGGAACGCCTCAGCAGTTACCTTTCTTGGCCTGCCCCGGCGGACAGAACCCGTTGCCAGGGCCGCCTTGCGGCTGCACGACCACGGCGGGCTCAGCCGGTACGTACACGGCACACCCGGCCAGTGCGCCGGCGGCCACGGCCAACGCGAAGATGATTCTTTTCATGAGACTCCCCGAAGAGAAGGGGCGGATGCCCCTTCGTCCGTACTGCACTTTGTTAGAAAGTAAAATTCACGATAGTCTTGCTTCCGCCCGTAATGTCGACGGCGGTCGATTGCGTGGCGCCCGAGGCCGCATCGGCTTCGATCGTGTACTGGCCCGGCGCCGCCGCTGCGTTCAGGCCGACGGGCAGCGTGCCGTTATACGCGCCGACCAGCGGTGCCGCGACGGGCAGGCTCGTCGTATAGATGCCCGTATCGAGGTTCGCATTCGCCGATGCTATTTCATACGTACCCGTCGACGTGGTCTGGAGCGCGCGCAGGCTAGCATCCGCCGACGCCGTCACTGTGCCGCTCACGGTCTTCATCGTCGAGACGGGGAGTGTAATGGGTTGGCCTGCTGTTGACACGCGGGTCGTAGCGCCAACGACGACAGGTACCGACGTAATGATCCCCGTCGTCTCGTTGGGTTGCACGATCACGATGTCGTAGTTGCCGTTGGTCGAACTCTGGACAAGCGTCGAGAAAACGAAGTGACCCGTGCTGTCCGCCACTGTGCCGCTCACCACTTTGCCGTTCTGCTCGGCATACACGGTTGCTCCGGCTTCGGCTGCCGCGACGTAGCCGTCAATCAAGCCTGTGACGGTCGTGGGCGTGGCGGTGATCACGGGCTTCAGCGCATACGAGCCGTTGCCCTTCTGGACGACTGACTTGCAGGCGCTAAAGTCGAGCACGAGATCGACCGTCGAGTTCGCGGCCACGTCAAACGGACGAATGATCTTTAGACCGCTTTGGGTCGCGCTCGGCGTCGCGAGCGGTTGTTCATTGGTCGTTCCCGACACGACGACCGAATTGGCCGCCGTGTTACCCTGGTTCTGGGCGAGCACGAGCCGCACCTGCTGATATTGTCCGGCGGGCAGCGTGGCCTGGCCGAGCGTCGCCATCGTGCCGTTTGTGAGCGAAAGGAGGTCTACCTTCTGGGGAGTAGCGAGCGTGATATTGGTCCATCCGCTGTCATTGTCGCCCGCGCTCGAGCTGGCGTTGATCCGCACCTCGCTCACCGTCACATACACATGGTCGAAGCCGCACGAGGGCGCATCAGTCATCCGGACGTTCACGGTGCCGGTCGGGGTGCCTCCGCCACTGCTACCCCCACCACCGCACGCCGCGAGGGCGATCGACGCGAAAATTGCGCAGGTTAAGGTTTTCCGCAAGCCGTTCATTCAACACCTGTTTGATTTGTTCGAGGTTCGCGAAGGATACGTTTGCCGGAGCGAAAACTATTTATGATTTTGTAACAGATCGCAACATTCGGACCGAACCTGGCGCGTATGGACAGGTGGGCGTCCGATTTGACGAGCCGTGTTGCACCGCATTAGCACTGGCCGGTGCGCCGTTCCCTTTGATTTTTGGTGGCGCCGCTGTGGAAGCGCCCGCAGTCATCAGCGGTCTGCGCTAGTCGGTGACGAGTCCTGGCCATCGTCCCCGTGCCCGTTAGCCACGCATGCCGCGCTTGCGCGGAGAGCTATGCGGGCAGCGGATGGTAGGCGTCATCGGATGCTCACATTAACGCAGGAAGACTGGCCTGGTCGCCCGAAACGTTGCAAAGTGGCCTTCTGTCTGGAGTTCACTCGGTGAGCGAATCTGCGGTATTCGAAACAACCCGATAACAAGACACGGCGAGCCGTCTCCGAATATTCTCTGATGGAGAAGCGCGATGAGACAAATAAGCCTTTTAACGGGTCATACTTTTGCGATCTTGCTGGGTATGACAATTTCATACACGGACGTAGCCGCCCAAACCGGGACGCTGAAGGAACAGGTGGTTGGAACGTGGGCCTACGTATCGGTCGATACGGTGCAGCCAGACGGCAGTCGGCAGCCCATGTACGGTACCAATCCGCAGGGGCTCGCGGTCTTCGACGGGAGCGGCCACTACATCCTGATGACATCTCGCGCGGATATTGTGAAATTTGCGTCCGCTAACCGAATGGAGGGTACGCCGGAGGAAAACAAGGCCGTGGTGCAAGGAATGATCGCTCACTTCGGCACCTATACAGTGAACGAGGCTGACAAGATCATCACGTTCCATGTTGCCAACAGTTCGTTTCCGAACTGGAATGGCGCCGAGCAGAAGCGACCTTTCACTATCAGTGGAGACCAACTTAAGTGGACGACTCCGGCTTCAAGCGGCGGCACGGCCGAGGTGGTCCTGCGGCGGCTGAGATGATGCCTGAGCGATCAATTGAGCAACCCATAACCAAGATGGCCGCATCGAGTACCGGGCAGTCGGTGTAACAGCCGGATGGCCGCTGTGCGTTGGAAACAGCCGTCGTACCGACGCTGCCACGAATGGCTGGAGAGGGTCGTTCACGGTGCCTTCATTGCTGGCGGCCTGCGCAGCTGCAAAGGCCACCTTGACCGTTTTTCCCGTGATCTCCTGCCACCTGTCGCGCGCGCCCTGCCGCCTACGCGCGCTCCTGCTCGTTGGCGGGCGCGACGCGCACCGCGAGCAAATGTCCCAGCGTGTCGACTGCAATATGGACCTTGCTGCCAGTTGGAACGGTGTCGAGCAGAAGCGGCCGTTTGCTGTAAATGATCAATTACCCTGTTGGTCGGACCGTTGGAGGCGTTAAGGCGCGGTAGTCCGGGTCGCGCTTGTGCGCTCGAAACGGTCGCCCCTGGGTGAGCACAAGGCGGCCAAGTCGACGCGGTTGCCAATGCGTCGATGGCGGCTGGACAGTCGCAATGATCTTAACTTGTCGAAGTCGCTCGATGGACGCAGCCCGTGCTTCTGGACTGGATTCGCTGCTACGGGCGGTTCCGGCCATCTGCGCTTCGCGGGACCTTTTGTACATTGCATTCGTTCATTGTGCGTGGCTCAGCGCAAGACAGGTTCACTGGCAGCTGACCGCCGGTTGCGCCGGATTCGTCACCTCTCGATTGTCCTGTGAATCGGCGGCTTTGCGGCCTATAACATAACGGCAGCACGACTCTTATTGGCCTGCGGACGTACAACGTCCTGTCACCAGCGCACGCATTGCGCACCGTTCTGCACCGCCCGGTACCAGCCCCGCGTCGTCGCACTCGTAATCATCTAACAGGTTCGGCTTGCGTCACCGAGCGTGCCTGCAGCCGATTTTTGATTTACTCGCCTAAGCGGCGTTCGCGTTGACGCAGAATGGCCATTTGGTGCGAAGTCAGCAAGGAGCCAGAAAAAGTTCGGCAACTTGCGCATGAATCATGGAGCTGAAATGAACTCACGGCTTGTTTTGGCGGCGGGCGCGGCTTGCCTGTTCGCGGTGGCAGGAACGGTACACTCCCAAGGTACACAGCAAGGAGCGCAGACATCCGCCCAGCCAGGGATGCAACAGAACGCAAATACGCCTGCCCAGCCTGTTATTGACACGTCGTATGGCGGAACGCCAGCCACCCGAAGTGCAACGGGTGGCATCCGTTCATCGTCCTGCACTCCAAAACCTCAATGCGACGTCTTTTTCGGCAATTAAGCAGGAGCGCAGCCAGAGAGAGCGTCACCGCCGCGACTCATTGACCAACGAGCCCTCCCGCAACGCGGCGAAAAGTCGCTCGCAAACACCTTAACGCTTCCGCGCAGAAGGCGACGAGCGACGCGGGGCTTTTTGAAAGGCCCGGTGAGGCGCTACATTTGCGCAGCCGAGACCACGCAATCGACGGGAGGCGAATCATGAGATCAATTCTCAGTCGTGTCGGCCGTCCCTTCGCCGTTGCTCATAGCACGTTCGTAGCCTTGCTGTTAGCTGCGACATCTGCCGAATCCGCATGTCCGGATTATGTCGCCTTGCCCTCAGGCACCGTCTTCAACCTTGCTGCTCTAATCGCAGATGCCGGGTCCCCGGATGGCGCTCTCAGACAAGCGCGAAGTGCGGTTGCAAAAGTAAGTGCATACGGTGGTTGCCTCCCGTCAGAGGAGCTGGCTGCATGTGAGGAAACATTGGCGGTTGCGCGGAAAGCCATCGTCGCGTTGGAAACGTGTGTCGCGTCGGACTCGCCGTCCGGGAAGGTGCAAATGAATCAGCGAGATGCGTCGAAATAGACTAAGCGTTCATGCGTTGACAGCCAGGCTATATCTTTCCACAGCGCACATTGCCACCCGTAGATGTTCCCGCAACCCCCGATACAGGTCGGCCTTCGCCTGAAGGGGGACGGCGGGGACCCATTATGCGACGGCTCTCGTCCCTATCTGACTTGTTCGGCTACTGGCATAACTTCACGTCCACGACCTGACCGCCAATCGAAATTCGCGAGCTTTGGGCCTGCTAGTAGCTCCTTGTTCCAGTTTCCATTGGGACAGGTGGCATCGGCCAGTAAGTCCTGAGTGGGATACGGAAAACCCGTATCCCATTGGAAAGTTAGTGGCAAGGCTCCAGCAGAAACGTTGTCACCTATCGGCGTGCTGAAGGAAGCCGATGCCGGGCATGAAGGTAGCAGCTATGCCCCGAGCACGGCATATTGGATCCGACAATCAGTCAATGAAAGATCACATCGTTGGACGATATCGCGGGTATGTCATTGAAGCACGGCATAGAGAGGTGCCCGACCCGTTTGGTCGACGAAGTCTCACTGAGATACCGGGTCACTTGGTCGGTGCGTATGAAGACTTCAAAGCAACCGGTCGCCGGTGTCGTTATCGATCCTCTTACGTATGATTCGGAGAGCGTCGCCCTGACTTCCGTCGACCGCAGGGCGCGCGCCTTTATCGATGTCATGCTGACGGGTAGCAACGAGCATACGACAAGCGGTCTGCCTCAGTTGTAAGCGGCTGGCACGTTGTGTCCCGACGATAACGGCCAAAGCCGATCATCTCTGCTCGCACGCGGGGAGTCGCACTGTGCATGTCCGTACTGGCTGGGCGATTCTGAAAAAAATGCGATCCGAAGGGCGCGATGCAAGGACGTCTCATCAGGAGGATTACACTTCGCCTTCATTTTGTGAGTTGTTTCGCGTTGGGCTTGTTGTCTTGATAACACTTGGCGAGAAGACGATTTTAGCTCCGCGCCTTTGGATCCCTTCTGCATGCGCAGCCTTCAGCAAAATTCGCGGATTGAGAATAGTGATTCGCATCCGCATAAGGGCCGCGAGGGTCAGCGTAGGCTGCCGGACAGTATCAGCAGATAAGGCCCGTTCTCGCGCAGAATCGGGGCAATACGGATAGCCGAGGCTCCGCACGGTTTGCTTAAGCTCGCCGATACGTGCCTCCGCAATGCATGGAAGTGAGTAACGACCGAGGCCGAAATCGGCGGCTGCGCGTTCATTTCTAGTACTGAGTGAATGGCCGATTTGGGCTAGGCGGAGCATTCAAGCAGGCATTGATGGATGGGCATCACAGTCCAGCTTACATCCGGCGACACAGAGTGGCCGTCAACATCATGGTTTGCCCCGGACAGTTTGGTTCGGCGACGAACAGATTGCGCCATCGAAAACCAATAAGGTAGTGACGTACCTTTCATTCTGATAATCGTAGCGCCGCAAGCGGCGGGTATCAACGGCACCTCCAAACTCGCGTCTTCGCGGTGTCGACGCTGAGCAGTGCTTGCGCATTACCGAAGATCTGATTATGAAATATCTCGGGCGCCAAGGCTCCGCCGAACGCGTTATGTTCGTGCCGACCGGAAGATGCATCGCGGTATCGCGAATGAGTGAGTTCACGGCGGCACTCAAAGCACACACCGGCCTGTTGCTGACCGACTACGCGAAGCTGCACGCGTTCTCGGTCCGCGAGTACCGGACTTTCTGGCGATTTTTTCTTGACTGGTGTGAAGACATCGATCACGGTGGCGATACCGAACCGGTCTGCGTCGGCGACAGCTGCGAGCACGCCACCTTTTTCCCGCGCGTCGAGCTTAACTATGCGGACAACCTGCTCAACCTGAGGGTCGCCGGCGCCGATGCGCCGGCGCTGTGCGAATGCCACCCCGGCGGGCTACGGGTGCAGATCACGCGCGGCGAGCTGCGCGAGCGCGTCGTGCGTCTTGCCAGCGCGCTCGAACGCCTGGGCGTGCTCAAGGGCGATCGGGTCGCAACGGTGATGCACAACGACGCGCAGGCGGTGGTCACTGCGTTAGCCGTCGCGGCGATCGGCGCCACGTTGTCGAGCGCCTCGCCGGAGATGGGCGCCGACGCGCTGCTCGACCGCTTCGCGCCGCTCTCGCCACGCCTGCTGTTTGCACACACCGCAAGCCGGGGCTTCAATACAGGCCGCACGCCAGCGGATAAGGTCGCGCAGCTGGCGGCCGCATTGCCCTCGCTCGAGGGTATTGTCTTTCTCGATGACGGGCCGGTGCCGGACAACGTCACGCTGCCGGTTCATTCGTTGAGCACGCTGATCGCCCAGGCTGATCCGACGAACTTCGTCTGGCGGCGCTTTCCGTTCAACCAGCCGCTCTTCATCATGTTTTCGTCGGGTACCACCGGCAAGCCGAAATGCATCGTTCATGGCGCCGGCGGCACGCTGCTGGAACATCTGAAGGAACACCGGCTCCATACTGACCTGCGCCCAGGCGACAAGCTCTACTTCCATACCAGTTGCGCGTGGATGATGTGGAACTGGCAGTTGTCGGCGCTCGCGTCCGGGGTCGAGATCGTCACGTACGACGGCCCGCTGGCGTCCGTCGTTACGTTGTGGCAGCTGGTCGCCAGCGAGCGGGTGAGCATGTTCGGCACGAGCCCCGCTTACCTGAAGATGTGCGAGCAGGCGGGCCTCGAGCCTGCACGGCAATTCGACCTGTCAGCGTTGCGCACGATGATGTCGACGGGCGCGGTGCTTTACGACCGGCAATACCACTGGGTACGCGAGCATGTCGGCGACCTGCCGCTGCAGTCGATCTCCGGCGGAACCGATATCATCGGCTGCTTCGTGCTTGGTAATCCTGATCTTCCCGTCCGGGTCGGTGAGGCGCAATGCAAGAGTCTGGCGCTCGACGTGCAGGCGTGGCAGGACGGCGCGCCCGCACGCGGCGTCGGCCAACTGGTCTGCGCGAATCCGTTCCCGTCGCGACCGCTCGGATTTTTCGGCGATGCGGACGGCTCATCGTTTCATAAAGCCTATTTCAAGGCGAATCCGGGTGTCTGGACACATGGCGACCTGATCGAGTTCTCGACACAAGGTTCTGCGCGCATGCATGGCCGATGCGACGGCGTGCTGAACGTGGGCGGCGTCAACGTGGGTCCTGCGGAGATCTACCGCGTACTGAACGACATCCCCTGCATCCGTGACGCGATGGTCGTCGATCGGCGCGCGGCGTCCACTTCAGAGCCCGGGCGGGGCGCTGTGCCGATGACGGGCGGGCCCGGGCACTCGCGCGAGCGCTGCATTGTTCTGCTGGTCGTGCTGCAGGACGGCGTCGCACTCACCGTCGCGCTGCAGTCGCAGTTGCGCCGCGACCTCGCGCGCCGCGCGTCGCCGGCGCACGTGCCGGACGTGATCCTGGCGGTCGATGCGTTGCCGGTCACCCACAGCGGCAAGCCGTCCGAAGCCGCTGCGCGCGATGCGATCAACGGGCTGCCGGTTGCCAACGCGGCGGCGTTACGCAACCCCGAGTGTCTCGACGCGATCCGCCTGCATCCAGCGCTGAATCTCGCGATGCGCACGATGCCGTCGCCCGGCACCACCCGCGAGGCGCTTGAGCGTTACCTGCAGGCGCTATGGGAGAGCCTGTTCTGCTTCAGCCCGATCGCTTGCGACGACGATTTCTTCGATCTGGGCGGTGATTCGCTGCTCGCCGCCGAACTGGTGACGCATGTGCAGCAGACGACCGGTCACGCGATTTCGCTCGCGACGCTGCTTACCGCACCGACCATCGCCCGGCTTGCCGACGCAATCGTCAATGGCGCGCCCGACGCTCCGTCGGAATCGCTGGTGCTGATGCGCGCTGGAACGGGCAGGCCGCTGTTCGTCGCGCATAGCGTCACCGGATCGGTGATGGAATGTCGCGCGCTGATCGGCGCGTTGGGGAGCACCCGGCCGGTCTACGGACTCATCACCCGTCAACTCGGAGGCATTGAGGCTCCGCTACAGGATGTCGCCGAGATGGCGCGCGGCTATGTCGAGCAGATACGCATCGTGCAGCAACACGGGCCGTACGCGCTGTTCGGCTACTCGTTCGGCGGACTGATCGCAATGGAGATCGCGCAGCAACTGCATCGCGCGGGCGAGAAGATCGAATTGCTGTGCATGCTCGACACGTACGTGCACGAACATTGTCTGCCGTGGAATGCGTGGCTGCGTCATCAGGCGGGCTACGTCGCACGGCAATGGCAGATGCTGTATGAGATGCCGGCTGCGCAGCGCAGACTATTCGTGCGCGGCAAGTTTGCTGGCGCGCTCGACCGCGTGCGACTGCGGCTCGGCCGCACTGCAAGCAAGCCCACGCCTGATGCAGTCGGGCTCCCTGCCGTGCAGCAGCGCGTGCGCGCGATCATGCGGGTCGCAATGACGCGGTACCGGCCGCGGCAATATCGCGCCGGACCGATTCTGTATATCGATGCGCTGACTCCGCTGTTGAACCGCCCCGATCCAATGCCATTGTTGCGACATGTCGCGCGCGCCGGGCTGAAGGTCGTCGAGGTCGAAGGAGGTCACGGCGACATGATCGTCGAGCCGTATATGCTGGCGGTCGTACGGGCGCTCGACGACGCGTTGCGCGGCGACACGCCGTCACAACCGTCATCGACCGCCAGTCTGCGTACCTGAACGCTCGCGCCGCGCCATGTCGAATGACCGCATTGAGATTGCGGGAGTCGAGGGCTGAAAGTCCGTCCCGGGCAATATGCGCGGTACGCGCATGAAATGGGAACGGCACCAGGCGCATCGAAACGGCGACTCGATCACGTTGGCGTTGACGATTTAGGGCGTTTCGCCGCGACATTGCGGACAATGTGTTTCGAACGGCTGTTGATGCGCTGGACAACGATGTACATCTTCAAGCTGATGCAGCACACTGTGGTAGCCATGGGCCGTGCACAGTCGGCAATACCGGAAAGCCGGGTGATACCTTGCCTTTCGGAAGCAGTGTCGAGTCCATATTGCGGTGCGGGCGCTGCTCTACACGCACGCTCAGGCGTCACCTTCACGTCGCCGTCTTGCTGTTCACCGCAGGTGAGACGGAGTTCCTTCAAAGGTTCGCAGCCAGGCAGACTCGAGGAGCGCGCTTGCGCGGCAAGCCGCATCTTCGTGTCGGCTTATAAGTCACGCTCTTTCGCGATCCAGGTCTGGCCAGCACACATCGGGTGCTGAACGGGAAGGGTTCAGTTGGTCACCGACTTCTCGGTGCGCAGGGGCTCTCGCGGCAGGCGACGACAGTGGGCTCGTCCCACTTCATCAAGGGGGAGCCGCTTACCGCGCTCGTGATTTTGACGCGTCGGCGGCCGTGGTCCATTTACTGGACCGTCTTCTTCCTCTCACGGACCGCCCGATCAGATGCCGCGTAGCCCTCCAGGTGCAGCCTGGCGCCTCCAGCAGCGCCGCCATGGAAAGCTGTGGAAGCTTGAGTGCGATCATGTCGCCGTATACACAAGCGGCCAACCTGTGTCCAGCCAAGAAGGCTGGAGACCCGAAAAACTCGCGCTCCGTAATGGCGTCATTCTGGCATCACCACCCTCAGCGCGACCAGCAATGCTGCGCTTTTCTCGGGGCTGGGTGTCTTCATGTGAGTTTTTATATTCCTCTGCTGCGCTTAAAAGCAGATTGGCGGTTCTCCGCGGAAGGTCTGGCAGCCCTACGCCGCTTGCCGGGATCCACGCGCAGTGCCTTGAGGACCTGCAATTGTGCGAGCGAGAAGCACAATGATTGTGAGTGTCGCGATATAAGCCGCGATCTGGATTCCAGCGGGTCGAGCCGTGTAGCCAATGAGCGTGTGAAGCATCTTGCCGATGACGCTGGTCTCCTTGAGCAGCCACGACGTATCCCAGACCATGTCGCCCCAGGACGGCAAAAGACCAGCCGATACCAGATAACCGACACCCTGGCTCGCCATGCCTGCTGCCAGCAGAATGATCAGTGCGTTGGTCACGGAAAACAGGCGCTTCAGCGGAATCTGCAGAAGCCCCGCATACATCGCGGCACCAAGACCCACGCCACCGAGAACACCTGACAGTCCGCCCAGGATCATTTGCGGCGTTTGTCCCGGGTCGCCCGCGGCGATGCCATACAGAAACAGGACGGCCTCCGAACCCTCACGAAGCACGGCTACACCAACGACGATTGCGAGACCGGTGAGAGGTCTGCTGCCCGCCGCTACGGCCTTGCCCACGTCTGAAATCTGCCGCGCCATCTCACGGCTATGCTTGCCCATCCAGATGCTGTGCCATGCGAGCATGACGACTGCGACGAACATCACGCCGGCGTTGAACACCTCCTGGCCCATGCCGGACGCCCATGACGAAATGACGTCCGCAAATATGGCTATGAGGCCAGCGCCGATAACGCCGCTAAGCAGGCCGCCGCTAACCCACCACCCTCGGTTGAGAACTCCTTTGGTGGCCGCCATGACGATCGACACAACCAGTGCGGCCTCGAGTACTTCACGAAAGACGATGAGTGCGGTGGATAGCATGATGACGTGAACACTTATTTGACGGTCAGACGGCTCTTCGATTCAGCTTCGTGATACTCGTCGTGAAACTCATAGGTTCCGGCCTTCAGCGGCCCGATGAAAATATCGACCTGCTTGCCTGCGGGAATCACCTTCTCCGCCTTGAAGTCGTCGCTTTCGAATTCGGCCGGCGTCGAATCAAGATTGTTTACGGTTACCTTTACCTTCTTGCCTGCGGGGATGGTCAGGCCGTCCGGCGAAAATTTGTGATCCTTGAGCGTGAGGCTGTACGACTCCTCTGTGGCGAGCACATTGGCTGCATGGAGCGCCATCGAGACCATGGCAAGAGTGATAAAGGCTCGCGTTTTTTTCATAAAGGGTTCTCTGGTTGGTAACATCTCTTAATGGAAAAGATAATAAGATCGATTCGCGTCTGCCTGCAAGATCCCATAAAATAAGTATGGGTATAACGCTTCACTATCTGAGAAGATTGTCCGCATCCGTCCGCGAAACGGAAATGTGACAAGGCTGCGGCGTAATGATCTCGCGAGGCCTCAGCCGCCGTTGCGGCCCGACTTGGCTTCTATATTCTCCGCCGCGGCACGCGAGAACCGCATTTGATATTCACTCGGCGACAACCCGGTCTTGCGCTTGAACAATTGCCGAAATGTGCTGATATCGCCGTAGCCGACCCGCTGACTCACCGCCTCAAGCCTAATTGGCCGCGTTTCCAGCAGCCTTTTCGCAACCTCGATGCGTAGATTCTGCAGATACGTCAACGGTGCTAGCCCGACGGCTTCCTTGAAACGGCGATTGAGCGTGCGTTCGCTGACAGCAAGCGACGCCGCCAGGTCACTCAATCGGAATCCCTGCTGCAACGTAGCCTCCATCTGCTGCTGGGCGCGCGCGACGAGCGTGTCGGTATGCCCATGTTCGTCGAGAAGCGTTGCAAAGGAAGCCTGCGACGTCCGGTTCATGTCGATCAATAGCGCCTTCGCAGTCACCGTGGCGAGTTCCTCGTCGGCGAATGTTTCGACGAGCTGCACCGCGAGATTCAGATACGACGTCACGGAACCGCCCGAGATGATGCCGTCTTGCGCGATCAGCAGTTCCTGCGCGCGAACTTCCACACGCGGATAGCGGCGCGCGAAGTCCGCGGCTCTCGCCCAGTGCGTCGTTGCGGTGCGGCCATCCAGCAGGCCCGCCTCGGCGAGCAGGTAGTTGGCCGTGCAATAAGCCGCCAGCACGGCACCGGCCTTGCGTTGACGCCGTAGTGCGGAAGACAGCGCGTCCAACTGCTCGCGGCGCCCGATGAACTCGTCGATGTTCGAGAAAAACGGTGCCGTCAGCAGAACGGCGTCCGCCCGTTTGCGTGGGTCGATCCTGCCGTCGACGTAAATGGTCTGGCCCGACGCAGCCGTGACGGGTTGCCCGTCGAGAGATTCAACGCGCCATGCGAATACGGGCGCGGATATCGTGCCCGCCGCAGCCTTGCGCGCATGGAACTGATTGGCCGCGCTGAAGACGTCAACAGGGCCCGCGACGCCGGACGCGAGGATTCCGTCATAGACCCAGATGCGGATGATGGTCATTGCGTGTCTGAAATTCATTGAATAATGGCGATGCTGCCACTTCCGGCCGCACGAGTAAACCTTGATCATGGCCAATCCAATGAACCGAAGGCAGGAGCAGCACCATGCCAATGATTGATGCACTGTGGCCCGAACACGCCTTGGCACCCGAGGCCGAAGCGCGGCTCGTCAAGGAATTGACCGATATTCTCATCGAGGCGGAAGGGTACGATCCTGCCAGTCCGATCGCCCAAAATGTCACCGTCTTCCATCTTCATCGGCCGGCAGCGATCTACATCGGCGGTGAACGCACGAACACGATACGCTACCGGATCATTCCGTCTGCACCCGAAGGGCAATACACCGACGAATCGTGTTGCTCGCTCGTCAGAAAGCTCACGGAAGCGGTGGCGCGCGCAGAGAACCGGCCGTTCGATGACGTCGCGCCGCGCGTCTGGGTCTTCCCGACCGAGATTCAGGATGGCGCCTGGGGGTCGCGCGGAGCGATCTGGAGGCTGCCCGATATTCATGCGCTGCTGGCGGGCGAGTCCGAGCGCGACGCGGGCGTTGAACGCCTCGCGCGACGCCGCCTCGAAACCGCGCGCATCATGCTGGAAGCAGCGCTCGATGCGGCTAGCGCCGGCATGACGAGCAAGCTGTAACTGGAGCGTCCAGCATGAAATTCAACGACACGGCCCCGGTGCTGGCGCCCACAGGCAGTGCGCCGCTCTGGTTGGCGAGGCTCGCCGAGAACGCGACACTCGAAGCCACCGTCCTGAAGCGTCCGATCGAGGGACGAGCCGATATTCTCTGCGTGATCAAGCACGCGGTCTCGCTCTACGAATTCCAGCATCACAGCTACAAGGGCGAGATCGGCAACGGCTTGTACTTGGAATCCTATCGCTCGCAGATCCAGGGCGTGCCGATCGAAACGGTGGTCGTCGCGCATCTGAACGAACAGGGAGAGACGGATTCCGTAGTGATCAACCATCGCCCGCTCAACGCAGCGCTGCTATTTTCGAAACAGATGTGGGAACGCGTCGATGAGCGCTTCCGCGATTGCTATCTGACGGGACCAGAAGCCGCGGCGCTAAATACGGCAGATGATGTGGCCTCGCGCCAGTCTCCTTGTATTGAATGGACCTCCTAACGAGCGCTCTATAGATCCATGTCGCAAATAACTCCAATGCCAATCACGCCAACTACGCAGATATTGGCGATGGAACCTTTGCGCGGGGCACGGACATGCAACTTGTCCAACACATTCTTCCGACCGAAGCTATCTCGTCGGTGTGGCGATGAAGGCGGTGGTAGAGAGAGGGACGCGCATGAGCCGTTTGACGGTTAGAGGAGCGGGGCCGCGTATGCCGCGCGGAAGCGAGTGCTATTCAATGGTGCGCATGACGCGCTGATTGACGCCGATGAGCGAAGGGGCGGAAGCGGCGTCTGATTGAAAGACGACGCTAGCGATCCAACGGCGCATTGATTCGCGCTGCAGCGCAGTCCGAGCCCCGTCATCCAAGAAAAGTAGCAGCGTCGACACCCCCGCTCCGAATGTGTTCTCGAACACTGTCTCTGGCCGGTGGCGTCGGAGGGGTCCGGCCACGGCGATCGCGACCGCCTGATTCGGGTTTGTACACTTTTGTATACGAATCAATGAATTTCGATTTGGATGAGGTCAATCCAGCACCTTCTCATCGCGGCACAATCGCGCCGAAGACGGTGCGACCCTCGCCCACCTGAAAAAGGTCGAGCCGTCTTCGCGCACGCGTTGCCCTGGCCGCATGGCGATGCCCGGAGAACTCAAGGCCGCCGCTACGCACTCGGAAACTCATCAACGTTGTATGTAAAGGCGGGTCGATGGACTGAAACGGGGTCGAAAAGAGAGATTTCCGAGGACCAAGACTTACGAGTGAGAACCTCGCGCGCTTCGTTCGCGGCGCGCTTGGGTGACCTGCTGCCGCGATGCCCGGGCCGAAACATTGATCGCGGACTGATTACATGCCCCACAGAGCTGGCAGTTTTCGATTAGGGGGATATATGCGCCATGTGCCATCTTGATGACGAAAGAAGAACATCGCAACCGGACGTGTTCCCCTAAACGCCTCGACGCATACATAGCACTCGCTTTCGGATCGTCTATTCCTGAACGCTGTGACGCGAACGCCCTTTGAGGAATTTCCGACGAGCCAGTGCTCCACCATCAAACGCAGCGACCTGCCACTACTAGCCATCAACTTCTCCTATCCTTCACTTCATACAACGGCCGATAACGTCATGTACAGCGCATCGCGTGGTGCGCCATCGCGAGGACCGTGAACAAACTGAACTGCACTGCGGGTACAAGAGGCGCGCTTTCGGCTGAGCGCGAACGGTCTGCCCACGCTTCGCGAACTGAGCGAGCGGGCTAGCAAAGCCACCGCCGGGCGGAGTATGCAGGTCTCGAGCGTATCAACTACGGAGTCGATGCCGCGGCGGGTGTCATGTACATACGCTTAAAATATCCGTTTGGCGCCCTCGGAACCAATCCCCGAAAGCGAATCATAGTGTTGCATCACAGGCATCAATCTGTTGACAGAAGAGCCATCCTATCCAGTCTCAGCGACTTTAACTGCTCGCGCCCGAGATGCCCGCCCTTCGCGCGTCAGTCACACATCGATACGCGCGTGGGCCGTAGGTGCCACTTGGAGTCGCTCGAGCGTACGGATGCGAGAGCGGTTGTGCATCGCGCAACGTTCGCTTCGATGCCAAACCTGAAAGTCGCCATGCGTTAGTCGTAGCCACGATGCGTTAGTCGCAGGTCCGCGCATCGAATCGAACCCAACGGTCGCAAACGTCGGAAGACATGACTGAAGCTTATAGCGTGCATCCTTACAGATCACGATGCAGGTAGGGTTGTCGGTTTGACTTGCCGGGTAAGCTCCAACGTAGCCGGGATTTCCAATGCAGAACGACCCTGATTCCATGTCGGCCTCATCATGCGGCCGACATGGCGGAGACGTTGTCTGCTGATGGGGAACGATCCGGGCTGGCTTAGCTGCCGGAGAACGTTTTGCCAACCGGCGACACTGCTTCGACTCGGATGTGGACACCGAACACGCTGGCAAATTGCCTCAGAGCTCGCGACCGACGTACGCATTTTTGCCGCCGTTTGTCCATCAAGAACTCCGTAGCAACCCCAGCCGCAGGCGGCATGGATGGGTGCGTGACGAAGCTCCGTCCGACGGACTCGCGATCTTCACGCGCCAATAAAACGAACTGGCAGTTTTTTCCCCGATTCGAGAGAAGCAGCCAACACCGCTGTCCCGTCCGCGATTTTCGCAACGGTTCCAGGTCAGCGGCGGCCCCTGGACGGGAGAGCGAGGAGCGTGGTCGAATACCCTCGCACCTCTTCTATTCAGTGATCATGCGACAACTTCCGACTGGTCTTCCTGAATGAAATGCCCGCAGTTCTCATGCACGTGCGCGGTAGGTGTGCGATCGATCATGAGACTGAGCAGTTCCGGCCGGTTGTAGTGACCCGCCGAGTCCATCAGCATCTTGCGGCGGTCGATCAGCGAGAAGTCGAGATCGACGATCACCTCCCCTTCGCCCGAGCGCAGCGGTTCGGCCATCAGCATGCCGTCAGGGGACACGATCGTGGTGAAGCAACCGCCCGAGATCGGGCCGATCCCGCAGCCGGTGTCCTTCATGATCTGCGCCTGCTGGTCGGCGTCGAGCCAGGCGGTTGCGTTCACGACGAAGGCGCCGGACTCGAGCGCGTGCTGGCGGATATTGATTTCCATCCGTTGAGCGAATCCCTCGCCAAAGGCCGAACCCGGATACATGGCCGAATGGATCTGCTCGCCATCGGCGATCATCGCGTAGCGCGCCAGCGGGTTGTTGTGCTCGAAGCAGGCCAACTGACCAATGCGGCCGACCTTGCTGTCGACGGCGCGCAGGCCCGAGCCGTCGCCTTGGCCCCAGATCATCCGTTCGAAATGCGTAGGCGTGATCTTGCGGCGGCGCTGGATCAACGTACCGTCTGCGTCGAACAGCAACTGAGTGTTGTAGAGAGTGCCGCCGTCGCGTTCATTGACGCCGATGGACACCACCATGCCCGCCTTTCGAGCCGCCTCGCCGATCGCGTCGGTGGCGGCCGACGGCACCATTACGGCCTGTTCCAGCAGCCTCAGATGCTCGTTGCCGGACAGAATCTCGATGCCCGTCTGGACTGCGGAAAAGTACGGGTAGTAAGGCACCACGGTCTCAGGAAACGTGGCGAACTGTACCCCTTTCTCACCAAGGTCGAGGATCTTCCGCACGACTTTCGCGACGGTTGCCTCACGGCTATAGAGGACGGGACTGATCTGGACTGCGGCGGCTTTGACGACTTTCATTGCAAACTCCTCGACTGATCAAGACGGCACGTGGCGTCCGGCATATGCAACTTTGAGAATAGAAAACTTAGCTCGTGCGACGCGGCAACTCGCCTTCGTCATCTGTTTCCGTTTGGCGATAGTCGCGCTTTACGGGAGAATCTGAAAGTGGCAATATTGCCATCATTAGAGGAATATCAGACATCTGTGCGCAAACGATGGCGATGTGCGTCTGAGTCTATGACGGCATTCTGGCTTCCGGCGCCGCAGGCCCCATCGATGTCGTTTAACGCCGCCAACCTCAATCGAACGCGGCGAGACTCGGTCCGTCAACCACCGATAACAATCTGGAGGGAACGCATCCGCAGGATGGCGGCGTGCGTGGCAATGCGAAGCAGTAGTCGGGCGGCGGCATGCACGCGGCGGATTCAACCGGTCGATGCAATAGTTCGATGGAATCGTTCAGCCGGTGTTTCGTAATCCAGCGTCTTCCTTGGGCGCTCGTTCAGCCTTCGTGCCACGGCGTTGAGCCTGGCCCCTCGCGCTCGGCAAGCGTGAGCGCCAGCCTGGATCGCCGGCGTGGTGCAGGCTTGGATACCACCAGTTTGCGCCAGCGTTCCCACATCAACGCCTTCTGGCTTTCGCTGTAATAGATCCGGCGTCTCTGTTTCGTTTGCAACGCTCCCGCCGCTCATGCGACGTTCATTGCGTTGCATCGACCGGTTGAATCCGCCAAAGTCAGTGGACATAGCCTGTACGGTCAGGTCGCTGCTTGCTAGACGTCGATTCTTGCGCGCTCACCGTGTGGTTATCGCAAATGGTTCCGCCCGGGGAGTAGGTCTGTCCGTTCCAAACGCACTTGGCGGCCGGCGTAGGAGACCGGACAGACGGATTTGCTGAGGCCGCAGAATTCACCGTCTGCCTTGCTTTGAGTTGGGCGCGCAGATCGGATATCGTTTCCTTTTGCCGGTCGCCAACCTGCCGAAGTTTTTTGATCGTTTCTTTATCAGACGCGCTGGCTTTTTGCATTTGCCGAATCCGCCATATATCTGCGAGTGCGGTTTTGGCATGGATGCAAGCGATCGTTGCGCGATCTTGCATGTATTGCCCGAATTCCGGCGTTGTTTTTTTATCTAAAGCCGGAATATGCAACTCGTATTGCAGACCTATCACTCCTTCGTTGTATGCGAAGCTATCCTTTTGAACCTTATTTCGACAATCTGACTGCAACATTTTCATCCTGTCGGCGGTTATCTCTTGGGCGCCGTCGAACATGCTTTTGTCAATGCTCGTTCCACCCAGGCAGAACCGAATCATTATCCCCCTTTCAATCGTTGAGCCGTAGCCATCGCCCAGAGCCACGCAGGTCCGGCGGATTTGTTCATCTTTCAGGAAATACTTCGTCTCGAATTGCGCAATCCTTTCCTTTGCATCAGCTTCATCATCGGCCATAGCTTCTGTGCAGGCGGCGGAGGCTATAAACAAAAGCAGAAGAGCAAGCTTTAGTAGTGCCGGATTCTTCATTATCGATGACATGTTTTCCTCTGCCGGAAAGGTCGGACAAACGGATTCTTAGTCAGTGCGCTCGCGGCCATTCACCGGACGCTATCCTTTATCGGTTCGTACATGTGTGGCACATCACACATTTCGATCGGTTAACTGTAAGGCTTCAGTTCCCGACCTCGACCGCTGGTCACTGGTCACGTGTCACTGGTCGCACTCTATCCGGAGTTAAGTAAAAACAAGGTTCAGACTTACGTGCATCTCGACAGAAATAATGTTAGAAGCCCATCAAGCAGAGAAATGCCTCGACTGATCACCCAGCGTGCGCTATCCCAGTTCCGAACCTCTAGTCCAATGTTCTTCCGCTAGTACACGTTCAACTCTCGTGACTGAAGCCGCCGTTCACCTGTACGCCGGACGACGGCAGCGATGACCTCTTCGCGCACTTCTCCGAAATCCAGAGCAAAGGGTTCGAGACGCTTCAGGAAGGCCACAAGGTCAGCTTTCTGTGAAGCAGGGGCCGAAAGGCAAGCAGGCCGCAAACATCCAGCCCGTGTAACCCGACACGAACGATTCTGCAGCACGGAAGTATCCAGAGACCAAGCCATGCCACTTGCCGGCTAGTGCTTCAGTCGGGGCGGCGCCTGGGATCGCTTGCAGCTGTGCCGCATTCCTGGTCACTCAGTTCAGTGCACAGGCCCGTGACCTCCGGCGCCGCCCCAGTAATGGCCACCCCCGCCACCGCCCCAGCCACCACCGCCGCCGCGCCATCGATATCCGTGGCCCGTCCAGCCGCTCTGGCCGGACCAGCCTCGGTTTCCGTGGCCCCAGCCTCCATGGCCCCAGCCTCCATGGCCCCAGTGGCCATGATGGCCTCCGCCGTAACAGCAGCCGCCCCAATAGCCGAAGCTCAATGACACCGAGGGTCCCCACCACGGCCAGGCGTAGTACGGATACGGGGCGGGGTAGTACGCAGGCCCGATGAAGACGGTGTCAACGTCGACCGTAATTTCCCCAGAAGTGTCGAAGTAAAAATCCCCACCCAATATGCACGGTGATCAGCCGGTT
>NZ_JAGIPX010000039.1 GCF_017814945.1 Paraburkholderia sp. LEh10
CGGATAGAAGTTCGTTCCGGTACTGGCTGGAACGCTCGTCACACCCCGACCCTGGATCAGACGTTAATCACACGAAGGGGCAACATGAAACCCGATCCGTACGCCCGACGATGCAGAAGGCTTGACAAACGAGTCCCCATAGAAGCGGACGTTACAACTTAGCCACTACAGTACGAAACAATGCTAATTTGGTTTATGTCAAATGCATAGGATACCGAAGGAATGTGCCGTAGTGATCATGCCCGTCATAGCCAAACGACCTGAGCATTCGATTCCCTCTTACTCTCAGTTTAAATCTCGTTATTAGAGCAGGCGTTCAAACATAAGGCGACTATGAACCAGTTGATCGCCGATTGTAACATTGCATCGCACTCGGGCTATTAACCGATGCGTTTGCGAATATTGCTTCGCGGTCGGTTCACGGTCTCTGCCAGTAGCGCATAGGCGACGTCGAGTTGCTCGCAGCCGCCTTGCTGCCGTGCAATCACCTCGATGGCGCACAGCAGATGCTCGGCAAGTTCAAATTCTTCCTCCTTGCAAGCTCTCGCGAATGCGGCAAACACATCGTCATGCAATGAGCGTCTCATGGCCAATCAATGTTTGGGGTTGTTCGACAGACATCCTTCTCACAGGCTCGTCACTAATGCAGTATTACCCTTCCCATCACAGGAAGGTCAAGCGAGGGACCTGCGTCATTGCCCCGGTGACGGCTCGCGGTGAGTGCTGGTCAGCATTCGCCCTTTTTCGCGTGCCCCGGTGGACAGTGATCATGTCCGTGATGGTGGCGATGCTCCTCCCATTCGTCGCGGTCCCAGTAGCGGTGTCCGTCCCACTAATGGTCCCCGTGCCATCCCGGCGATACCACGACCACGGGTGCCGGCGCGACCATAACGGGCGGCGGTACGCCGATATTGATGCCAACCCCGACGTCGGTGGCATTCGCAGTTCGTGACGCACCGATTCCAATACCCGCTAGTACCGCGGCAATGAAAAGATGTTTCATCGTTTCCCCCCGAAAGAGCAGCAATAAGTTGCTTCGTAGGCACGCTGGTGTCAGCACAGCAAACTGTTACAAGAAGAGTCTGGTTTCCTTTCTGCTGAAAGCGACCCATCGGTTGGGTCCGCGCGAGCCACCTTACGCAATGTTGACGGAGCAAGGACAAATTTCGGTGATAGCAGTGCAGACTCGCTGGCAAAAGGCGGGAATCGTACCAAAGCGCAAGGACGCTTTAACCATGAAAACAGGGCCGCTGGACGTGCGATTAACAGACGATTACGTTTGTTTCGAGTGGACGACGTTCGCAGCTGCAGCCCGTTTTGCTTCAGCCGTTTGTGCATGGCAGGGTGGTCGGGGGGGGGCGCCGCAGCGGCCGTTTGCACCTGATCATGATCCGCTCGCGGGGAGTGACCGCTTACTGTGAGTGCGGCCGACGTCTGAATGTGCGCGCGTAAAAGTACGGTTACGCCAGATAAGCGATACCCCGGGCCGCCGGCCCATAGCGCGTCAGCGCGTCGACGCGGTGCAATGGCCACTTTGCAAACGCTGGCTCACGACATACGCTATGACTACGGGAAGACTCTTTCATTGGGGCATTTCATGACCTCCGTTCGTCGATACGTCTTGGTGGTGCTGGCCGTAGCCGTTCTCGCGACGTTGACCTACATGACTTTTGGTCGGACTCGCACCGTGCCAGACGTTACGTTCGGATTGCTGTCCGGTCAGAAGGTAATGACAAGCGAACTGCGCGGCAAAGTGTATCTGGTTAATTTCTGGGCGTCGAATTGTGCGCCCTGCATCCGCGAGATGCCCCAGATGACCGAAACTTACAACAAGTTCAAAGGAAAGGATTTCGATCTCATTGCCGTAGCGATGCATTACGATCCGCCCGCGAATGTGGCCAACTACACCCAGACGCAGCACTTGCCGTTCAAGGTTGCGCTGGACCCGGATGGCGGCCTGGCGCGGCAATTCTATAAAGTCCGCATGACGCCGATCACCTTTGTGGTCGATAAAAACGGGAGGATCCTCAAGCGGATCGTTGGGGAGCCTGATTTTCCCGCTCTGCATGCCCTGATCCAGCGCGAACTGGCACGACCGCTTTGACGGACCGACCAGGATGGTTATTGCGGTGTTTGCGTCATATTTCCAGGGGCTTACGGAAGAGGCTGAGATTCAATTTGAGGTCGAAGGCAATGCGCGCGTCGCTGCCGACGCGACGCTGTCCCGTCGTGCCGTGAGCAACGTGATGTCGAACGCCCTCGAACACGCATTTCCTGGCTCATCGGTCGAACTCTGTGCGTCCGATTCGGCAAAGTACACCGTCATCGAGGTAACGAACCAGGGGCATGCGATTGCGCCCGAACACGTCGACAGATTTTCGAACGGTTTTATCGGGTGGACGCTTCCCGGCACGGCTCAGCGAAGAATGCAGGTCTGGGGCTTGCTATCGTGAAATCCATCATGGAACTTCACCGGGGCAAGGTGGACGTTGCCAGCTATGGCGAACGCACAACCTTCACGTTGTACTTCCCAGTGCCACCCGTACGTGACCGAATCGGCTGAATACACAAGAGCGCTTGACCTTCCTGTCATGTGAAGTTTCAGCATCAGGCGATTTTCAACTGATGAGAGGTGACCGTGAAATTTGAAGTGAAGGACATGTCGTGCGTTAGATGCGTAAAGGCGATCAACAGGCCATCACACAGGCGGACGCGAGTGCCACGTTTGCAATCGATGTAGCCGCGAAAACGGTTAAGGTCGAGTCTACCGTGAACGAAGAACGGATGATGGCTGCAATAGGCGGAAAGCCGCGTCGCACGCGCGCTACTTCGCAGCGGTAGAGCGCCTGACTGTAACGAGTTGGCGTCAAGGTGAGGAATAGTTCGGATGCCGCGGAAACTTCAGCTGGCGAACGAAGATTGAGTGAAGTCTGTTGTGTTGATGCCGAACCAGACAATAACGTATCCTTGCACCCCGGCCTTTCGGGCGTTGACTTGAGAAGGGATGTTGCGGCGATAAGGTACGCGTAGGACTCCATAAAATAATTGCGGATTTCATCAAACAAGTTGTGCCGTGAAATGCCGCCATTGTGATTGGCAGCACTCGGCCATCGCTACGTTCGCGCACACACATTCTGCCGAACAAACGGGTTGTGGCGGCGATCAGTCCCACACGGCGCGCGTACTCGAACCGGCCAGTAATCGAAACGGTTCCCCTGATGTGACCGGAACTATGTCAGCTTATGCGTCCGCCTCGTCAGGGCCTTCGGCTTTCGCCGCTTGCCTCGATGCGCAGAGACAACTGGCCTGTTCATTCAGGCCTGGATGCATCCAGGCCGACAGACGCCACAGTGCCTGGAGCCGTCGACGACCATTTTTGTCGCGGTCGACGATCCGGCCGTCCCTCTTTTGGCTTTCTTGATATAAGTCAAGGGCGCCAGTAGCCCGCACGGCAGGATATCCATGGGAAGTTTTCCGGCAAAGATTGACCGAGCAGACGCCTTGTCCGGTGACAGGACGGCGGCCTTGTTGGCAGAGGAGGGGACAATGTCTCCAAGAATTCCCATCCTTGCGGTGTTGTTCATGATGCTGACGGCTCCGCTTCAGGCTGCAAGTGAGGACGTGCGCCCGGAAACGCCCGCCCTCCTTGAGTCGGTGCTGGAGACGGCTCCCGTCGAAATCGATGGTCAGCTCCTGTTCACGGTCCGAGGGGTTTCGTCCTTTCCCGCCGGGCAGCGCGCCGAGGCCATCAGGGGAAGAATCGAGAAGGTAGCGGCGGACGCTTCATTCCCGAGCGACCGGCTGAGCACCGAAGTTGTCGAGAACGTCACGATCATCATGGCCGGGGAGGCTACGCTGATGATCGTGAGCGAAGCGGACGCGCAGTTGGAACACACCAGCCGCGACCATCTCGCCACATTGCATCGGATGCGGATCCAACGGGCTATCGACGAATACCGGCAGTCCCGAAGAGGCGACGCCCTGCGCAAGGCTGGGCTGTATGGTGCCGGAGCCACGGCTTTGCTAGCGCTGGTGATCGCAGTTCTGCTGGTGCTCAACCGGTGGTTGGACAAAGTGCTCTCCCAACGTCTGAAGGGTCGTGTCCACGCCGTCGGCATCCAGTCCTTTGAGATCCTCCGTTCCGAGACCATCTGGAAGGCATTTCATGGCCTGATGCTTGTGGCTGGCGTCGCGACCATCATCGTGTCTGCGTACGCCTACCTGCACTACGTACTTGCGCTCTTTCCCTGGACCCGCTCCATCTCCAACGGCCTGTTCGACCTTGCCGCTGGCGGGGTCGAGCATATGGGAAGATCCGTGGGCGCCAGCATTCCGGACATTCTCATTCTGGCCGTCATCTACTTTCTGTCCCAGTTCGTCCTGCGCCGGCTCCGTAATTTCTTCGATGCGATGGCGCAGAAGCGCGTTACTTTCGCCCAATTCGAGCCGGAATGGGCCCTCCCGACCTACAAGCTTGTCCGGGTCCTCATTCTCGCCTTCGCGCTTATCATCGCGTACCCGTACATTCCTGGCTCCGAGTCTGCCGCTTTCAAAGGGATTTCGATCTTCATTGGCCTGGTACTCTCCCTCGGCTCCTCGACAGCGATTTCCAATCTCATTGCTGGCTACCTGATGACTTATCGAAGGGTGTTCAAGGTCGGCGACCGGGTGAAGGTAGGGGACGTGACCGGCGAGGTGATCGCCATCCGCCTCCAGGTGACCCATCTGCGGACGGTCAAGAACGAAGAGGTCACGATTCCCAATTCCCAGATCCTGAACGGCGACGTAACAAACTTCAGCTCCATGGCCGGCACGCGAGGACTAATCGTCCACACCACGGTCGGAATCGGGTACGAAACCCCCTGGCGACAGGTGGAGGCGATGCTGCGCGTGGCCGCGGAGCGGACTTCGCGTGTACTCAGGGAGCCGCAGCCATTCATCCTGCTAAACAAGCTGGGGGATTTTGCAGTCACCTACGAACTGAACGTCTATGTCCGTGAGCCGCATATGATCGCCCAGATCTATGCGGACCTGCACCGACACATCCTCGATGTCTTCAACGAGTACGGCGTGCAGATCATGACCCCCGCCTACGAGGGCGATCCCGACGAACCAAAGGTTGTACCGCGGGAACAGTGGTATGCGGCACCGGCATCGCCCGATCAAAAGGAAGAAGCGGAGAGCGCGGAGGACGGCGAGTCGCAGCGGTGCACGGGCGCGAGCACGCAGAGCTAACGAAGGCCACCCCGGCGCGGCTGCTCAGCCCATGGCATGGGGGCAAAAAGGGTGGCGTTTTTTCTATCGAGCAACGAGGCGTGCGTGGATCCGCTCTGGCCAGCAAGTTTGCCCAGAATGTCCGCGGTCTGGCGAACCAGGTGACTGATTGCGAAGGGGGAAGTGATGACTCATGTGCGCCAATTGACAGGCTCGATCGCGCCGCTACGCAAGGCGAACATGGCCGTACTTCTGACGTTGCTTGTCATTTCCGTGTTCGGTGTCCCATCTTTCACCGAGCCCGGCGGTCTTGTTGGCAGAACCTTGCAGGATCTGCTCCTCTCTTTGATTCTCATAACCGGCGTCGTATCGGCAACAGAACGGCCAAGAGCCTTCCTGCTAATCACACTGGTCGCGCTCGCCGCCATTACCCTTCGCCTGGCCGGTTGGGTAGTACCGGCTCATCTTACATTGGCTATACGTGACGCAACCACTCTCGTTGCAGTAGCGCTAATTACCGTGATCATTGGAATGAATGTATTCGGTCCTGGCAAAGTGACATTTGACCGAATCGATGGAGCCATAGCACTTTACATATTATTGGGCGTGCTCTGGGCACAGGCTTATCAACTCGTTAGTAGCGTAATTCCGATGGCGTTTTATAGTGCTTCCCTTCACACGAACTCATTGGATCGCTCCATCTGGATCTATTTCATTTTTGTCACGTTGACCACGGCCGGCTATGGCGACATTCTGCCCATCGCACCTCAGGCGAGATCGCTCACGAATCTTGAGGCGCTAGTCGGTCAACTCTATCCGGCGATCGTGCTTGCGCGACTCGTATCGTTGCACTTGGCGGGCGAGAATTCCGGCGCATCCAATTCGTGACCGGCACTGTCCAGATGATCATTCATTTTCGGAGCGGTGCGCGCGTACCGGGGGTCCGCGACACCCGACACATTTCATTTCACGTCGCCCGAGCGGAACGACCAGTGAGCGCGCTTTTCTCGCTGGCGCTCGCGCTACATGTGCGGCTGCCTAACGGCGTCGAATTCGACGTTCGCCACGCTAACGTTGAAGCGATTGCGTGATCATCCAGATGCTCGGGAGGCTCGCGTGTTCCCGTTCGACGAAGGTCTGAAGGTCATTTTCCACCGTGATCCGGTTGATTTCCGCTACGGAATGAACAGCCTGTCGATCATCGTTGAGCAGGCGATGCGCATGAACCCGATGGATTTGTCGCTTTACGTGTTCACGAACCGACGATGTGATCGAATCAAGATCATCGGCTGGGACCACAACGGGTTCTGGCTGCTGCCCAAGAGACTCGAAGAAAAGGACCGCTCCGTTTGGCCCGCCTGTAGTACCGGGATCGTCACGCTGGATGTCGGACAGTGATCCGGTGACGGCCTCCTTGCCCATAAGACGGGCAAACTCGATCGCCGCCTGGACTTTCGGGCCCATCGAACCACTTGCCAAGTTTCTCGAGATCGTCCGGGTGCGCCTGCGCGATGGCCCGACTGTCCGGTGTACCCCAGTCAACGTACGCCGCATCCACATCGGTCGCCACGATCAACATCTCTGCAGCCAGTTCCTGCGCGAGCAACGCGGAGCACAGGTCCTTGTCGATGACCGCCTCGACGCCTATCGGCTTGTGATTTGCGTCATAGCAGGTTGGGATTCCGCCACCGCCCGCGCAGATAACAATTGTGCCGTGCTCGAGCAGCCACCTGATGGAACGGATTTCGAAGCTATGATTGGGTCGAGGGCTCGCGAGGACCCGACGGAATCTGTCGCCGTCCGGGGCGATGCTCCATCCCCGCTCCTTTGCAAGCCGCTCGGCCTCTTCTTTTGAATAGACCGGACCAATCGGTTTCGTCGGATGCTGAAAGGCGGGATCATGCGGATCGACCTCGACCTGCGTCAGAATCGCTGCGAACGGCACGTCGAAAGGCAGCAGGTTGCCGAGTTCCTGTTCGATCAGGTAGCCGATCATCCCTTCCGTCTGCGCACCGAGAACGTCGAGCGGATAAGCCTCGACTTCCTTGTAGGCTGCCCCCTGGAGCGCCAGCACCCGCGGAGCGTTGCCGTGCGCAATGACGATTTCGTTGCCCGGCGCGACCAGCGCCATCTGCCGGGCGGCGAGCCGTACGCGTATATCCCGATGGAGCTGCAGCACGGCGAGTGGCGCCTGGCTGCATGGCTGTCGCCCAGAAACGAATTGTTGTCCGTGAGGCGATCGGCCTCCTGAGATGCGTTGACCTGCATCAAGCCAGTGAGGCATCGCTTGTGTATCGTAAGTTGCAGGTCACGCAACTACAGCAGAACGCTTCCTGTTTCGCACGAGACTCCTGTCGGAGTAACGCCTCGTTCGCGGGCCGGTTTCAGTACGCGGAGCGATCAGACCGGTAGGGAATATTATGGACAAAGCCGTTTCACGCAAGGCCGCACGCGATACGCACGAAACGCCTGTTTTGTACCGCACAGCTGAGGAAAGGGCGGCACAAGGGCGGGCCATACGCGATTCGGTGCCCAGGGCGACGCAGGGAGGGTGGAAGTTGCCCGAACAGCGCCGGGATCCTATCGAACTGCTCCACGAATCCAATGAAAGTCGCCTTCCTGGCCTGATTCCCGTTCGCTTCGGGCGAATGTCGGCGTCACCATTCGCCTTCTATCGTGGCGCCGCCGCTGTGATGGCGGCGGATCTGGCGACGACGCCAACCAGCGGTCTGCGTGTACAGGCATGTGGTGACGCACACCTGATGAACTTCGGCGGCTTTGCGACACCCGAGCGCAACGTGATCTTCGACATCAATGACCTGGACGAGACGCTGCCGGCCCCGTTTGAATGGGATCTGAAGCGGCTGGCGGCAAGCGTCGTGATTGCAGCGCAGCATCTGGAATTGCCGTATGGCGACACGACACGCCTAGCCACGGAACTCGTGCGTGAATACCGTGAGCGCATGCACGACTATGCCTCCATGCGCGCGCTCGATGTCTGGTACGACAGGATCGACCTGCAAAAGTACCGGGATCGGTCGGGCGATCCCGCGATTGTCGAAGCCGTACGCAAGCGGATTGCGCAGCGAATCGAAGTGGAACGCCGCAAGACCGTGCCTGACTATCTGTATCCGAAGCTTGTCTCGGAGGAAGGCGCTCACCCCCGGATCAAGGACGAGCCGCCGCTCATCTTTCACCCCACCGACGAACTCGCCCCTGGTCTGCAGACGGGTTATTCGGAAGCGATTGCGTCGTATCGAGAAAGCCTCGCCGAGCACGTGCGCGTTCTCTTCGACAGGTTCCATTTCGTCGATCTTGCGATCAAGGTCGTGGGCGTAGGCAGTGTGGGCACGATGTGCGCTGTGGGGCTGTTCATGGCCTCCGACAATGACCCGCTGTTCCTGCAGGTCAAGGAGGCGAAGAGGTCGGTACTTGAGCCCTATGCGGGCGCGAGCCGTCATCCAAATCACGGCCAGCGCGTCATAGCCGGGCAGCGCCTGATGCAGGCCGCCAGCGACGTATTTCTCGGCTGGAGTCGTGGACAGAATGGGCGCGACTTTTATATCCGCCAGCTTCGCGACATGAAGATGTCCGTCGTTATTGAAGCACTCGATACAGCGATGCTCCGGCAGTACGCGCGCATGTGCGCGCACGCGCTTGCGCGCGCTCACGCGCGTTCGGGCGATGCGGCAATGATCGCCGGCTACATGGGTTCGGGCCAGACCTTCGACGACGCGATTACCGAGTTCGCCACGGAATACAGCTCACAGAACCGCCGCGACTACCGCGAATTTGTCCGGGCGATCCATGAAGGTCGGATTAAGGCAATGACAGAGGAATAGGCGGGGCGTTGGTGCTGCATGTCAGGCTATTGACAGGAGTCAGCTAGACCAGCCAGAAGAGCGCTGCTTGTGGCGGCCTCGTTTGCACGCATGCGCGATGAGGTTGTTTTTTACTGGAGAATGAAAGTGATCCGCCAGTTCACTCAGGCTGCGCAGAGGAACCTGCCGTGGCTGGCAGGTTCAGTCGCGCTCCTGCTTTCGTTGAGCGCGAGCGCAGCCATCCATCAGGACTTTGGTGACCGGTTGCCCGACAATCCGCCAAACGTGGAGGCTCCATCAAAGCCGGAAATGGGTGGTCTGGATGACATGCTGAGCCAGCAGGGAGTCGCAGAAGGCTCGGAGAAAGCGCGCATTCTCATCGCATGGTTGGAAAAGGTCGTGAACAACCCCGTTATCGAACGGCGTATTCCGGGTGGTGCCCGTGCGCTTGACGCGATATTTCTCGACGAGGGAAAACGCGAAGCGCTCATGTCGAGCGGGCTCGCGCGTCTTACGCCGGCAGACCGACTGCTCTACCTCCAACTGTTCACTCGCCTGCTTGACGAACTCGTTCCTGTCAACTGCTTTGGCCTTGTCGATATCAGCGCTGTGATGAACCGCATCACGATCGCCCAGATGTCCGACGCGGATGCGGAACAGTATCTTCAACTTCTTTATAAGGTGCTCGTGAGTAGTGCGTCCGACGTTACCGAACGTTTGCCCACACCCGAGCAGTATGCGGCGGCAATGGAAACACTCTCGAGAGAGATCGTCATTGAACTGGATGCCGATCCTGTCAATCTCGACCGGTACCAGTTGTACACGACGCACCCTGCGTCGGCCACACCGTCTGACGTGTGCTGGATGACGAGGGTCACACTGCATGCGATCGAGAAGATGCCCGAAACGGAGCGCGACATCGTCCTGATGGCAGCGATCACGACTCCCGACGCGACATCGCTTGCCAGACCTGACGAGACGAACCCTGAGCATGTGCCGCTTCCTTCGTGGGCCAGACCGCCCAACACCACGATACCGTGAAGGTGCACGCCTCAGGCCGGTCCCTCGAGATATGACGCGCCAGGCGATCGGGTTGCGGATTCTGGCGTGATACAACCCGCGTTCGCTGTATCGGCAAACTGTGCGTGATTGATTCAGGTCAACGGGACGGATCCGCGTGGGTGCCTAAATTCAATTCACAGTCGACGCAAATGCCGATACGTACCACGCGAACTTTCTCGTTTGGTTTCCTTAACACGACCTTGTATTCGATCGCGTAGGGTTTTGGCTACAACTGCAACCGATCGGTAGGCACGGTCCCATTCTGAACCGGCCCAAAAGGAGAGTGCGATGGTCGAGGAACACGTTCCCATCGTCGAGGTTGAAAACAAGTCGTCCGCCAGAGGATGGCGCGCGATACTGCCGCCGGCACAATGGCTGTCGGGCTATCAGTTGCAGTGGCTTTCATCTGACATCGTCGCGGGCGTAACACTTGCCGCCTACGGCATACCTGTTTCGCTTGCTTACGCGACGCTTGCCAGCTTGCCGCCGGAATACGGTATCTACTGCTATCTGGCTGGCGGAATGTTTTACGCCCTGTTTGGCTCGTCTCGCCAGTTGGCCATTGGGCCGACCTCTGCGATTTCGATGCTCGTCGGGGTAACCGTCGCGGACATGGCCGGCGGAGATCCGGCCCGTTTCGCATCGATCGCGGCATTGACGGCGATACTAGTCGCAGTTATGTGCGTGCTCGCATGGATTCTGCGGCTAAGCTCGCTCGTCAATTTCATCAGCGAAACGATACTACTTGGCTTCAAGGCCGGCGCGGCGCTGACCATTGCGCTGACACAACTGCCCAAGCTGTTTGGGGTCAAGGGCGGCGGTGAACAGTTCTTCGAGCGGATTGTGATTCTGGCCGGACAACTTCCTGATACGCATTTCGTCGTGCTCGTGTTCGGGATGGGTGCGCTGGTCCTGCTGCTATTGGGCGAAAAGTTTCTGCCCGGTCGCCCAGTCGCGCTGTTTGTGGTCGTGCTGTCAATTGTCCTGCTCACGGTGACACCAGTCGGCGAGATGGGATTCAAGGTCGTCGGCACATTGCCCCGCGGGTTGCCAGAATTTCGGTTACCCGGGCTGCGTGTACGTGATGTCGATGGCATCGTTCCGCTAGCGTTCGCATGTCTGCTGTTGTCATATGTGGAAAGTGTATCGGCCGCGCGCGCCATCGCACAAAAGAACGGCTATGAAATCGATCCACGCCAGGAACTGCTGGGATTAGGCGCGGCCAATCTCGCCGTAGGTTTTTTTCACGGCTATCCCGTTGCGGGCGGCTTGTCGCAGTCCTCCGTCAACGACAAGGCTGGCGCAAGGACACCGCTCGCGCTGGTGTTTGCGTCAGTCACAATTGGCATCTGCCTGATGTTCTTGACGGGTCTGCTCACGAACCTGCCGAACGTCGTGCTTGCCGCAATCGTGCTGGTGGCGGTCAAGGGCCTGGTGGACATTCGCGAATTGCGCCACGTATGGCGCGTGAGTCGTTATGAGTTTCTGGTGGCGATGGTCGCATTTGCCGCCGTATTGCTGCTCGGCATCCTCAAAGGTGTGATCTTTGCGGTGCTCGCATCGATGCTGCTGCTCATCCGGCGCGCCGCGCATCCGCATGTGGCGATCCTCGGACGCATTCCTGGTACGCATCGCTATTCGGACACCGAGCGTCATCCCGACAATGAGGATATTTCCGGTGTTCTGATGTTTCGCGTCGAAGCGTCGCTGCTTTACTTCAACATCGAACATGTACGGGAGACCGTATGGGAAAGGATCCGCTCAAGCCCCACTCCCATCAGGCTTGTGATATGCGACCTGTCCAGTTCTCCGACGGTCGACATCGCGGGTGCACGCATGCTCGCGACATTGCACGCGGACCTTGTCAAGGGCGGCATGCGTCTGCGAGTCATTGCAGCCCACGCACACGCACGCGATATCCTGCGTGCTGAAGGACTTGAACAGCAGGTCGGCGACCTCGGCCGACGCGTCTCGGTCGATGACGTAGTCGAGACATTCCTGCGTGAGCTCGATGCGAAGTCCGTGACGTCGGCCGAACCGGCACCCGGAATGCTGCCCCCGGGTGCGGGAACGCTGGCTTGAGGCCATTGGGTAGCAATGCAGACGTGCGATTCTGCATCTGGTCTGGAACAGAAGATACAGCGTGATCGGCTACGTGGGATCGTCACTCTGGTTCGTGCCGATTCTTGCTGTGATGGCGGGTCTTATCCTGAAACAGGTAGCCGATACGTCGGCGCGTGGGAGAAATGAAGACGCTGCCCGTAGCGCGTCACGCCGCGCTGCTTCGCGAACCCGATCTGCTGGACGCTGCTATCTTGCGCGAGCATTTCCCGGGCGAAGATAGGGCAGTGGCCCGGATTCCGCACACGCAGGGACTGGTTGGCGCGTCGGAAACAGGTTTGCAGCGAGCGGCGGGCAACGCAGCTGTGAAGGGATTCGGCGCGCAGTTAGACAGTGTTCCGAACCGGAATGAAAGCGGCAATGCATAGGCTCGCTGAAACGACAGCATTCGCACATATGATGAGATGCTGATCTGTATCAGATTCGCGGGGCCTCGCGCGATTAATGATGAAATTGCTTGACGCACAGGATGCGTGGACGGGGCACCATCAATGAGCCAGGTAGCACCGCATCGTCACATTCGACTCTTCTTGTCGCCCATCGGAAGGCGTTCGATCTGGATAGCAATATGTTCAGGATGGGGGCGCTTCTCATTGAAATACATGCAGGAGTGTCCAGAGCCGGGCACCCGCTGTCCATGGCGACACACACGGTCGTAAAGCCAGCGCTGTGTGCCCGACCGTATCAGATATTGACCTCTACTCTGGTGACTTCGCTACCAGCTTTAGCCGCTTCTATCGCAAGGTTTGTCCGCGACATTGCGAACGCCAACCGGGATGGAATGCGTCCAAATTCTCGCACTAGGGAAACTCGTCATGAGAATTCGTTGGCAAAGCAGATTCTCTCTTGGCATTGCTGCGCTTCTGATAGTGATGGCGCCCGCGGGCAAGGCCGTCGGTGAAGAGGGTATCCACAAATCCGTACCTGCGGGGCAGTTCTCGGGAACGAGCGTAACGCAGACGAAAGCCATCATCTTCGAGATTGACGCGGAGCGTAACAGCGTAACGCTTCTGCAAGAAAACGGTGAGCCGATTGATGTCATAGTTGACCGATCAGCTGGAAACGTCAACGCATTGAAGCCCGGTGACGCCGTTTCCATCACATATAGCCGCGCGCTTCTGCTAAGGGCGGAAAAGGCATCCTCGAATGGAATACGCGAGCGGGTCGATAGCGGATTTACCACTGCCCAGTCGTTGGGATCGTCGCTTGCAATGCACCGGGTTCAGGCCGTCACGACTGTCGAGCGGATCGATCGCGGCAAGCGACAGTTGACCCTGCGGGGCGCAACCCGTACGGTAACGTTGGAAGCGACATCGGATAGTCTGTTGGACGGACTGAAAGTCGGTGACAGTGTACGCGTTGACTTCGTTGAGGCGACAGCCATTCGCATCTCACGTGACGGCAATCCACTGAACTAGATAAAGTAGCAGTACAAATGAGATGAGGCATTAGTCTATAGATTGGGGTTTTGATAAGTCTTCAGCAGCACTGTCGCATGGGAAGTCTGGCGATCAACGCAAAGCCGAGTTGATGATGGATCGTGTGATCATTTAGCTGCGTGCGCGCTGGTCTACCTCTTGGGATGTAATCTGCGGCAGGCTGCTGGCGAGCGGTGAAGTTATCTTTTGAACTGACGAAGAAGCCAGCGGTAGTCGTTCACAGATGAGGAATCCATACGTCGCAATACTCGGCGCGGTGCGGTGGTGGAAGCGTCGCTTGGTCTCGTCCGTCATCGTGTCTGAGCCCCAGTTTCTGCCTTCAATCGAGGCTCAAGAAAGCAGTTGATCTGCGTCGGGTCCCGCGCATCCCACCTGGCGCGCGGTTGCGGCACAGCTGATTTCACGGCAAACCATTTCGGTTGTCGATGGCGTCGTCGTGGCGACTTCGGCCGACGCAGTGGCCGTGATTGCGCCAGATCCGCTCATCCAGTGCTTGCTGAACTGCGTAGCGGAATGGTCGCGCGTCGTGGACATGGCGCCTTGATTCAGGTCATGCATTTCCGGCGTGCAACGTCACCTCGACTTCGAGACCCCCGAGGCGTTTCGAGCGACGAACATTGACCGTCGCCGCGTGGAGGGCGACGATTCGCTGAACGATCGACCAGCCGAGCCCGCTGCCACTTTCGGTGGTTCCCCGAACCCGGAAGAAGCGCTCACCCAACCGCGGACGATCCGCATCGGCGAGGCCAGGGCCGCTGTCCTCAACTATCAGGAGGGCTTTGGTGTCATCTATGGCCGTTTTGATCAACACGGACGCGCCGGGCGGGCTATAACGGATGGCATTGTCCACGAGGTTGCGAACCAGGGCCGCGAGCAACGTTTCGTCGCCGGTGACGTGGCAGGGCCTTTCACCGTCGAATTCTAGCGACTGCCGCTTCGCGATCGCCGTTGGCGCCAGTTCTGCGGCGACCCGTTGTGCAAGTGCGCTCAGATCGAGCTTCGTGAATTCCAGGGTAGCTCCCGAATCGAGCCTTGAAAGCACCAGCAACTGGTTCACGAGACGCGTCGCACGGTCACAACCTTCGAGGGTGGCGCGTAATGCGTGCTGACGCAGGCGATCGTCCGTCTCTGCCAACGCGACCTGAGCCTGCGACCGGATCGCCGCGATAGGTGTGCGCAATTCATGCGCGGCGTCATCAGTGAACCGGCGTTCTGCGTCACGTACCGTCTGGATACGCTCGAATAGCTGATTGAGCGCGTCGAGCACCGGGGACATTTCGGCAGGCGTTTTCGTCATCACGACTGGCGCGAGATCATCCGGCCCACGCCGGGCAATGCTCCGGCCCAGTTTCTTGAGTGGCGTCACGCCTTGTCGCACCGCCCACCAGGTGGCAAATCCAAGAAGGGGCAGGGCCGCCGCCATAGGCCACAACGTACCGCGCAACACCGCTAGCAGTATCGCGGTGCGTGAATCGATACGCTCTCCGACATAGATGCGTGTCTCCTTTCTCGTTCCGGGCACGGAAAACACGCGCCACGCATCACCATTTATTTGCACGGTTGCGAAACCCTGTCCGAACTCACCATTGGCGGAAATCATCGGCTCAGCCGGTGCATTGGCGGAACGCACGACTGCCTGTCCCTCATGAAAAATCTGGAAGGCAACCTTCGGTGCATACGGATGCGGTACGCGCGTATCGACCTCGCCATCGTCGTCGTCCATCGACTGAGTCTGCTGGACAATCAGCAGTGCCGCTGCCTGTGCGAGGTGACTGTCAAGCAGTTCGTCGAGTTCCCTTCGGGCGTCACGCCAGATGAACAGCGCAGTGATCAGCCATACGCCGATTACGCCGCCAATGACCAGGACCAGCAAACGTCCCTGCAATGAGCGAGGCAGGATCATCACGTAGCGCAATCTTGTCGCATGAGAACGTATCCGACGCCACGAACTGTCCTGATCAGGTCGCTGCCGAGTTTGGAGCGCAGGCGATGGATGTGCACTTCAACTGTGTTGCTCTCCACTTCCTGACCCCAGCCGTACATGGCCTGTTCCAACTGCTCGCGCGACATGACACGGTCCGCATTGAGCATCAGCACGTAGAGAAGATCAAACTCGCGCGTGGAGACGGTGATGGGTTCTCCATTCCGGTAGACAAGTCTTGCTGCCGGTTCGAGTGTGACGTCCCGCACTTCCAGCTTTTCCTGCGGCTGACCGTGCGCGCGGCGCACGAGCGCTCGCAGGCGGGCGGCAAGCTCCAGAAGATCAATGGGCTTGACGACGTAGTCGTCGGCACCGATGTCGAGTCCACGAACGCGCTCGGGAACCGTATCGCGTGCGGTCAGCACCAGCACGGGCATGGTCACGCCCGCGTGACGCACCGACGACAGGACCTCGATGCCATCCTTGAGCGGTAGTCCGAGATCAAGCACGGCCGCCGCGTAGAAGCGGGTACGCAGTTCGGTTTCGGCAGCCTGGCCGTCGCGAACCCAGTCGACCTGAAACCCTGCTTGCCGAAGCCCCGCGCGAATTCCATCGCCAAGCAACGGATCGTCTTCGACGAGAAGGATACGCATTATGTCCTTAACCTTTGAAGGTCGTCAGTCGGCATCTTCGCGCGCGGTCTGGTGCGAAGTAGCTGCACCGCGATCGGGCATCATCGGCGCAGGTGCGACTTGCCACTGCCACCACCAGAATGCAAGCACACTGGCGAGCACAATCGCAGCAACGCTTCGCCACGCGCGCTTGATGCCTTCGTCGGGGCGCCCGGACTTATGCCCGCTCAGCATCGCGCCGACCAGGTTCTCCCGATGAAGCCAGCTGCTCACGACGACGCCGGTCACATGTATACCAATGAGCGCAAGCATGACGCTGGCCAAACCCTCGTGCAGTTCATCCAGCCAGTTACCTCCGATATCGTTATAGGTCGCCCAACCCGTCATGGTCAATGCGCATGCCAACGCTAGCATGGCGACGATGACGACGGCGCCGGCCGGGTTGTGTCCAACATGGCGTTGTGGATGGCCACGCAATATCCCAAGAAGATAGCGCCCCACGTAAGCGGGGCCGCGAACGAAGCTGGAAAAACGGGCGTACTTCGTCCCGACCAGCCCCCATACAAGTCGAAAGATCACAAGACCACCTGCCGTGTAGCCTAGCGCGACATGCACGAGCCGCCAATTCTCGCTTTCCGCGGTCAGCCATGCACCGGCAAAGCAGGCCGCGAACAGCCAGTGGAAGATCCGTACGGGCGCATCCCAGACCAGAATGCGACGTACCGCGGTGTCGCCTGCGCTGCTGCTATTGCGGTATGCGGATGAAGTGTTCATTGAAGTTTCCTTGTTCGGCGCGGGTATGGCAAGCCGCGCAATTTGACGCGCTCTTGATCATGGGACGCTTCCATACGTCGGCAGGCACTTCTGCATGCTCTTGCCGGAACCAGTGGGAGCGGGTAATGCGATCTTCGGGCGGAGCAGCGTGCGCGGCCGCGTCTCCTGCCGAATTTGCGGCGAGCCACGTCGAAATCTGTTTGACGGAGTCGACATCGAGTGACGCATCGGTGCCGAAATGGTGCTGCAGGTTGCCCAGAATGCGCTGCCATGACGCGGCAGGCAGCATGCCCGGGGGGTAGGCGATATGGCAGGTCGCGCATTCCTGCCGATACTTTGGCAGCACGTTGACCTGGCTGGGTGTCCCTCCAGATTCGGCGGCAGCAATCGCGGCCGTCAGAGTAGCTATAACTGCGGCGACGCAAACCATAAGAAGACGCGGAACAAGGGTGAACAGCATGGGAATCGCTCCGAGGAAGGACTTTCGATAGTGCAGGGAGCCATCTACGGCTTGAGCGTCAGAAGCCATGCAAGCAGATCAGCCTTCTCGGCTGCGCTGCACTCTCGTCCGACTACGTCGTTGCAATTGCGGCGAAACCATTTCTCGGTCTTCGAGGCGTCGGTAAAGCGGTCCGGGTTGAACGCAGGTGATAGAGGTGCGATTGACTTGCCCGTGGCGGCATGCCTTCCCGTCTGCGTGGGCACTGCGCCGTGGCACGAAGCGCAACGCCACTCATGGTCATGTGAAGAATTGAAGAACTGTTGCCCGCGCGACGGGGCGGGCTCCGCATTGCCCGACTGCGTACGGTAAGTGCCGAGGAGTTCTAATGGCGTGACAGCATTGGCTGTCGCCATTGAGGTCACGGCAAGGACCAGCAGAAGTGCCCCGTACGGACCCGGCAGCGAATGAAGCGATTTGCTCACGAGAATCTCCGGTAGTTGCCGATCATCCTGGGCAAGCTTCCTTACCGGAGTCTTAACGCTTCGATCTCGCGGTTTGCTCACGTTGCGTTTGCTGTAACAGGGAATCGGGTCAGCCTTTAGCTTGCGACGTCCGTTATCGGCACACGCATAACGGTCACACCTCATCCAACTGCCTCAATCCTTTGACGCGCGTCAAGGAGTGGCGCATATCGCCAGGCAGTATCCAATCGGAGACCGTTACTTATGTGGAGCCGCCATGTCTTCGTCCTCTTATCGGGAACTCGAGCGCGATGTTGCGCATCTCAAGGCTGTGATCTCGTTGCTCGAACTGAACAGAGCGTATTTTGCAGTGCGCAGCCCCGTGAACGATCCGGCGTATTGGAAGGCGCGCCTGAGAATTGCGCTGAATAGCACCGCATGTGACGATGCTATCGCCGCGCAGATCGAGGGTCTGCTCGGACGATTAGCCCTGTTACAAGCCGACGTCGACGGCGATCAAGGCTCTGACCGCAGAACACGGGCTCGAGCGTCACCGAGGAGCACTTAGCGCTACGGCTGGAGCGAACACGGATACGGAAGATCTGCTCAGGCTTATTCGCCCATCAGCTTTCCCCGCATCGGCAGCCGGATCATGTCGACGTGACCGGGCAGATTCCCCGACAATTCGTTTTCCGTGTAGCTGAAATACACCACTGCCAGGCGGCCCGGGTCCAATATCCGAAACACGTGCACGGTGCTGAAAATCGGATCCGTTGATGCGTCGAACACTTGCGCGCGTCGTGGCAGCTTGCCCGTCGCCTCCAGTTTGCCCACCTGATGACAGGAGACTTCCGCATCAGATGTGCCCGTAGTCGGCGCGTTATCACGGAAGCTATTCTCGTCGTGCGATCGGGAGAGGTAACAGGTGACGCCTTTCAGGAGAGGATCGTCAAATGCCAAAATACTGATCTCGCCGCCATAGCGGTGAGAGTGGGTTGCGATTCTCGCTAATTCCTCGCCAGCAACAGGGAATGTCATGCAGGTTGCCAGAATTGCCGAGGTACAGAGTGTTGCAAGACGACGTGCCATGATGTGTCTCCCATTCTCGCCTGGAATGCCAGAACGAAAGCCATTGATGGACGTCTGGCCGGTTAAGCCAGCTTACGGGGCTCCATCTTTTGAGGATTGACCGATATCAACGGGCGATCAGGCATCGTCGGGACCGTTCTGCGCAAGGTGCGGACGTCAGCGATGCGGTTCTGAAGAATTGACCTGATGTCCCAGTCGACTCAACGCAACGCGCTGCGTGGTCTTCAAGCGCTCCTCGCCTCAATAGCGGAGAGCGGCAGCAAAACGGTTACTGCGAAGCCCTGGCCGGGAGCGCTCTGGACTGTCAGTTCGCCGCTCAGGGCCGCGACTCTTTCGCGCATGCCTATTAAACCGAACGAGCCTGGAGACGGTCGAACATCGTTTCGACAGCCGCGTCCGTTGTCTGCGATACGCACGATACAATGTGATTCGCTGCTCGCGATCTCAAGCGTAACCTGCGTCGCGCCGGCATGGCGTGCCACGTTGGTCAGTGCCTCCTGAACAATCCGGAACACGGCAGTGGAGCTGTCGTAATTGAAGTCGATATTATCCGCGTCGATATGCTGGACGACGGATATCGGGTATCTCGACGAGAACCGTTCGATGAACCACTCGATAGCGGGCAGCAGCCCAAGATCGTCGAGCATGGCGGGACGCAAATCGGTCGCTATGCGCCGTACAGAAACGACCAACTGATCGATTAGCGCATAGATATTGCTCATGTCGGCCTTTTCGTTCGTCGCGTCGACATCTCCGGTACGATTGCCATTTTTCGCGCATTCAATCTTGAGCGCGGCCAGTTGTTGACCGAGATCGTCGTGCAGTTCGCGTGCAATCCGGGTCTTTTCCTCCTCGCGGGCTCGCTGAATGTTCGCCGACAGCCGTTTCAGTTCTTCGCGCGACTCACGCAGCGCCTCGTCGGCAAGTCGACGCTCGGTTACGTCGATAACCCATCCGACCATGCGGTAGGCTTCGCCGGACTGATTCCACAGCGCCTGGCCTCGCGCGTGCACCCAACGGTATTCACCGGTTTTTGTGCGTATCCGGTATTCGATCTCATAGGCGCACCTTTGCGCGAGGTGCGCGGCGAGCTTTGTCCTGACTCGTTCGACGTCGTCCGGATGTATCAAGTCGAGGATGAGCTGGCTGTCATTGGGCAGTTCGTGCGCCTCGTACCCCACGATTTCCTTGAATTGGGGCGACAGATAAACGGTGCCTGTCTGTGGATTCCAATCCCACAGTCCAGCGCTTGCGCCCCTGACTGCGAGCTGAAACCGTTCCTCGCTTTCCTTGAGCGCCTTCGCGATCCGATGACGCTCTATTGCATAACGTATGGCGCGACCAAGCTCCGACGAGTTGATGTCCCGCTTTGACAGATAGTCCTGTGCGCCCTCCTGAATCGCCTTTAGCCCCACCGACATATCTTCAAGTCCTGTCAGAACCAGTACAGGCAGTTCAGCGGCATGCTGCTGCAACGCTCTGAACGTTTCGATTCCTTGTGCGTCCGGCAACCCCAGATCCAGAAGCACGATATCAAACTGCGTCGACCGAATACTCTTAAGCGCATCGGACAAAAGGCTGGCATGGAACAAGCGGTGCTGAAAATCCAGCACGTCAGACAGTGCTTCCTTTATCAGCAAGGCGTCCGTGGGGCTGTCCTCAACGAGCAGGACCCGGACTTCCGGTGCCGCGTTCATGATCTGGCGGGAGGCAAGGTCACCACGCCGAACCAGAAATCACTGATTCTGTGCACGACCTCGACAAACCTGGTGAAGTCGACCGGCTTGGTTATATAGCAGTTCGCATGCAGCCCATATGTCCTCGCCACATCTTCTTCTGACTTGGAAGTCGTCAACACGACGACTGGAATGTTCATCAGCTCGGGATCCGCCTTCAGTTCCTGAAGAACTTCGCGTCCGCTCTTTTTGGGCAGGTTCAGGTCGAGAATGATCAAACCGGGTCGTGGCGCATCGCTATGCCTGCCTTCGCGCCTTAGAAATTCCATCGCCGCAACGCCATCCCCGGCTACGTGCAAAGGGTTGAGCAGCTTGTAGTACTCGAACGCTTCACGCGTAATCATGACGTCAGTCGGGCTATCCTCGACCAGGAGGATATGGATCGGATCGTCGGCGGCCTGCGTAAGCATGAGCTACTCCCGCGGGTTGTGCTGTGGTGGGATACGGTCTTCAGTTACCGCGTTTAGCGTGAAGAAGAATGTCGTGCCGTCGCCCGGTTGGGACTCGACCCAGATGCATCCTCCGTGCTGCTCGACGATACGCTTGCAGAGCGCAAGGCCGATCCCCGTCCCGGGGTACTCGGCCCGGGAATGAAGGCGCTGAAAAATCATGAATATCCGGTCGAAGTATTGGGGGTCGATGCCGATACCATTGTCCTTCACTGAAATCACCCATCTGCCCCCTTCAAGGCGTGCACCGATGTCGACACACACAGCCCGATCGACCTGCCGAAACTTGACTGCATTGCCGATCAGATTCTGAAACAGCAGTGCGAGTTGCGTCGGAATCGCCATGACGGAAGGCAGTGCACCCCGAGTGATCTGCGCGCCGGACTCCTGCAGCACGACGCTCAAGCTCTTCAGTGCCTGGTCAAGTGCGGCAGCACACTCAGTCAACTGCTGAACTGCGCCCGACCGTCCGACACGGGAATAGGAGAGCAGGTCGTCAATCAGCTTTTGCATCCGCGTCGCGCCATCCACTGCGTGCGTGATGAACTCATCTGCGCGCGCGTCGAGCTGTCCTTGATAGCGACGCTGAAGCAGCTGAAGCGGACCTGCAACGGCACGTAACGGTTCCTGCAGATCGTGGGAAGCCACGTACGCAAACTGTTCGAGATCCTGGTTCGAGCGGGCGAGTTCTTCCGTCCTGCGTATGAGTTCCTGTTCCGCGCGCTTTCTCTCCGTGATGTCGACTATGGCGGCGAGCACGAAGTTTTCATCGGAGGTCGTGACTGGATTGAGCCCGATCTCCACAGGAAACTCCGAGCCGTCCTGACGAAGGCCGTACAGGTCACGCCCTCTGCCCATCGGGCGGGGTTTCAGATCACGCAGATAGGCGGTGCGAAAAACTTGATGACCTTTCCGGAAACGTTCTGGCACAAGCGTTTCGATCGACTTCCCGAACAACTGCTCGCGGCCATAGCCGAACAGATTCTCGGTCTGCGCATTCACGAGGACGATCTTTCCTTCCTGATCCACCATCACCATCGCATTCGGCGCAGCTTCCACCACTTGCCGGAAGCGCTCCTCCAGGCGTCTGCGTTCGGTGATGTCCACGATGGCGGCAAGTACAAACATGCCCTCGGCCGTCGCAACAGGGTTCAGCCCGATTTCGACGGGAACTTCGGTACCGTCCTTTCGCAGCGCAAACAGGTCACGGCCGGTGCCCATCGGTCTGCTCCTCAGGTCGCCGTAGAACATGCGGCGGTAGTCTGGATGCGCGCGGCGCAGGCGCTCGGGCACGAGCATGTCGACACTGTTTCCGACAAGTTCGCTGCGCAGATAGCCGAAAAGCTTTTCCGCCTGCACGTTGACGAGAACAATCAGACCCTCGCGGTCGGCCATGACCATCGCGTTGGGTGCGGCTTCTACGACTTGCCGGAAAAGCTCGTGAGTCAAGCTGCTCAGTTGCCTGTACGGCTCCATTCGGTCTCCGTCGTTTAAAGATGCAACCGCCATACCGACGCCGCCTGGCGGAGGCCGTGCCCTTGCCGCGGCAGCGGTAGCTCGTTTATGGCCTACGCACCGTACAAATATGATCGCTCGTTTCTGTCCCTGTGTGTGCTGCCGCCACCTTTGCGCCGGACAAGTAGGCATCCGGGTTTTCCCTTCCCCGTGCCGACCTTATAAGGGTGAGCCCGAGGCGGAATTTTTCTGCCTCGCGTGAGTGCACGAGGTCAAGCCGATTGATACAGGTCAACGACGACAGTTCGGCGCACGCGATGATGTCAGGGAGGCCTGAGCGGTTAGCAAGGCACGGTGAATCTGGGCACCGGACGGAGGCGAAGATGGGCATTGGCATGCAGATCGTCTATCAAGGCTTCTGTGGAACGGCACGACTGGAAGGCGAGGCTGCCGCGCAACTGGTACGGCTGGAACGTTACAGCGGGCTTCTTTCAAATTGCCATCTGGCAATCGAGGAGGTACGTACGCAATCGGCCAAGCCGACCTACGACGTTCGTCTCGATCTGATCACTCGTGCGCGAGACTTCAAACCCATCGAACATTGTTCGAGCGAAGATGCGGAACAGGCCATCCGCTGGGCGTTCGATGCCGCGGAAAGGGAACTTCAGGCGACTGAGAATGCAGCGAAACAGCGGCGGCAATAACGTCTGGCGGGAGGACACAGTTTCAGAGACCACCCTCCGCGAACACGCCGTTCTCGGGATCCGATTCTGTGTTATCGACACACTGAATGTGCCACTTACCAATAATGGGCACGTGATGAGCATGGCGGTACCACAACGCTAGACCCGACTCGCCCTCGCACGGAGCTGCGGGCGAACCGAGATCGAGTCCCGTGAGTTCGCAGATCGCACGGTCGTGGTCCGCGCCATGAATGCGCGTGTTTCCTTTCGGGTACGCCAGGGTACCCCATTCCGGCAGATCGATCACTGCGTGTCCTTCCCGTGACCATTTGCGCGATTCGCGGTCGAGCCAGAGAACCGCATAAGCTACGTCAGTGCATTCGAATGTATCGATGTGGACCGTAATTCTCATCGTAGTCTCCGTGATCGAAAAAGATAAACGCGGAAAAAGAAGATCATTGCGACATGACCCACTCGATCAGTTTATGGGCATCTTCGGCGGACAGCGGGCCGCCGCGTTCGGGCGGCAGAGGCATGGGCGTGTCCCCCCAATGCGCACGGCCACCTTTTCTGAGCTTGATCTCCAGCATCGCCTTCGCATCGGGCACGTCCCGATACCGGTCCGCGATCTGACGAAACGAAGGAGCAAGGAAGGGCGCATCCGACGTGTGACAGAACATGCAATGCTGCTGGTCGACCAGTTCGGTCGGTTCATCGACTCGCGCATTGGCCGTGTTAAGTCCGGCAGCGAAGAGACCAGAGGTGAAGGCAAGCAGGATGGACCAACGGGCATGAGTCACGGTAAAGGCTCCTCTATGGATGTGATGATTTTCCTGTTAGTCAATGACGTCAGATAGAGGTCGTCTCGGCGAGTGATCGACCTGCGGACCACGGCCCATACGTAGCAGCAACTGCGGCGTCGCATCGACGTTCAGCAGGCTTCTTAGCGTTTCGCGCAGCGTCGTGACTTCGATAGGCTGATTGAGGTACGACGCCGTCAGTCCTCTGGACGCCGCGAGCAGCAGCATCCGTTCGAGCGCCTGCCCGGTCGCCAGCCAGGCTTCGGGGTCGTCGCGTTCCGTGGAGATACCGACGAACAGCGGCGACCCTTCGACTAGCCGCTGATGCGTGGCCGGTGCGCCGGCGCCAACGTCAAACACACGAACGACCGACGTGACCAGGGGCGCCGCGATATTGAGCAGCCCGCCGACAGCCGCGCCATACGCGGGCATACCATCATCCCGGCGGCGCGAATGAATCCAGCTCGCGAGCTCCCTCCGAAAGCGCGCATCGGCGAATTGCGCATGGTCTGCCTCAGCTATCAACTGAGCGATCGCGTGTCGTGCAGTCTCCGCTTCCACGCAAGTCGCGATCGCACCTTCCGCGTCACACGCGGCGGTCAGATCCCACTGAAGGCGCGGCGCTACGGGTTCGTCGACGAATGGCGTCCGGGTTGTAACGCGGGTCGTCAACGCAACGAACAGAGTGGCTAGCGCTTTGTCGAGGTGACCATCTCGTGAGACTCGCAACTGGGCGACGATGTCGGGATCGGATTCGGAGGGAAATACGGTGATCGCATAGGACAGCCCGAAATGGCTCAATGCGACTCGCAGGTTAAGCAGCGCTGCACCGCAACTTATGAGAAGTTCGCGATCGAACGGATCGACAACGGGCAACGCCCGCGTGCGATCCGCGCACACCTGAACGGTGGGACCATCGACGATGAACCGCCAGGGCTGCGTGTTGTGATTAGAGGGAGCGAGAACCGCGTACTGCAGTGCAAATCGCAACTGCTGTTCGGGTGACGCGCCAGCATCGAAATCCGTTTCGTTCAGTTCCCACGCGGACAGGGTTATCGCGTTGTTCATGTGAGATCTTCCTTGGCCCGTGCGACGAGGACGTCCCTTGCCTGGTGTTTATCGTGGCATGTCATGGCGACTCATCCTTGAGGCAAATCAACGTCTTTATTGACGTCGTCGGTCGTCACGCCTGGGTGCCACCGATGCTGCACAACCTGCTTCTCGCGCCGCGCGGTCAGACCTTTGCGAGCCGCTCGGGGTCGACGATCCGGACCGTTTTGCCGTCGGCATGCACGAGATGCTCACGCTGAAATCTCGAGAACATACGGCTCACGGTTTCAAGCTTCATTCCAAGGTAGCAGCCAATTTCCTCGCGCGTCATCCGCAGGTGGAACTCAGCAGCCGAAAAGCCGCGCGTCTTGAAACGCCGGGAGAGATTGAGAAGGAACGTGGCCACGCGCTGCTCCGCCGACATGGTGCCGAGCAGCATCATTTGCACGGACTCTCGCACGATTTCGCCGCTCATCATCTGATAGATGTGATGCTGCATGGACTTTACCTCGCGACAGATGATCTCGAGCTGCACGAACGGGATGATGCAGACAACACTATCTTCAAGCGCGATCGCGTCGCAGTTGTGCTGGCCGGCACATACGCCATCGAGGCCAAGCGTTTCGCCCGAGATCTCGAATCCCGTCACGTGCTCCCGACCGTCACGGTGCATGACGACCGTTTTGAACGATCCAGCGCGTATTGCATAGATGCTCTTGAAAGTGTCGCCGGCGCGATACAACGTGTCGCCGCGTTTGACGGCCTTCGTAGAGCAGATGACCGCGTCGAGCTTCGACAGATCCTCTGCGCTCAGATCAGGCGGCATACAGATGGAGCGCATCGAACACGAGGAGCATCGCGTCGTGCCTCGACGCGGCGCGTTGCTTTGCTCGGCGGGCCGAATCGGAATGATCGCGGCAACGGCGCGTTCCGGGGCGGGACTGGACATCAGCGTGTTTGGCGCCAGCATGTGCATCTCCTCATTCGTCAGTTGCGCGCGCGATGCGCGGCAAGGACCTGATCGACTGCGTGCTGAGCCTGGTTATGCTGTCTTCTTGTCGGGATACGGTGCACGCTTGCCGCATCGGTGTGATGGCGGCGTCGATACGCTTCAAGTATCGGTGCTCGTATCTCAAAAAAGTATCGGCAGGACTTTAAGAGGAGATAGGATACGAGGCAATGAAGCTAAGAATATTCCTACCGACATTGACACTAATAAGCTGGGTCATATCTCGTCGTCATCGACGAGTTTGTAACGAATCGCGTATCGTACAAGTGCGTTCTCGTTTGCCAACTGCATTTTCTCAAGCACGCGTGTCTTGTGCGTGCTGACGGTCTTTACGCTCACACATAGTTCGTGAGCGATTTCTGTAATGCTCTGACCGGCGACGATTCGTCTGAAAACATCAAACTCCCGATCCGACAACCGTTGATGCGGCAGCGCTTCGACAGGTTCATTCAGGGTTTGCGCGAAGCGTTCGGCCATCGCCAGGCTGATGTACACACCTCCGGCAGCTATCTTCGTGACGGCGTTGACGAGCTCCACGCTTGCGCTTTCCTTCGTCAGATAGCCGGAGGCGCCCGCCTTGAATGCGCGCACCGCGTACTGCTGCTCGGCGTGCATCGTCAGCACGAGGATGCGCAGGGCGGGTTGCTCGTCCTTGATCTGCCTGATGAGTTCGATGCCGTTGCGACCGGGCATCGTCAGGTCGAGAACCAGCACGTGCGCTTGTGTGGAACGAATGAGCGCGATGGTGGTCACGCTGTCCCATGCTTCGCCAGCCACTTCGAATCCGCTGGCGCTCTGGAGTATGTGACGCAAGCCGTCGCGTACGAGCGCATGGTCGTCGGCCAACAGTACCTTGATCATGGTTGGGTTTCTTCCTGTCTGACAGATTTGCAGGGAAACTTGACCGTTTTCGCGAAGCCGTCGTCGGTCGCCACAACGACGCATTTGCTGCTTCAAGACGTTGCCGGGCACGACCGGGGCCGATATTTTTCGATTGTACGCGTTCGTATGTCGCCCGCATGACCCCAAAAACAGTCGCGGCATCCTGCCTACGGCCCGGCCGTGATCTGTGTGCTTACATAAAAACGCCGTCACCCGCCGTCCCAAGGCGCAGCCGTAGTCCGGTTGACCTGAGTCAATCGGTGGCGAGAGGGCAGGAACACACTGCATTCATGCAGGTTCGTCGCTGTTTCGAGTGGCCCGTGCATCACGACTGGAGGTTCATCATGTACGACCGAATCGTTGTTGCGCTTGACGAAAGCGCGAGCGCGCAGATGGCGCTCGGCGAGGCGGTCAGGCTCGCGAAACTGTCCGGCGGCGTAGTGTATGCGCTGTCCGTCGTGGACCGTGGCCGGTGGCCGGGGGAGGTGAGCGCACGATTCGAGTTCGAACCTGAACCTTCCGCCGCGTCAAACGCTGCCACTCGCATATTTGATGAGGCGAATGCGCTGTTCCGGGAATCAGGCGTCAGCGGAAAAACGCGGGCGATCGATGCTTACGGTGAAAGCGTGTCGGAGGTATTGGCACGCGCGGCTGAAGAATGCGACGCGGACATCATCGTGGTCGGTACGCACGGAAGGCGCGGCACCCCGCGGTTCTTGCTCGGCAGCGTCGCCGAGTCACTCGTGCGCTCGACGCAGAGACCTGTTCTGCTGCTCCGGCATGACGGCTCTGGCGCGCGCACACAATCGTGATTCGTCACGACGCGGCGTCTTGCCCATGCAGATGCGCCCGCGCAATGCTTCTTCTGTCGCATTGGCGAAGCGGCAAGGTGGCGTGACAACCGACGCAAATGTGCATCGGCGTCACGCCATTGTTTGCGTCAGGCAGTTGTTGCCGCGCCGTTTGCGCTCAATGCGACATCAGCACGGGCAAGGTCATCGATTCCAGCATCGTCTGGGTTACGCCGCCGAACACACGTTCGCGGGCCCGGGAATGGGCGTAAGCGCCCATCACAAGCAGATCGATGTGCATATCCGACGCCCGGTTGAGCAGGATGGCACCGGCATTCGCACCGATGTGGATGCGTGTCGTGGAAAACGATGCGCTTACACCATGCCTATCGAGCCATGCGGCCACGTCGGTACCCACGGGCGCCTCACGGGCCCCATCGGCGTTTTGCACGATGTCGACGGTCACGTAACGGGCGCTCTCGAGCAGCGGAAGTGCGTCAGCCACGGCGCGAGCGGCCTCGCGGCTGCCGTCCCATGCGATCAGAACGTTTTCGCCCAACGCGTGCACAGTGCCCGCATGAGGAACGACGAGCGCCGGACGGCCCGCGTCGAGAATCAGATTGCCGACGAAATTGGGCGCCACATACGAAGCAGCGTCTTTCGAATCGTCCTGACCCAGGATCACCAGGTCGGCATGACGGGCATGGAGCATCGCGACTTCCGGCGCGGGTCCGCGCGGCGCACGCCATTCGACGCTGCGGTGGCCTGCCTGCTCCGCAGCAGCGAGAAAGCTGTCATGCGCTTTCTGCCGGAGTTCAGCGTGGCGGGCATCGAGTTCCGCGAACGGGCGACTCTGGCTCTGTCTGAGCGCGCCGGGCAGCAGATCGGTGCAAACCGCATACAGGCCAATGAGATGGGCGTCCCAGCGCTTCGCGAGATCAAGGGAAAGCGCGATCCGGGCTGCGCTGTGACGGCTATCGTCAATGTGGACGAGCAGAGTCTTGTAGCTCATGTCAGTTCCTTTTCGACAGGTGTGTCGGTGGCCATCTCCGAGGTCGATCCGGCGGTGTTCGCCGGAATCATCAGGACGGGACAGGCCGCACCTCGCAACACCCGTTCGGCGACACTCCCCAGCACCATTCGCCGGAAGCCCCGCCGTCCATGCGTGCCCATGACGATGAGATCGGCGCGCCACTCGTTGGCCGTTTCGGTGATGCGATGGGCGATGTCCTCTCCTGGCGTAGCGACGTCGACGACACGCGGCGCGCCTGTCAGGCTGAGCTTTGCGATTCGTGCGCTCGCATCGGAGGCGATGCGCTTGCCTTCTTCCTCGAGAGCGTCCCGGATGATGGAAGGATCGAAGCCGGGGACGTCGTAGGCGATCATGGGCACGTCGATCACATACAGCGGCAGAACCTGAGCACCGTGTTCAGCGGTGAGGTACAGAGCGATATCGAGGGCGCGCGACGCGGTGTCGCTGCCGTCGAGTGCGATGAGTATGCGGTTATACATGGCAAATCTTCCACGACACTAGTGCGAGAAGAGAACGGGCACGGTCATCGACCGGAGCAGCGTTCGGGTGGCGCCGCCCATCACCAGTTCACGCAGACGCGTATGCGCGTAGGCGCCCATCACGATCAGGTCGCAACCGAGATCCGCCGCTTGGGACAACAGCACTTCCCCGACGGGCGTGAAGCGTTCGGCATTGACTTCGCGCACCTCGACTTTCACGCCATGACGCGCAAGCGTGAGCGCAATGTCGGCGCCTGGAATACGTTGTCCCGTCGGCTCATCGCGATCCGCGTTGACTGTGAGCAGGGTGACGTTTGCAGCGCTCGACAAAAAGGGCATCGCATCGTGGAGTGCGCGGGTCGCTTCGCGGCTGCCGTCCCACGCGATCAGCACGTGCCTGCCACATTCCGCGAACGAGCCGCTCGACGGCATCAGAAGCACGGGCCGGCCGGCCGCCATGATCAGATTCTCGACAAACTGCTCGGCAATGAACGACTCTGGATCGTTCAGGTCCGTCTGCCCCGCGACGACCAGATCGGCAAGGCGCGCATACGGTGGCATCGATTCATTTGGGTAGCCTTCGGCCGATATCCACTGTCCGTCGACTCCCAGCCGGGCCAGTGCGGCGAGAAAGAGACGTTTGAGATCGACACACCGCTCCTGCCGTTGGCGCTCGTGTTCGACGTAGTAGCTGGCCGTGCCGACCATGACCAAGAGGGCGTGCGAGTCTGGAACATACGCCGAGAACACACCCGTCAGTCTCGCGTGGAAACGGCGCGCAAACTGCAACGCCAGTTCGAGCCGCGCCGGTGCATGAGTGCTGGCATCCAGATGAACAAGAATGGTTTGGTAGTTCATCGCCATTGCTCCAAATGGAATGCGGATTAACGGGCGGTGCCCGCGGTGCGATGAAGTCTATGACCCGTTCTCGCACGTCGGTTGACGCAGATCAACCGTCTACCGGTGGCGGGCCAGCTTGATACAAGTCAATTGCGATGAAGTACGCGCGTCTAGAGTGAAGATCGAAGCTTGCCGACGTACGCACCGCATCGCACAAGGAGCAAGGATCATGATCCGGTTACCAGACCCTTCTGCGCCGAAAGGGATTTGCCGGGCCGAACGCGCTGAGCCGATCCGGCTGACTGACCGCGGAAGACTGGCCGCGCGATCTGAACGCATTGGAGAGCCGTAGCATCAGACGAGATCGCGATGCCGTGCGCCGTATCGAGGCGGGGCTGGCGCGATCGGGTGACTCGTATGCTTTCACGTCCGCCCGTCAGTCCGCAATGCAGGCCTATGCCCACGAGACTCTTTCTGTTTTGGGGCGACGCTGCGTTGAACACGGCGCAACACCAGGCCGAACTGATCGATGAACTCACGCACCTTTTTAGCGCATGGCGAATTTTCTGGTTCGCTTCGCTGCAAAAGCTGCCCGGCGCTGATGCACCGCTTGACAGTTTCAGCGCATGGCTGCGTGCCTGCCGGGACGAAATGATGAGCGTCGTCGGCTCGCCGGCGGTGCAGTCGCGGGCGCCTGCCAATACGGCAACAACAGGAGTCTGAGATGAAAACAGATCGTGTGGCTTTTGTCACGGGTGGCATGGGCGGCCTTGGCGCTGCGATCAGCAGGGCGCTTCACGACGCGGGATTCAACGTGGCGATGTCGTATTCGGCGCGTAACGATCACGTCGCGACATGGCTGATGAAGGAGCGCGACGCGGGCCGCAAGTTTCACGCGTACGAAGCCGACGTTGCCGACTTCGATTCGTGCGAGCGTTGCGCACGCCGCGTGCTCGATGAACTCGGGAAGGTCGACATCCTGATCAACAACGCGGGCATCACGCGCGATGCGACATTTGCACGAATGAGCAAAACCGATTGGGACAGCGTGCTGCGAACTGACCTCGACGCTCTGTTCAATATGACGAAGCCATATTTGCCAGGCATGGTCGAACGCGGATATGGACGCATCGTCAATATCGGATCAGTGAACGGATCGCGGGGAGCGTTCGGACAAACCAACTATTCGGCGGCCAAGGCCGGCGTGCATGGTTTCACGAAGGCGCTCGCACTGGAAGTCGCAAAGCGCGGCGTCACGGTCAACACCGTATCGCCGGGCTATCTGGCAACGGCGATGGTCGAGGCGGTGCCGCGCGACGTCATGGACGCGAAAATCTTGCCGCAGATCCCCGTTGGACGTCTTGGTCGGCGGGAGGAAGTGGCTGCGCTGGTCGCGTTTCTATGCTCCGATGAAGCAGCCTTCATCACGGGAGCTAACCTGGCGATCAACGGCGGAATGCACATGGAATGAGGGCCTCGCGCCGGCTTGCACGAAGGCCTTCAAGTGGAGAAGACTCGCATGTCGGACGCTCATAGCGCGTTTCTTGTCGTGTACTACTCGCGCGGTGGGAGGACGCGGCGGATTGCCGAAATGCTGGCTTCGGAACTCGGCGCTGATATCGAGCCGATTTGCGAGCGGAGCCTGGGTGTCGCACGCGGACGCGGGCGCGGTTATGTACGGTCGCTGGTGGATGCGTGGCTTCGACGGCGGATCGACCTGTTGCCTGCACGGCATGACGTGTCGAGTTACGACGTCGTGGTGGTGGGGTCCGCGGTTTGGGCGAGCCATGCTTCGGCTCCAGCCGTGACATGGCTGAAGGATCACGGCGCACGCATCCGGCGTCTTGCGCTGCTCTGCTGTCTGCGTCGCCGGGGCGGCAGGCAGGCGTTGACGCAGATGGCGCGCGCGGCGGGCAAGCCGGCTATCGCGAGTTGCGCGGTCACAGCCCGCGACTTGCGATTCGGCATCGACGGGGTAAAGCGTCAGGCGTTTGCGCGAAGAATCAAACACCGGTTGCCGATCCATCAGGAGGCGGAATAGATCGCGTAACTCGCGCAGCATTGCACTGCGCCGTCGCCATCCTTCTGCGGCCTGTTCGCCCCCCGACAACCCCATCTGGTTCGGCAGGGAAAACTGGCGTCATCACCGGCGCCAGCTTTCCCTGGGCGCGATGCCGCTTCAATCGAGTTCCATCACGATCCGTCCATCCACCGTGCCTTCGCGAAGCGCGCCGAAGACCTTATTGATGTTCTCGAGCCGGTCGCGGTGAATGTGGGCGCGAACGCTGCCCTGTGCCGCAAAGTCGAGCGATTCCTGCAGGTCGCGCCGCGTGCCGACGATCGATCCGCGCACCGTAATGCCGTTGAGGACCGTCGAGAAAATCGGCAGCGGAAAGTCGCCGGGCGGCAAGCCGTTCAGCGCGACCGTACCGCCGCGCCGGACCATGCCAAGCGCCTGTGCGAATGCACTGCGCGACACCGCGGTGACCAGCACGCCATGCGCGCCGCCAATTTCTTTCTGGATGAAGGCCGCTGGATCCGTGGTATTCGCATTGATGGCGAGCTTCGCTCCGAGCTTGCGTGCGAGTTCGAGTTTCTCTTCGGAGATGTCGACGGCAACCACATGCAATCCCATCGCAATTGCGTACTGTACGGCGACGTGCCCGAGCCCACCGATACCCGAGATCGCGAGCCATTGACCCGGCCGCGTATCGGTCACGCGAATGCCTTTGTAGACCGTGACGCCGGCGCAGAGAATGGGCGCGATCTCATCGAACGCGACATTGTCCGGAAGATGTCCGACATAGTTCGGATCGGCCAGCACGTATTCGGCGTATCCGCCGTTGACCGAGTAGCCCGTGTTCTTCTGTTCGTGGCAAAGCGTCTCCCATCCGCTCAGGCAATGTTCGCACTGACCGCAGGCCGTATAGAGCCAGGGCACGCCGACGCGATCGCCTTCCTTCACGGCCCTGACGCCGCTGCCCACGGCGGCGACGTAACCGACGCCTTCATGGCCGGGGATGAAGGGCAGCGTTGGCTTGACGGGCCAATCGCCATCGGCGGCATGAAGATCGGTATGGCAGACACCCGACGCCTTGATGTTCACCAGAATCTGGCCCGGACCGACCTCCGGGATGGCGACTTCTTCGATGCTCAGCGGCGCACCAAACGCTCGGACGACAGCGGCTTTCATATGGCGGGTCATGTCACGCTCCTCGGAGAAAGGTTCGTGCAGTGTTGCGCAAGTGGACGCCGCGAGATTGATTCAGATCAACAGGGCATCGGCTGCCGCGCAAGAAGGACGGCGTGCCCGGTTGTCTTGCCCGGTCAAACACGTAACGAGCCGCGCAGCGCATCGAAGTCCGTGCGCGGACGGCGGTGCACGGGCGAACTGTCCCGGGTGGAGAAGGTGGGTTTGTCCTGATCGGCATGAAGGGCTTCCGCAAGCTCGAGCGGAAAGCGGTGCAACGATTCATTGTATTGAAGCGCTGCATGATCGTAGCGCTCTCGCGCAACCGCGATGCGAGCTGCCGACGAAGCAAGCCGCGTTTGCAGCGTCTGGAAGCGCGGTGCCGTGTCGAGCCGGCGCACGGATTCGCACACAATCATGAGTTGCGAGATTGCTTCAGTCATCTGACGCTGCGCTACATCGAAGCGCTCGAACAACGCGGGTTCGTCGACGAACGCTGGCGTCGCATGCACGGCTTCGATGGCTGAACGGGCATCTGAAACGTTCTTGAGCGTAGCGGCCTCCGCGGGCAGATAGCGGCGGGCCAAGGCGGTCGTTTCATCGACCAGTGCGAGGCGTTCGTCGTAGAGCGCGATGACGTCCGAGAAAGTGGCCTTGACCTGGTCATCCGCGTGGAGCGACGGAGCGATTCCACAGCCTGCCAGTGCATGGAGGGCGAACAGGACCGGAATTATCACCAAGGCTTTCATCATGTCGACCGTGCTCCAGGCATTGGCTATCAGATCGAGCGTAGACGGGCGTGTGCGTAACGGATTGATCGCTGTCAATCGCCGCGCGTTTTCAGAGGAACACTCTGGACATTGTTCGCTCGACGCGACTCACGCGCGCAGTCATTGCGCAGTCATTGATCAGGATCAGTTGTGACCAGGCCCTCGCCGTTATCTTGAAGAGGTTCAGGAATTCGACTTGGAGCACGGGACGTGTCGATTCACGAGAGTGGAGAAGTCAGCCAGGCTGCAAGCTTCGCGGCGACGGGACGCGTGATCGCGGCGCGCGGCGCCGTTGTCGACGTCGATTTCGCTGGCGAGGCGCTGCCGCCCGTCGATACGGCCATGTTCATTTCGACGCGCGATGGTCGACAGCCGATTCTTGCGGAAGTGCAGGCGCATGTTAGCGACACCGTCGTGCGGGCGCTCGCGCTGCAGTCGACGGCAGGCATCGCGCGCGGCATGCCCGCACGTTCGACCGGCCTTCCGATCGAGGTTCCCGTCGGCCCCTTGACACTCGGGCGCCTGTTCGACGTGTCGGGCGCCGTCCGGGATTCGGGCGCGCCGTTGCCACCGATCATCGAACGCCGTCCGATTCACCGTGCGCCACCGCCGCTGTCTGCGCAACGCGGCGCGACCCGGCTGTTCGCGACCGGGATCAAGATCATCGACCTGCTCACACCCCTCGCGCATGGCGGTAAGGCCGCGATGTTCGGTGGCGCGGGTGTGGGAAAAACCGTGCTGGTAATGGAACTGATGCATGCGATGGCCGAACAGCACAGCGGGATTTCCGTTTTCGCCGGTGTCGGTGAACGCTCGCGCGAAGGTCACGAAATGCTCGCAGACATGCGCGGCTCGGGCGTGCTGCCGCGCGCCGTGCTGGTTTATGGACAGATGAACGAGCCGCCGGGGGCTCGCTGGCGAGTGCCGCTGACAGCGCTGACCATCGCCGAGTACTTTCGCGACGAACGCCATCAGAATGTGCTGCTGTTGATGGATAACGTGTTCCGGTTCGTGCAGGCAGGGGCGGAAGTTTCGGGGCTGCTGGGACGCATGCCATCGCGGGTCGGCTACCAGCCGACGCTCGCGAGTGAGGTGGCGGCGTTGCAGGAGCGCATCGCGTCGGTGGGCGAGACAGCCGTGACGGCGATCGAGGCCGTCTATGTTCCCGCCGACGATTTCACTGACCCTGCCGTGACGACGATTTCGTCGCACGTCGACAGCATGGTGGTGCTCTCGCGCGCACAGGCCGCCGAAGGCATGTATCCCGCAATTGATCCGATTGCATCGACGTCGATCCTGCTCGATCCGCTTGTGGTTGGCGACGAGCATGCGAACGTCGCCAATGCCGTGCGGCGCGCGATCGAGCATCAGCGCGAGCTGCAGGATGTCATCGCGCTGCTGGGCATCGAGGAACTCGGTGCGGACGACCGCCGGATCGTGCAACGGGCCCGCCGCCTGCAGCGCTTTCTGACGCAGCCTTTCTCGGTGACGGAGGCGTTCTCCGGGCAGCCGGGACGGACGGTTGCGCTGGCCGACACGATCGCTGGGTGCAAGGCGATTCTCGACGGCGAGTGCGATGACTGGCAGGAGAGTTCGCTGTACATGGTCGGTACGCTCGACGAGGCGCGCGCGAAGGAAGCGCGCAGCAGGCAGACGGGCGCCGTTCCCGCTGCGGTCTGAAAGAGGCGCGCTCATGCCGGACCTATCGCTCAGATTGACCATCGCGACGCCGACACAGGTCGTGGTCAACGGCTTGCCGATCGTCTCGTTGCGCGCGGAAGACGAGAGCGGCGGATTCGGCATTCACGTCGGACACGAGGATATGGTGACGCTCCTCAGCGCTTCCGTCGTGAGGTGGACGACGCAGGACGGCATCGCGCATTTTTGCGCCGTGGACGGCGGCGTGCTGATCGTGTCGAACGGCGCGGCCGTGTCGATCGCATGCAGGGAAGCGGTGCGGGGCGAGTCGCTGCAACGGCTGGAGGCCGAGGTGCACGACGTGCGCGCGGCACAACTGGATGCGATGCGGCGCGCGCGTGTCGAACAGACTCGACTGCATGCTCACGCTGTTCGCCAGATGTTGCGCTACCTGCGTCCGCAAGCGGCGCGCGGAGTATCCGAATGACCAGGCAGCGCAATGGCCATGCCCCAGCCGACGATCGCGTCGCGAAAGCCGCGCGGCGCGCGGCGAACCGCGACGCGATGGGGCGCGAAGACCGGGAGCCGTCTCTCGCCGCGCGGCTTGGGCAGATCGGTATTCTCGGCTGGACGATCGTTTTGCCGACGCTTGTCTGTCTCGCCTTGGGTCGCTGGCTTGACCGGCTGATGGGAACGAAGGTGTTTTTCTCGGCGCCGCTCCTGATGATCGGCGCAGCGATAGGTTTCTGGTCAGCATGGAAATGGATGCATCGGCAGCAAAGGAGAGATCGTGACTAGTACCGTTTTCGCTCATCTGCACAGTGCACTGGCATTGTTTGTCACCGGGCTGGCAGTCGGCTTGCTCGTGGGGGCGGTGCACTTCGTTTCGCTGCGCAGGAACGCAGCGCTCCTCGTTGCAGGGCGTCCGGCCGGCGCACTGCTGCTGCAACTGTCGCGTTTCTCGCTGACGGCGGTCGTGTTCGTCGTGCTGGCGAAGGCGGGCGTGCTGGCCTTGCTCGGCGGAACGGGCGGCTTCATGTGGACGCGCAGCATCGCACTCACGCTTGGGCGAGTCGAACCATGATCCACTCGCCACTAACCACCGCGCCTTTGCTGCACGCCGGTCCACTCGCGATCACCTCGCCCGTGATCGTCGGCTGGGCAATTGTTGCGTTCATGGCGATCGGCGCGGCGCTGCTTACGCGCAAGCTCTCGATCGCGCCTTCCCGAGTGCAGGCGGTGCTTGAACTGCTCGTCGAAACCATCGATGCCCAGATTCGCGACACGATACAAACCGATCCGGCGCCGTATCGCTCACTGATCGGCACGCTCTTCCTGTTCGTGCTGGTCGCCAACTGGTCGTCGCTCGTGCCTGGCGTCGAGCCGCCAACGGCGCATCTGGAAACCGATGCGGCGCTCGCCTTACTCGTGCTTCTTGCGACGGTGGTGTACGGCGTGCGCTCGCGCGGCCTGCGCGGATACCTCGCGACCTTCGCCGAGCCGACGTGGGTGATGATTCCGCTGAATATCGTCGAACAGCTCACGCGAACTTTTTCGCTCGTCGTGCGCCTGTTCGGCAACGTGATGAGCGGCGTGTTTGTCGTGGGCATCGTGTTGTCGCTCGCAGGCCTCCTCGTGCCGATCCCGCTAATGGCGCTGGATCTGCTGACGGGCGCCGTGCAGGCTTACATCTTCGCCGTACTCGCGATGGTGTTCATCGGCGCCGCCGTCGGTGACACGCGGCATCCGGCTGACAACAACCAGAAGGAGCACGCATGAACCTGATCGAAATCGTCAGCATTGCCGCGGCGGCGCTCGTGGTGTCGTTCGGCGCGATCGGTCCGGCGCTTGCCGAAGGCCGCGCGGTGGCGGCTGCGATGGACGCGATCGCGCGGCAGCCCGACGCGGCAGGCACGTTGTCCCGCACGCTGTTCGTGGGACTTGCGATGATCGAGACCATGGCCATCTACTGCCTCGTGATCGCGTTGCTGCTGCTGTTCGCCAATCCTTTCGCGAAGTGACGCGGCGATGAAGATCGACTGGTCGACGCTGGCGTTGCAGACGGTCAATCTGCTGGTGCTGCTGTGGCTCCTGCAGCGCTACCTGTTCCGTCCCGTCGCCAGAATCATCGCGGAGCGCCAGGCTGCGGCGCAGACGCTCATCGGTGATGCGGCAGCAGTGAAGCTCGCGGCCCGCAAGGAACTCGACGCGATGACGGCCGAGCGCGCGCAGCTCGCCGCTCGAAGAGCCGAGGCCCTGGCGCAGATCGAACACGAGGCGAGCCAACAACGCGCCGCGCTTCTCGCGGCGGCGCAGGATGACGCCGACAGGCTGCGTACCGAGGCAGTCGCGGAAATGCAGCGCGACCGGGCCGCGTTGGCCGACGAGGAATCCGCGCGTGCTGTCCGGTTGGCGGTCGACATCGCGCGCAAGCTGCTGGAGCACATGCCCGATTCGATACGGGTAGAGCCGTTCATCGACGGGCTCGTAGACGGCGTGAACAGACTTTCCTCGACGGCGCGACAGGAGCTGATCGCGGACGCTTCACTGCAATTGACCGTACCGCGCGCGCTGACGGCCGACGAGCAGCGCGCGTGCGAGGCCGCGCTTTCCGCCGCGCTCGGACATGCTGTCGTGTGGCACGCGCAGATCGATGGCACGTTGGTCGCGGGACTCGAGCTGGGTGGCCGGCTTGGCATCGTGCGCAACAGCTGGCGCGATCAACTGGAGCAGGTTCGCAACGGATTGCGGGACGACGATGGACACGCCTGACGACACAAACGACGGATGGCTGGCCAGCAAACGCAGCGCACTCGCGGCTGTCGAACTGGAAACGCGCGCGATCGCGATGGGTCGCGTAGAGCGGATCGCCGACGGCATCGCCTTCGTGTCGGGATTGTCGGACGTCGCGCTCGACGAGCTGGTCGATATCGAAGGCGGCGTCACGGGCTACGTGCATTCGCTCGACGGGGACGTCGCGAGTGTCGTCATGCTCGACAGCAGCGAGTCGGTGCGGGCGGGTATGCGCGTGACGCCCCGCCATACCGTACTCGACGTGCCCGTTGGGGAAGCGCTGCTTGGGCGCGTGATCGATCCGCTGGGACGGCCGCTCGACGGCGGAGAAACGATCAGGACGGAGAGCCGGCTACCAGTCGAACGTCCGGCGCCCGCCATCGTCGACCGGGAGTTCGTCAGTGAGCCGCTCGAAACGGGCGTGCTGATCGTCGATGCGTTGTTTGCAATCGGCCGGGGCCAGCGGGAGTTGATTATCGGCGACCGGGCCACCGGCAAGACATCGCTCGCGATCGAGATGATCGTCAATCAACGACACAGCGACGTGATCTGCGTCTATGTGGCGATCGGTCAACGGTCGACCGCCGTTCAGCGCGCAATCGATGCGATACGGCAATACGGCGCCCCCGAACGGTGCGTCTTCGTGGTGGCATCATCAGCTTCGCCACCCGGATTGCAGTGGATCGCGCCGTTTGCCGGCTTCTCGATAGCGGAGTTCTTTCGGGATCGTGGGCAGCACGCGTTGATCGTTGTCGACGATCTGACCAAACACGCGGCCACGCATCGCGAACTCGCATTGCTGACGCGCGAGCCGCCAGGACGCGAGGCTTATCCGGGGGATATCTTCTATCTGCATGCACGTTTGCTCGAACGTGCGGCCCGGCTCTCGGCGGATCTGGGAGGCGGCTCGCTGACGGCCTTGCCGATTGCCGAAACCGACGCTGGCAATCTGTCCGCCTACATCCCGACGAATCTGATTTCGATCACGGATGGCCAGATCGTGCTCGATGCGGGCCTGTTCGCGGCCAATCAGCGTCCCGCCGTCGACGTCGGCCTGAGCGTGAGCCGCGTGGGAGGGAAGGCGCAGTCTCCTGCATTGCGGGACGTCGCTGGTCGATTGCGGCTCGACTACGCGCAGTTTCTGGAACTGGAGGTATTCAGCCGCTTCGGCGGGCTCGCAGACGCCCGCGTGGTCGCGCAGGTCGAGCGCGGCAAACGCATCCGTGCGCTGTTCGCACAACCGCGCTTTAGCGCATTACGGGGCATCGATCAGGTCGCCTTGCTCTCCGCGCTGGGCGACGGTCTGTTAGACGGCGTGCCCGTCGAAGCGATTGCACTGGCGCGGCAGCGGCTTGTCGCATCCGGCGCAGCGTACGGCCTGACGGGCGACACACGGGATGCCGGCGCGCTCTCCGCGCCGCTCGATGGCGCGCTGCGTCAGCGCCTGATCGATGTCATACGCGAAATCGTCGAACGCGCGCAGCCCGGGCCGGCTGGCGACGTTACCCGACGGGAGCACGCTGATGACCAGCCGGCTCAGTGAAATCGAAGGCAGGATGGCGACCGCGCATCAACTTGATGCCGTGATCCGCGCGATGCGCGGAATCGCGGCGGCGCGCGAGCGCGAGGCGCAGGCGCGGCTCGCCGGGATACGTTCCGTTGCGGCGACGGTTGGCGAGGCGATCGGCATGGTGCTCGCGGCAACGGCACATCGAGACACGAGCGATTCCCCGCCGGAGCGCGATCTTACTCCCGTCCTCATCCTGCTTTGTACGGAGCAGGGCTTCGTCGGCGGATTCAACGAGAGGCTGCTGGAACGGGTCGAAAACTGGCCGTCGCGTGGCGCGGGTGCGCTGTTCGTGGTCGGCACGCGCGGTGCGGCCCTGGCGGACGAACGAGGGCTCGCGTACGACTGGTCCGTGCCGATGGCCAGTCATGCCGACGACGTGATGCGTGTGGCCGGGCGTGTCAGCGATGCTGTGTTTGCGCGGTTCGTAGCGCATCCCACGTCGGCGATATGGCTGATACACGCGTTACCGGTGCAAGGGGCGCAGGTGGCGGTGGTGACGAGGCGGCTCGTGCCGTTCGATTTCGACCGCTTCAAGACCGCATCACGTGTGCGGCCGCCGTTGCTCACGCTACCGATAGACAGGATGCTGACGGGGCTTGCCGAGCGTTACGTTTATGTCGAGCTATGCGAAGGTCTCATGTTGTCTTTTGCTGCGGAAAACGCGGCTCGCATGTCGGCGATGCTCGCGGCGAGCGATCACGTCGGTGAGAGATTGAGCGCGCTGACGCGCGACGCTCGCATCATCCGCCAGGATGAGATCACGACGGAAATCGTCGAACTTGCGGTCGCGCCGGCGTCGGGAATCGTGAACGGGAAGGAGGCGTAATGACGCGTGCACCGGTCCTGCTGTACGCCGCTCTCACGGGCTCGATACTGCTGGCCGCGTGCGCGACGGCATCCCGGGAAGCGGCGTTCCGAAACGAGGAGATCGAACTTTTTCGGGCACGTCAGGAGGCCAGCATCGCGTGCGAGACGACTGTCGCTTGCGACAAGGCGTGGGTGCGAACACGGACGTTTATCCAGACACACTCGGCAACGCGGATCGTTCAGGCGGACGACTCGACGATTCAGACTGCATTTCCGCATGCATTTGGCTTCGTCTATCTCGCGGCTTCGAGAAGCGCCAACGATTCGGGCAATATCGTCATTCGTCTCAAGGCGATGTGCAGGGGCATGTATGACAGCGACGGCGCCGCGGGTCTCCTGTATTCGACTTGCGCCAGATCGATCGAGTCGGTCGAGACTGAATTTCACGCATGGGTGAGAGAAAACCGCTGACGGTCCCTGCGACGGCCACGCGCGACGATCGAGCGCGCTGTGCGGAGATGGGATCAACCGGCGAATGCAGCTAGGAATATTCCTACTTCATGGCTTCATCGACTACCGACGTTTAAAGGATCGCCGATTTCAATCGAAACAGCTGCCCTCAATAATGTAATTAACGCACCGCCGACAGATAGACTCACGCTCGGTCATGGGTGCAGGCAGAACGAGGAGCACGAAATGAACGGCAATGGCATTTCCCTCAGAGATCTCGTCGACAAATGGCTCGCGCCGACGCGCTCCATTCCCGCCAGGGTGACCCAGATCGGGCGTTTCGGCTCCAGTGGCGTGAGATTCGTTCGTCTGGAAGGGGCGGTGTCGAACAGTTCGTTGAGCATTGTTTTCTTCCGGCACGGTCAAGGCGCCTGGGACGTCTTCCCGCCCGTGCCGCATACGCCCGCAATGGGGACACGCCTTTTTTCGCCGCATGATTCGCGCGATCGGCCGAAAGCGGCGCGGCAGGGGACTGATCTGTATCAAGGCCCGCATCGGAACGTGGCATAGCCTGAGAGGCGGAGACCCACTTCATTTTGTCCGCCGGACGGTCCCGTCGCGATGACGGTGTACAGTCCCTGTGCACAGCACGTTCGATTTTTCATCGCACAATGGCCAATAGCTTCGGCTTTTTAACAATCGGTGGCGTGGATTCCCACGATAGTCCACGGGCGGTCCGTGCGTGGCGTTACATCCGCTGGTGCTTGTGCGCATGCAGTCTGCTCGCCATCCCGGCTTTCTACGGTGAACTCACCGCGACCACCGATGGAGCACTGTTCGCCGCACGCGCGCTGTATGTGTTCATGTCCGCAGGTTTCGCTCTCTCGATCCTTCGCCTGCTATATCTCAGCAAGAAGCGCAAGGCGCTGCTCTCGCATAATCGCCTCGATGTTCTGATCACCGTCGGTGCGGCGCTGAGCGCCGCATGGGGCGCGCCACCGTGGCAGACGGCCGAATGGGTGCTGCGGCTACTGTTCGTGGGTCTCGTTGCGGTGCGGATCGTATTGTCCCTGCACGACTTCTTCACGCCGAACCGGATCGTCTGGTTGCTGGCGGCGGGCGCGGCGGTCCTCGCCATGGCGGGCGCGGGTTTCATGTGGCTCGAGCCCAGAGTGCATTCGTACGCTGAGGGCTTGTGGCTCGCATTCGAGAGCAGCGCAACGGTCGGATATGGCGACATCGCCCCGACCACGCCCGCCTCGCGTGTGTTCGCTGTATTCGTCGTTCTGCTTGGGTACGGCATGCTGTCGCTGGTCTTTGCCAGTATCGCAGCGGCATTCATCGGAAAAGAGGAGCGGGCGCTGCGGCGCGAGATGCATCGGGACATCAAGCGTCTGAACGATGAAATCGCCCGGCTGCACGGTGAGCTTCATGCGCTGTGGGACAAGCTGGCGGACTCGACCGTCGAAAGTGGCCGGGCGCCCCGTCAAGGACAGCGCGAGCGGGGATAAAGCGCGTCGCGGATCACTCGCCGCGAAAACCCGATACGGGTATCGATCGCTTGACAGCGCCCTTGGTGGACGGTGCTTGCGCATGCGTGACGTCGGGAGCATCTGTCTCGGCGGGGCTCGACGACGCGTTCACCGGCAGTTCGATGGCGACTGCGGGCTTGCCGATCTCCGGGGCCGTAAGTGGCATGCTCGCCGCCGGGCACGCGCCCGCAGTGATGTCCGAGATGCGTTTGCAGTACAGCATTGCCCGGGACGCGCAGGCGGGCAACATCAAGCTTCCGATCGTGGCGTATTCGAGCGGGTTTCGAACTGCCGCGGCGCGCATCCACGTTTCCTTGCAGAGCGCCATCCAGACCGCAAACGCTTCGGTGTTTGCCTGCGCGAGCGCCTGCATTGTTGCGGAGCCGAAGGGCTCGGGTGAAAAGGTATCCATCAGTGTCTCCTGTTCCATTCGGAATCTCGATGTCCCGTTTGACTGTATGACGGCCACGCCTCAATCCGTTGAGGCAGGTCAATCGACGGGACCATTCGAGCAAAACAATTGCTGACGTTACGAGACGTTGAGCCTTGATTCAGGTCAAGCGAGCAACCGCGCAAACATCGAAGATAAGAAGCATGTCATGCGACGCGTTATGGAGCGCCGCGAATCGTGGTGCTGGAATATTTCAGGGGGGGTCTTCATCATGTACAAACAGATTCTGATTGCACTGGACGGAAGCAAGACGTCGGAGCGGGTGCTGAACGAGGCGGTGGCGATGGCGCGCCTCACGGGCGGGAAAATTCACGCCGTGTACGTCGTCGACAAGACGCCCCTCTTCAGCTACGCGGGGTACTACGATCCCATCGCGCTCGTCGATGCGCTGCGGAAGGATGGCCGTACCACGCTCGAGAGGGCGGAAGCAGCCTGTCGTCAGGCCGGTGTCGCTTGCGATGCGGAGATGGTCGAGACCGAACGTCTGAACGAGGACGTCGCGACGACGCTGCAACATTACGCCGAGCGGCTGGGTGCGGATCTGGTGATCCTGGGTACGCACGGCCGGCGAGGGGTGCGCCGCATCGTGCTTGGCAGCGTGGCCGAGCGCTTCGTCCGGTTTGCGCAGTGTCCCGTGCTGCTGGTGCGTGGCGCCGAGCCAGAACACGGTGAGCAGGGCTAAGCCGTGACATCTGGGGGCGGAAGATAATGCAGCGCCTTCGTCCGTCGTCCAGATGGGAAAAGAGATAAAAGGCATCATCGGGCTCGCGTTCAAGCTGCTCGTCAACGATAGCGCCAATTCACGGCGCTGATCGTGGGCATCACGGCGGGATGTCATTCCACCGCCCGCTTGTACGTCGGCCATCGCGGCGTCGTCGCGACGCGCGACACACGTCGCGCGGCTGCGGGCCTTCGCCCAGCGCCTTCAGATGCCGGTTGCACTCCATGCGGCGCGAGGCGGCGATCCGATTTCCCACTCCTGATCGCCGTCGGCAAACGCAGGGCCAAACGGCAAGGGCATCGCACTGTGATTACGCCGCCTTTTCGGAAAAGGGTGCGCAGGCTTCGGGCAACCCGCCCCAGCCAATGGGCGCAAAAACAGTTCCACCCGCCAGTTCGATCAGTTCGGTCGACCTCAGCAGCGTGACGCCTGCCATGATGTGAATCTGCGTTCCGTGAAAATAGCTTTCGGTGTGCAGCCAGGGTGACACGCCCGCATTGAGTTCCAGCGCGCTTAGCGCGTGACCGTTGGGTCCGGCCTCGGGCGGGAAAAGCGGGCCGTCGAAAGCGATTTTCAGAATCTGATCGGTGCTGTCACCGTAGGGCGGACGTGCATGAACCTGATACGGCGCCTTGTCCCACCCTTCGCCCCACTGTCCGTCGAGACCGATACGGGTGAAATACGCCCACGGCCCGCGTACGAAGCACAGGCGATAGATGTTGCCCACACCGTCGAGATCGACCCGCAATGTCATCTATGAACCCATCCACACGCAGAATCTGTGCCTTCGTGCCTTGCCTTGAAGGCGGCAAGCCTATCGTTGCACGCGCCGGACGGATGGCGTTGATGCAGGTCAACTGGTGCTTGGTCGATTTCGGTCTTGCAGGCGTTGACGTGCATCAAATTCACCGGGAAACGCCGGGCTAATCTGGTGTTGCCCTTGCGATCCACGTGGAGTTGTTGCCATGCAAATATCGTTTCCTTCCTGTCGCCCTGATTATTGCGCGCGCGACCTGGTGTTGACGTTTCCCGCGCTCGTCGATCACCAGTCCGTGCAATGCGCAATTACGGCAGAAGCGCTCGAAGATCATTTCAGCGCGCGGTCGCTGCGAGAAGAAGACCTGTGCGACGCGTTCACTGCGCATCGTCATGATATTGAGGTGGCTGCCCGGCGGATGCTGAACGAGGTAGGCGGGAAGCCTGTTCTGCTGCATAGCGGCTATTTTCGCTTTTGCACCTGACCCGGCGGATATCGGAAGCAGGTTCGGCGGCGGGAGAAGACATCAGATCGAGTACCGGTCTCCAGAAGGCAGGTTCCTCGAAGGCCTCGACGGGAACGACGGTATCGAAGGCGAACGTCTGCGCCGTTTCGGCGCAGGTCAGCGGTTCGGCGGTGGCGAGTTGCAGTGACAGCGTGGATGTATCGGCGTCAGAGGCATCACGCTGGTTGCGCTGACGTGTGCTGATACGTTCTGCCAGGACGTCGGAGGCGGCGCAAAAATCCAGCACGCGCATCGGTACGCCCAGGCGCTTCCCCAGCGAAAAGAAGGTGCTGCGGTGGCGATGCTCCAAAAAAGTCGCGTCGACGATCACACTGTAGCCAGCCTGTAGAACAGAGGTTGCGAGGCAAAGCAGATGGTCATAGACGGCGTGTCGCGCTTCCGTCGTGTAGTGCGTCGCGTCAAGACGGATATCTGCCGCGGCTATCGATTCGAGACGCTTGCGTTCGACATCGCTGGACAGACACACGGCGCCGCTCAAGTCGGCCAGTGCACGGCTGGCGACCGATTTGCCGGAACCCGAAAAACCATGACACAGCAGCAGGACGGGCGGCGGCTTTCGCGTCTCGGCTGCGGCGATCTCTATGTAGCGGGCGGCGTCGCGCGCTGCGGCGGTGGCTTTCGGATGTGAGCCGCTCTCGCTGTATAAATATGCGACGAGCGCCCGAACCAGCGCGCGATATACGACACAGAGCGGCATCAACTCCAGTGCCGCGTAGTCGCCCGATGCTTCCAGCCAGCGGTTCAACAGCCGGTTCGACAGACGCGCGCCCGCGCGCGCATGCAGATCCATGACGAGAAATGCAATGTCGTTGGCGATATCGATCCAGCGCAGCGCGTCGTCGAAGTCGATGCAGTCGAACATCGATACCTCGCCGCGCCAGCGCATCACGTTGTCGAGGTGCAGATCGCCATGACAGGCGCGCACGAAACCGTTGGCCCGGCGCCTGTCTATTGCCTCCGTGCGTTGCGCGAGTTGCCGTGCGCACCAGACAGCGATCTCACGCAGAGCCGGCTCGCCGCAGCCAGCCTGAAGGGATGCATTGACGGCGTCGACCTGCGCCTTGAGTAGCGCGGCGCTGCCGTACCGGGCAAGAGGCGCGCCTCGCGGCGCGTGCTGATGCCAGGCAGCAAGTCTATGGGCCGCGCGATCGACATCGCGCGGCGACAGCGCCCCGCTTCGGGCGAGACTGGAAAAAAGCCCGGATTCGTCGAAGCGACGCATCTTGACTGCGTGTTCGACTGCGCGGCCCCTCGATTCGAGCGTGAGCGTACGTCCACGGCGCTCGATCGGGAGCACGCCGAGGTAAAGTCCCCGCGTAAGCGGTCGGTTCAGCCGCACCTGGGCCTCGCAGCAAACTCGCCTTGCTTCTGCCGCCGTGAAATCCGCGAATCCCGGCGCGACGGGCTTGATGATCTTGTATGCGAACCGGCCCGCGAGGTACACGATCGAGATATGCGTTTCTATTCTGGTGATTCGCCCAGCCGGATGGCGATAGGTGCACGCTCGCTGCATGGCCGAGTCGACTCCCCGCACCTGTCGTCGCGCGGCCCGAATGCGGTTCGTGCCATGTAGTGTGCTTGAATCCGTTGAATGGGCGCGTCGTTTAGTCGGCCTGCATATGAATGGTTGGGTCACGCCTGCCTCCTGTCGCGGGTTGGCCTGTTCTTGTCTTGCCTGATCGGCATGCTCGACGCCGCGTCCTAAACTTCACGCCAGAAGCCGCACAGAGCCGGATGGACGGCGTCGCGCCAGCGCGACCCGGTGGAAAAGGTCATAGTGATTGCACGCCGGAACAGTAACCCGACGCTCGGCTATGCGCCGGAAGCCACCGCTGCCGCACATATTCCCCTTGTCGTGCTAGACCGGCCCAACCCGCTGCGCGCGGACCGCTTTGGCGGTCCCCCTTCGCCGGACGCTGGGCGCGAAAGCGCATTGGAGGCAGCATGACAAGCAATGACGCGACCGCGGCGAGCAGAAATAGCGCCGCGCCGCGATATGGCGCACCGCGAGCCACGGGCGGACGGCGCTGCGGCAGGGCGTTCATGCAAACTGCCGGCCCCGGTCGCCGCGATCTGCGCCATCGGTGCGATCCCTCGGCGGATGCACGATCATGCAATCGGTGGTCAGCAGGAGCGACGCCACGGAAATGGCGTTCTGCAAGGCGGTGCGCGCCACCTTGACGGGATCGACGATGCCGCGCTCGATCATGTCGGCATAGTCGCCGTGAGCGGCATCGTAGCCGAATGCGTCGCCCGCTTCGGCGACGGCATGGACGACGGCCTGAGCATCCGCGCCGGCGTTTTGCGCGATCTGCCGCAGCGGCGAGGCAAGCGCGTCGTGTACGATCCGTGCGCCGATTTTCTGCGCCTGTGTCTCGCCGTAGCGTTCGAGAACCCGGCGCGCGCGCAGCAGCGCGACGCCTCCGCCCGGCACGAAACCTTCCTCGACGGCGGCGCGCGTCGAATGAAGCGCATCTTCGAAGCGGTTCTTCCGTTCGCGCAGCGCGGTTTCCGTTGCGGCGCCTACCCGGACTACGGCGACCCCGCCCGAAAGCTTGGCGAGCCGCCGGTTGAGGTTCTCGCGCTCGTATCCGTCCGCGGTTGCGTCGATGCGCTTCTTCAGTCCGGCTATGCGATCCGCGACGCGCGCATGATCGCCATTGCCTGCCACGATGGTCGTCGTGTCGCGCGTGATTTCAATGCGCCGCGCGGCACCGAGATCTTCGAGGGTGGCGTTTTCGAGCGTGCGTCCCGTCTGCGCGGAGACGACGGTGGCCCCCGTCAGGGCCGCGAGATCGGCCAGTTGCTCGGTGCGGCTCGCACCGAAGCCGGGCGAGCGGATCGCGCAAGACTTGAAAGTGCCGCGCAGATGGTTGACGACGAGCGTTGCGAGGGCTTCGCCTTCGATCTCGTTGGCAATGACGAAAAGCGGCTTGCCCGTTCCCATGACTGCTTCGAGGATGGGCAGCAGTTGTGGGATCGACGAGATGTTCATATCGCACAACAACACCCTCGGTTCGTCGAGCACCACATTGCGCTGGTCTTCGCCGAGAAAGAGCGGCGAGACGAAACCCCGATCCAGCAGCGATCCGTCGACCGTTTCGAGTTCGTCATCGAGTTTGGAGCCGTCCTCGATACTGATCGCACCTTCTTTCCCGACGCGCGAGACTGCGTCGGCCACCAGCGTGCCGATGCTCGCGTCGCCGCTCGCGGAAATCGTCGCGATCTGCCGCATTTCTTCAACGGTCGAACACGGGCGTGCGAGTCTGTGAAGTTCCGCGATGACCTGTTTGCCCGCGTATTCGATGGCACGCTTGAGGGCCATCGGATCGTGCCCTGCCGTCACGCATTTGTTGCCTTCGACGACGATCGCCTGTGCAAGCGTCGTGGCAGTTGTCGTGCCGTCTCCCGCGACTTCGCTCGTGCGGGTTGCGACCTCGCGCAGCAACTGCGCGCCCATTTCCTCGTACGGATCAGAGAGGTCGACCGAGCCCGCGACCACCACCCCGGAGTTTGCGACGAGCGGCGCGCCCTGCACGCGCTCGACGATCACATTGCGGCCGCCGGGGCCGAGCGTGACCTTGACGGCTTCAGCGATCGCGTTCACGCCGTTGAGCAGCAACTGGCGTGCGTCCTGATGAAATACAAGCGTCTTGTGTGACACGGCAGACCTCCGCACGCGTTGGCCGATAGCGCATTCAGAGCGCAACGGTAATGGACTGTCTGCCTATTTAAGTCGCCGCGGGCGGGAAACCGGTTGATCTGCGTCAATCGGCACGGGGCGATTGACGCAGAACATCATGAAGCCGGACACGCCACTCCTCGTTGCCCTGAGAGACCATGATGCCCATACAGCGTCCTTCGCGCGATGCGCGCAAATCGCCCCGATGGTTCGATCTGGTGAGTGTCGCGCGCACGACGTTCTTCGGTCGCTATACGCAATTTCCGTCGTCATGCCCTGCACTGTCAGGAACTGCAGTACGACGACCATAATGTAGCTCCGCTTTGGCTTCATCGATTCCCGCGATGTCATCGAAGGTAATGCCTGTCTCGTTCTGCACCGAATATGACCGTTGCCGCGGCCCATCTTTGTGTACTGTTGCAAACCGCCCGTGCGCCGCCATAGCAGATTCCACATGAAGAACATCGCCAGCAATGGCACCGCCCAGGACAGCAGCATGCCCGGCCACGCACTGTCGACCCCGCCCGAATAGCGGATGCCTGTTGCGGTGAGGTGTCAGCCAAGCTGTCATCGGCGACGCGCACCGTCGTGACGCGCCATGGCTCGCCGTTCCTGTGCGCGGCTATCGCGTCGGAGGCCGGCAGCAGCGAAGCGGCGCCCGGCATCTTCCAGAAGCTCGTTGCCGCCAGGCAGGTCGCCGACCTCGAGGTGACGCCTACGCGCATCACGGGTACGCTCAACGAAATTCGGCGGATGCTCGACGAGGCGCACGTGTCAAAGCCACGCTCTCCAACCAGCGCGCGACGCTCGAGTGCATCGCCCGGTTGCTGCTCGAGCGCGAAGTGCTCGATCACGAGATGCTGCAACGCGCGATCGACGGCAAATCGAAGACGTTCGAGCAGGTCGAGGGCACGCGTACCGAGGCGGATGTCGATGCCGGACAGGACGAGGAGTCGTGTTCAGGATGAAAGCCGTCTCGCGCGCGATGTCAACGTGCGTGTTGCGCGAGAAGGGAGGCCCGCGGGGAATTCGCGTCAGGGTCCGACGTTTCGGCTTTCTTCACACGCGCGCGATTGACATGAATCAACGGCGCGGCGTCGGGTATCGCTACGCTGAAAGCATGCCTTCACGATGCAGCGAGTCGTTAAGGCGGGAAGGTAGCAGCGGTCATCTTCGATCGGAACAGGAGAGATTCGATGAAGAGTGACATGCAACGGAAAAACGATGTGGAGCAGGAACTCGAGTGGCACCCGTCGATCAACGCGGCGGGTGTCGGCGTCGAAGTACATGATCGAATCGTGCCCCTCGCGGGGCATATGGGCAGCTCCGCGGAGAAGCTCGCGGCTAGCCGGCACAGCGCGTCTAGGGCGTGAAAGGCGGCGGCGTCGAACTCGACGTGCGCGTGCCGACCCAGGATCGACGCAGTGACGAAGAGATCGCTGCCGTCGTCCGGTCCGTTCTGGAATGGACGGCGGGCTTGTCGAAAAAGAACGCGAAGGTTACGGTGGAGAAGGGCGTCGTGACGCTTTCCCGCGAAGTCGACTGCGGCTATCAGATGAAGGTCGCCGAAGACGTTATGGACCGCCTCCAAGGCGTGCTGACGGTCGTCAACCAGATCGACGTGCGAGGCAACACAGGCGCCGCCGATATCGCCGGCAAGATCAGCGCCGCGCTGACGCGCCGTGCACAAGACGAATCGCGACATATCGAGGTCAGCGTGAATGACGGCACTGTGACGCTAAGGGGATAAGTGCGTTCGTCCTTGGAGCGATCGATTGCCTGTCATGTCACATGGTCTGCACCGCGCGTGCGCAACGTCGTCGACCATCTGTCGATCGGGGCGTAGCAAAATTCCGCATGAAATCGCGTTGCTGGGGCCATCGCGCCGCAGACACGCTGTGAGCCGGCTTTAGAGGTCGGACAATCGGGGCCATGTCCTGGCCTGCTTACTGAAGGAGAAGTGCAATGAGCAATCTGACGCGTTTTGACCCGTTCTCACTCGACCCGGTCGTTTCGGATCTGTTCCAGGGTTTTTTCCGGCCCATGCGGTCCATGGCGACGCCTCAGGACGCCGAGCTTGCGTCAATGAAGATCGACGTGACGGAAAACGATGGCGCCTATACGGTGAAGGCCGATCTTCCGGGCCTCGACAAAAAGGATATCGACGTGCACATCGACGGGCGCATCGTGTCGATCAACGCGAAGGTCGAGCGGAACAAGGAAGAAAAAGAAGGCGAGCGCGTGATCCGGCGCGAGCGGTATTCCGGCGCGTTCAGCCGCTCGTTTTCGCTCGCGGGCGAGGTAGATGACGCCAAAGCGACGGCCGAGTACAAGGACGGTGTGCTTTCGTTGAACCTGCCGAAAAAAGCGTCGACCGACCAGAAGCGCCTGACGATCAGCTAATGCGCGAAGGGCGCTTTTCTTGTCATGGCGCGCTTTTCGACGGTCCTTGTGCCGCGAACAAAGAAGAAGTTGGACGGATCTACGGGGGAATTCGAAAACGGGCCTGAGTTCCGGGCCCGCTTTTTCCTTGTTTATCCGCTTTGCTGCTGAGAACATGAACAAGCCGAGCATGCTGAACGCAAGATGTGCGCAAGATTGGCGTGCAGCGCACTGTAAGTCACGAGTTGCCGCACATGGAAAACAGGGGCGCTCGCGTTCGCGGGATAAAGCGGCACAGCGCAAGGCGGTCGATCAGCGACGTGCGGCTTGCCGTTTCGACCGCAAATGCAAGCACATTCAGTGCAGTCAGAAACAGTGTGATGGTGCCGGGCTTTCCGGAGCATGGGCATGCGGATCAGGCCGGTATCAGGTTAATGCCGAGAAGTCCGGCATGCTTGATCTGTATCAGTCCCATCGTCCGCCCGCGGGCCGAAGCTTCTTTCTGGTGGCGCGAGCCACGATTCACATCGAGGAGATGCGTGATGAAATCAGACCGCCAGTTGAGGAAGGAAGTCGAGGATGAACTCGAGTGGGATCCCGCCGTGACAGCGACGGACATCGGGGTGGAGGTGACGGATCGGGTGGTCACGCTCTCCGGTCATCCTCCAAGCTACGCCGAGAAGCTCGCCGCCGAAAAGGCGGCGCATCGTGTGGCGGGTGTGAAGGCTGTCGTGGTGGACATGCAGGTCCGGCTGCCGCAGAAGGACGAACGCACCGATGAAGACATCGCCAGTGCCGTACACGATATCGTGCACTGGACAGTGGGCCTGCCGGATGATTCGGTAAAGGTTCAGGTCGAAAAAGGGTGGGTCACGTTGACGGGCACCGTGGACCGGGCGTACCAGGCCCACATCGTCGCGCGCGCGATCAGCCACATGCGTGGCGTGCGCGGCGTTGGCAACCGCGTCGAAGTGCGTGGCCACGTCGCATCGGAAGACATCGGCGCACAGATCGCTCAGGCGATGCAGCGCCATGCGGACCGCGAAGTCAAACACATCGGTATCGATGTCAAGGATGGAACAGTCACCCTGACGGGTAAGGTCGGCTCTTATGCTGAGCGTGCCGTCGCAAGAGGGGCCGCGTGGAGCGCGCCGGGCGTTCGAGCCGTGGTCGACAATCTCGTTGTCGAATGACATACCGCCTGTCGCCGCCGCGCCTCTTCGTAATCCGCGACGGCGAAAGAATAGGAGCCCGTGATGACTTTGTCGGGAAACGTGCAGGAAGGAGCATGGTCCGTGAACGTGCAGACTGAACCGGTTGAAGATGGCGGGTATCAGTCCACGATCCAGGTCAGGCATTCATCGCCGAACGGTGACTTCGAACATACCTTTCGGCTTGGAAAAAAGTTCAGCACAGAACGGGATGCCGTGCTGGACGGATTGCGTGAGGGGATGGTGTGGATAGGGCTGAAGATGGCGCGGACCATCAAGGTGTGAAAGTTACACGTGTTTTTTGTGCCTCGACGCAAGTCAATATTCGATTTCATGCCCGCATAACGTAGGCACGGGTCACTAGCCGGATCAACCGAACGACGATGGCAACGCTTCCCCTCGCGGCCGACGATAAGCTTCAAACACTGCCCGAACATACGGTTCGACTCACGACGCCCGCGTCTGCGTCTCACGTTTCCCGAGGCAATGCACCGGGCCGCGCCCAGATCGGTTGTCACGGAGGAGGCCGATCTCGCCCGTGCTTTCACGTAACGCGCTTGACCGCGCGGCGCATGCCAGCGTCGCCGCTCTGACGGGCGGCCTGTCCCCGACGTCCGTGGCGCTTGCCTTCATGGATTGGGCCTGCACATGGCAGTCTCGCCTGGGAGGTTGCTGGAGCTTTCAAGCGAGGCCGTATTGGCGAGCGCCGAGGACGTGTTCGAACGATAGTTGCCGACTGCGCCTATAGCGACGTCAAGCGTAGCGCGCGTCATAGCGCCTCGAGTTCAACCGTTTGTTGATCGACGGGCACCTCGCACGTCCACCCGAGTGTTTCGGAGATTCGACGCCGCATCGCGTCTGCCGCCGCGGGTTCGCCATGTGTGACGAACGTGCGCATGGGCGGGTCAGTCAGATTCGACATCCATTGCAACAGTTCGCGGTAGTCGGCATGTGCTGAAAGCGAGGCAATCGACTGGACGCTTGCCAGCACGCGTACATACTCGCCGTGCAACTTGATGGGACTCTCGTGAGCGGCGAGGGCGGCGCCGCGTGTGCCTGCCGCCTGGAACCCCACCAACGCGAGCGTGTTGCGAGGATCCGGCGCGTACAGGCGTAAATGATGCAAAACGCGGCCGCCCGTCGCCATGCCGCTGCCCGCGATAATTACCATTGGACCGTGATGCGACGCGATCGCCTTCGACTCTTCGACGCTTCGGGTCATGATCGCCACCTTGTCAATCGCCTGAGCCTCGGAGATAGTCAATCGGTGTTCGTCGAGGTATTTCCGGTAAACCTCCGTGACGCTCGTCGCCATCGGGCTGTCGAGGTATACGGGTACGTTCGCCATGCGTCCCGTCTCTTTCAGTTTCGCAATGTAATAGAGAATCTCCTGCGCGCGCCCGACAGCGAAGCAAGGCATCACGACGACGCCGCCTTTCGCGAAGGTCTTGCTGAACATCTGCGCAAGCTCGTCTTCTGGATTCGACTCCGGGTGCAAGCGGTCACCATAAGTCGACTCGACGACGAGATAGTCCGCGTGCGCAAGCGGTGCGGGTGGACGCATGATGGGATCGTTCGGCCGTCCCACGTCGCCCGAGAACGCCAGCACTTTGTGATTCCGGCAGATCACCACGCTCGCGGCGCCGAGGATGTGACCGGCGGGCAAGAAGCGAAAGCCGAATCCATGTTTCAGATCGACGGGATGGTCGAAAGGGCACGGCGCCAACAGGCGCAGCGCACGCTCCGCATCTTGCATCGTGTACAGCGGCAGCGCCGGGTGATGCTTCGAAAAACCGTGCCGGTTCGCAAAGTCGGCTTCTTCTTCCTGCAGCCGTGCGCTGTCGCGCAACATGATCTCGCAGAGCGCGGCTGTTCCCGGTGTGCAATACACGCGGCCGTTGAAGCCATTGCGCACGAGCAGCGGCAGATAGCCGCTGTGATCGATGTGCGCGTGCGTGAGTATCACCGTATCGATGGAATCGGCGGGCACAGGCAGCGGCGCCCAATTGCGCATCCGCAAGTTCTTGACGCCCTGAAATAGCCCGCAATCGACCAGGATGCGGAAGCCGGGCTCCTCGAGCAGATATTTCGACCCGGTGACGGTCTCGCTCGCGCCGAGAAAGATGAGTTTCATGGGGTCTCCATGCGTGCCGACGTGTTCGTCAATTGCAATCCGTTTCAGATTGAGCCCATTGACCTAGGTCATGTCTCGTTCGGTCGTAGAGGCGGCAAGAGCGAAATCGCTGTGTCCCGATGCGCCATGGTCACGCTTGATTTAGGTCAATCGCATGCCTGATGCGAGTGTTAGCTTGATGTCAGTGTAAGTTGTCCGTGAAGATGGCAATGGTCAGATTGATTGCAGCTGGATGTGGATTCATCGCATTCCTGGCCGTCGTTGCACTTGCGGTGACTACTACGTCATCTGGAAGAACGCCGACTGATTGTTCGTCGCGCCCGATTCACCGGAGGCCGAGTCCAATATGAACATCCACAAACAGGTTGTTCTTCCCCTCTCAATTCTTCTTGCCTTTGGCACGGCGTGTATCGCCGCGTCTGCGCAGTCATTGCCGGAGGCGGTCAGCACAAACGGTGTGTTGTACATGACAGGCGGCATTGGACAAGACGAGGCGAACGCATTTATGTCTCTCGCGCCTCGCTACAGCCTGCGCATGATGTTCACGTCGGCAAATGGCAGCTATCTCGCCGATGTTAATGTCCGGGTCGCCAACGCGAACGGCAAGCCGGTTCTCGACACGCGCACCGAAGGTCCGTTCCTGTACATCATGCTGCCTGCCGGGCGCTACCGTATCGTCGCCAATGCGGGGCGATCCGATGTGGGGAAGTGGGTGGACGTGCCGCGCCGTGGGGGCGTGGATCTGCACTTCTCGATGGAGGAACGCGTGCGACGCGACAAGGACGCGACCTGCGGGGATTGCCGCGCATCGACGTATCTCCGGCCGTCTGCGTGACTCCATGAGACGCGAGGAAACGGCATCGGGTCTGACGACCGTCGAAGTGGCCGCGTTGCAGGCGAAGTACGGGCCGAACGTCATCACGTCGTCGCCAGAGAGGCTATGGTGGCGCACCGTGCATGATGTGCTCACAGAGCCGATGCTTCTTCTGTTGCTCATTGCCACCGCGCTATATGGTCTGTTGGGTGATATGCCGCAAGCGATGACCCTGCTCGCATTTGTCGTCGCAGTTGTGTTGCTGACCGTCTTTCAAAGTCATCGGACGGCAAGCGTGCTGCGGGCACTGCGCGATCTATCCGCGCCACGTGCCGAGGTGTTCCGCGACGGAAAGCGTGACTCGGTGTCGGCGGCGCAACTCGTTCCGGGCGATGTCGTATTCGTCCAGGAAGGGGCGAAGGTGCCCGCCGACGGCACGCTGATGGAAGCGCATGAACTGAGCATCGACGAATCGCTGCTTACGGGAGAGTCAATCGCAGTCGACAAGAGTCCCGGCAGCGCCGGCGGTATGCCTAAAGGCGCCGCGTCGAATATGCTTTTTTCGGGGACGATGGTGGTTCGCGGACAGGGCTGCATGACCGTCACTGCGATCGGGTCGCAAACGCAACTCGGACTAATCGGCATGCAGCTCGCCGATGTCAAAGAACCTCCATCACCGCTGCAACTCGAAATCCGCACGTTCGTCAGGCGCTTTGCCACGCTGGCGCTGATCATCTGCGCATCGTTGGTGCTCGCATACCGCTGGCGCACCGACGCTTGGCTTCCGGGGCTGCTGGCGGGTATCACGCTTGCGATCAGCCTCCTGCCCGAGGAACTGCCCGTCATCATGACCGTGTTCATGGCACTGGGTGCCCGCCGCATCGCGAATGAAGGCGTGTTGACGCGGCGGCTGAGCGCGATCGAGACGCTGGGGCAGACCTCCGTGCTGTGTGTCGACAAGACGGGCACGCTGACGCAGAACCGCATGTCAGTCCGCACGCTCTATGCAAACGGCGAGGAGACGTGGCTGACGAACGACGAACCTGGCATCACGCAGGCGTTCCATGAATTGATCGAGTATCTGGTGCTCGCGAGCGAGATCGAGCCGCTCGATCCGATGGAGCGCGCGTTTCATGAGGCGGGCCACACGTACCTCGCAAACACGGGCCGCTTGCATCAACATTGGTCGCTCGTGCAGGAGTACGCGTTGACGCCCGAGTTGCCAGCCATGTCGCATGTATGGCGGTCGTCCGAGCAAGGGGAGAATCTGGTCGCCTGCAAGGGTGCCCCCGAAGCGATCTGCACGTTGTGTGACATGCAGCCCCAGCTTGCCCACGCGTTGCTGGAGCGTGCGACGCGTATGGCTGAGAAGGGGCTGCGTGTGCTCGGCGTTGCCAAGGCGCGTCATGACGGGGAAAGATGGCCCGACGGCCAGCGCGATTTCAATTTCACCTTTGTCGGCCTGGTCGGCCTGCTTGATCCCGTGCGCCCGGATGTCGCGGACGCAATTGCCGAATGCAAGGCGGCAGGTGTGCGGGTCGTGATGATTACGGGCGACTATCCATCGACGGCCCGTGCGATTGCCACGGAAGTCGGCATCGACGCAGCACGCGTCGTGACGGGCACCGAACTTGCCGGAATGCACGAGACTGCCTTGCAGCGGACAATACGCGAGTCGAATGTGTTTGCACGCGTGACACCTGAACAGAAGTTGCGGCTCGTGGAGGCGTTCCGTCGCGCCGGTGAAGTCGTCGCGATGACGGGCGACGGCGTCAACGATGCGCCTGCGCTGAAGGCGGCGCATATCGGCATTGCGATGGGGCGGCGCGGTGCTGAAGTGGCACGCGAAGTGGCCTCCCTGGTGCTCTTGCGGGATGACTTCTCGCCGATCGTGTCGGCCATTCGTCTTGGCCGCCGCATTTACGGCAACCTGAAGCAGGCAATCAGCTTTACCATCGCTGCGCACATTCCGATGGTCGCCGCAGCGACGATTCCCATTGTGGTGGGTTGGCGCCCGATGCTTGGCCCGGTTCACATCGTTGCGCTTGAACTGATCATCACCCCGGTTTGTTCTATCGTCTTCGAGAACGAGCGGGAGAAGCCCACCGTGATGCGTGAACGGCCAAGGCGCGTCGGCGAGAAGCTGATGACCAACCGGGCGCTCGCAACCAGCGTGACGCTGGGATGTGCTGTCGGCGCTGTCGTCGTGTTCGCCTATGCGATGGTGCTCTCGCTCGGGTTCGATGCCGTTGCAGCCCGCACGGTCGCCTTCCCGCTGCTCGTGTTGGGAAACCTCGGCATCATGTTCGGCGTTCGCCTGCTTGCAAGGGGGGCGGCGCCGCATCCTCTGCGCGATGCGAACGCTTACGGATGGGTTGTGGCCGGGTTTGCGTTCATTGCGTTAGCCGCACTGTTGACGATGCCCGCTGTCGCGACAGTGTTCGGTATGCGCACGGTATTGACCGGTCTGACATGAAAGCGGGCGAGCGAACGAGGAGAGGCGATCGTCGTGCAGTATCTGGTCATCCTGTTTGTAGCCGTTTTCGTGCTGAATCTGATGCCGGCGTTCGCGCCGCCGACCTGGCTCGCCATGTCATGGATCGGCTTCCAGAAGCCTGAGGCCAACCCGCTATTGATCGCACTCGTGGCTGCCAGTGCGGCGACGGTTGCGCGTCTTGTGCTCGCACGCAGTGCGGGTTGGCTGGTTCGAAGCCGGTTACTGCGAGAAGCGGACCGCGAAAACGTCGACATCTTGAAGTCGCGTATCGGCCAACACAAAGCCGCTGCGGCGGGGGCGATCCTGCTCTATGCTTTCAGCCCGCTACCGTCCAACTATCTCTTCATCGCATACGGGCTCATGCGGGCCAATCTCTGGCTGATCGGCGTCCCGTTCTTTGTTGGACGCGTGGCCAGCTATACAGCTTGGGCCAGTCTCGCACAGTGGGCACATGGGGTTCTGGACCTGGAAACGGAGTTAGAGGGCGCGTTTCTGAGTCTTTACTTCATTGGCTCCCAGTGCGTCACGCTCGGACTGCTGGTGCTGTTCGTCCGGCTGGACTGGAGGCTGCTGCTGCACAAACGACAATTACGTCTGAGGCCTGCTCGCTGGAAAAGGGAACGGAACGACGAAAACAAGGAAGAGAAGCCTCCGTCGGTGAGAAAGGCGCCGTAGCTACGGCGCGGTCTCACGGGCCACGCTGTCAGGCCATAGCAGCCATTGCTTCGCTGTCGCGAACAAGTAATACAGGCGTATCGGCGAGCCGCACCGTGCGGGCCGCTACGCTGCCGACAAGCCAGCGTTCGAAACCGCGCCGGCCATGAGTGCCGAGAACGAGCAACTCGCCTTTCCAGTCCTGAACGTCGCGTACGATCGCGTGAGGGATGTCGTCCCCGCTTTTATTTGTCTTGAGCAGTGCCGTCTCAGCGTAGCGCCCCTGCTCGGCGCAGATGCGCGCCGCACGTTCGAGGGCGGTGCAGCCCTCCTCGAGCCAGGCGCTTTCCAGCAAGTCGATGGCCGCGCCATCCAGCACGTGGCTCGCACGATCCACGACATAGACCGCGCGCAATTGGGTATCCGGGGTCGCCAGTTGAAGGCCCGTTCGCAATCCCACGATGGAACAGGCGCTGCCATCCAGTGCAAAGACCATGCGTTGAGCGGGCTTGTCCGTTGGAACGCGAGTCTCCTCCGGAACCAGCAGCAACGAGCAGTTTGCGCGGCGCGCAACAGGTTCGGACACAGTGCCTTCGACCCAGCGCAGCAGGCCATGATGGTGCCGCATGCCCATCACGATGAGATCGGCGTGCCAGTGCGAGGCGGTGTCGAGCAAGGCGTCGGCCGTGTTTCCACGATGGACGGAAAGATCGACCAGGCCGAATTCAAGCTTCGTCCCGGTAAACATGGCCTCGATCCTGGCGAGCGCGGCGCGAGAATCACCCACGATTTCGTCCCTTGCAGAAGCGAGAAAGTCTTGCGTCGTTGCGCCGAGTGGAAATCGCGTGCGCGGGTTCTGCGCGACCGTGACGACCCTGATCGTCGCGCGGTCAGCGAACAAGGTCTTCGCGTACTCGGCCGCCCGTGTCGTCGCTTCTGAATCGTCGACCGCCAACATGACGCGCTGGAACGCGCGGCCGACAGTTGATTCCCCGCTGGATGCTTGCGCCATGATGCTTCTCCGTATTGAGCGAGCAGTTGACGCATCGATTCTCCGTCGAAAAGAGCGCCTTCGATTGATCGTCGTCAAGTGACCCGGGGGCTCGGATTTATCGTCCGATGCAATGGTGGCACAGCGACCTGATTGACCTCGATCAACCGCGCGGGATGCGTGCGGATTAGTCTGACCGTGTGAACCAGGTGTTCAGTTCGCGAGCGGAAGCACTTCAGGAGAACCGTTGCCATGAAACCGGACAGTCAATTGCGTCGCGAAGTAGAGGAAGAGCTGGCGAACAATCCGGGTATCGACACGAACCGGATAGGCGTCGCAGTCGCGGATGGCATTGTCACGCTCAGCGGTCATGTCTCGGACTATGCACAGAAGGTCGCCGCCGAGAAATCAGTGCTGCGGATCGCCGGTGTGGTCGCGGTGGTCGTGCATATTGACGTGACGCTTCGCGAGACCGATCAAAGGACGGACGAAGACATTGCATTGAGCGTGCGAGCCGTGCTCGACTGGATCTCAGGTCTCGAAGAAGACGCCATCAAGATCAAGGTGGCGCAAGGATGGGTGACGTTGAGCGGCAGCGTGAAGGACGGTTACCGCAGCCATATTGCGGAGAAACATATCGGGCATATGCGCGGCGTGACGGGCATCACAAATAACATCAGAATCTCGGGTTCTGCTTCTCCGACCGACATCGAGTACAACATCCGCAAGGCCATCCAGCGTCATACGGATCGAGAAATGAAGCATCTCGACGTTCGGGTAGATGGGGGAAACGTCACGCTGTCGGGCCACCTCAGCTCTACGATTGAACGGGCGATCGTATGGGGTGCTGCGCGCGCCACGGCAGGTGTGAAAACCGTGGTCGATCGTATTGTTATTGGTTGACGAAACTTCGGCGCAATCACGTGGCTGCGCCAGCAGGAATGCTCCCGGCATGAATGATGTGACAGGCAATGATTGGAGGCACATATGAACTGGCTGACGGAATACTTCGCGCAAGGAACTCGCAAATTGAACCTTTCCTTGTGGGCCTATCCACCCGCTGTCATCGGTCCCGATGGTCCCATCGTCCAGTCTGCCGCGCTATGCGCTCCTTATCCTGGCATCGAACTCGTGTTCACTCCCGCCGGGCAGGCCCGGTACGGCGACAGAACTTACGATTTGCCTGCGCGATACGACAGCACAGGTTCGATGGGCGAGTCATCTGCGGCAGAAGCGCAAGACAATTCGAGCTTCTTTCGCGACGTTTCGATTTTCGCGCCATCGCATCTGAACGGCGAAGCCGTCATCGTCATCAACCATGCGTTCTCGTTCACGCCGCTATTTGCGGCCGACGGCACGCCAGGCTTCGTCGGACAGAGCATGCCCGACTCGGACGACTATTTCCGCGCCGGCCAGATGAAGCTTCCGTGGATGTTCGCGGGATACGTCAGCATCTGAGCGGACGCCGCGACATGGCCGGATCACGAGCGAGGAGCAGGCAATGAGCAGAAATGAAACGGAGGTCGTCTGGTTCGACGTATTGCGCCGTGCGGATGTGCCGACCGTGGGCGGCAAGAACGCATCGCTGGGAGAGATGATCGGTTGCCTCGCCGGCAAGGGCATCAGCGTTCCACCCGGCTTCGCGACGACAGCCGACGCGTACTGGCGATTCATTGACTCGAACGGACTGCGCGAAACCATCTCAACGCTGCTCGCGGAATTCCGTGCCAACCGCCGGTCGCTCGTTGATACGGGGGAAACGATCCGCCGGGCAATCCTTCGGGGCGAATGGCCTGCTGGCACGACACGAGCCATTTGCGATGCGTATGCCGAGCTCGCTCGCCGCATCGGCGTCGACGATCCAGACGTCGCAGTGCGCTCGAGTGCCACGGCCGAAGATCTGCCGGATGCGAGCTTTGCGGGGCAGCAGGAGACCTTGCTCGCCATTCATGGCACGCGCGCCTTGATGGATGCGTGCCGCCGGTGCTATGCGTCGTTATTCACGGATCGAGCAATCAGTTATCGCGAGGCACAAGGTTTCGACCACATGAAAGTTGCACTGTCGGTCGGCGTGCAGCAGATGGTGCGTTCAGATCTGGGTGGCGCGGGCGTCGCGTTTTCGATCGATACCGAAACGGGCTTCGACAAGATCGTATTGATCAGCGCGGCGTGGGGGCTCGGTGAGAACGTCGTGCAAGGCACCGTCGATCCCGACGAATATGAAGTATTCAAACCGCTTCTGCACAACGAAGCCTTCGCACCGATTGTCGGCAAGAAGCGAGGAAGCAAGCTGAAAAAAATGGTGTATGCGAAGGGCGGCGCGCATTCGACGAAAAATGTGCCGACTTCGAAGGCGGAGCGAGCTACGTTCGTCCTCTCCGACCGCGACGTGCTCACCATTTCGCGCTGGGCGTGCGAAATCGAATCGCACTACGGGCAGCCGATGGACATTGAATGGGCAAAGGACGGACTGACAGGGAACATCTTTATTGTTCAGGCGCGGCCCGAGACCGTGCAGTCGCGGCGCGAGGCAACGGCCGTCAAGACCTTCCTGCTGAAGTCGGCGGGACGCGAACTCGTCACGGGGGTGAGCGTCGGTCAGGCGATCGCTGCCGGAAGCGTGTGCGTCATTGACAGCCCTCTCGAGATGGACCGTTTCGTCGACGGCTCCGTTCTCGTGACAGCCTCGACGGATCCCGACTGGGTGCCCGTGATGCGGCGCGCCGCCGGTATCGTAACGGACCACGGCGGCCGCACGTCGCACGCGGCCATTGTGAGCCGCGAACTCGGCCTTCCTGCCATCGTCGGCACGGGTAACGCCACGCGGGTTTTGCACGACGAGCAGGAAGTGACGGTGTCCTGCGCGCAAGGCGAAGTCGGGCGCGTATTCGAAGGCATTGCGGACTATCAGGTCGAGGAGATCGACTTTGCGGCGATCCCGCAAACCCGCACCCAGGTCATGCTGAACCTTGCCAATCCCGATGCCGCGCTGCGCTGGTGGCGTATGCCGGCCGACGGCATCGGATTGGCGCGGATGGAGTTCGTGATCAGCAATCACATCAAGATCCATCCGATGGCGCTCGCCTGCTTTGACCAGTTGAAGGATCCCGAAGCGGCCCGGACGATCGCCGCAATGACGGAAGGGTACAGCGACAAGACTGAATATTTCGTCGACCGTCTTGCCTGCGGACTCGGCCGTATCGCGGCCGTGTGTTATCCGCGGCCCATGGTGGTGCGTCTGAGCGACTTCAAGACGAACGAATATGCGCATCTGACAGGAGGCCAGGCCTTCGAGCCGATCGAGGAAAATCCGATGCTCGGTTTTCGCGGCGCATCGCGCTACTACTCCCCGCGCTATGGTCCCGGTTTTGCACTCGAATGCCGCGCGCTGCGCCGTTTGCGAGTGGAAATGGGCCTGAGCAACGTGATCGTCATGGTGCCGTTTTGCCGGACACCGGACGAGGCGGATCGTGTTCTCGACGCGATGGCGGCCAATGGCCTCAGGCGCGGCGAGGATGGACTGCAGGTCTACGTGATGTGCGAAATCCCGTCGAACGTGATCCTGGCCGACGCGTTTGCGCAGCGGTTCGATGGATTCTCGATCGGCAGCAATGATCTGACGCAGCTCACATTGGGCGTCGACCGTGACTCCGCCGAACTGGCATCGCTGTTCGACGAGCGTAACGAAGCAGTGCGGTGGATGATTCGCGAGGTCATCGAACGGGCACATCGTGCTGGCGCGAAAGTCAGCCTGTGCGGCGAAGCGCCGAGTGTGCATCCCGAGTATGCAAGCTTCCTCGTGGAATGCGGCATCGACTCCCTATCCGTGAGTCCCGACAGCTTCATCGCTGTCAAACGGCATGTCGCGCAGGCAGAAGCGTCGAAAGATTCGACCGGCGACGAGGTGCCTGGAACGGTAATTTCTGAAATGGTGCGGTAGGGTCTTGCCATGATCGACATTCTCACAGTCACCCTGAACCCCGCGGTCGATTTATCGACGGCAGTCGACCGCGTCGTCGACACGCACAAGCTACGATGCGAAGCCGCGCAGCGCGATCCAGGCGGCGGCGGTATCAACGTTGCGCGGGTGCTGCATCGCCTCGGCAGTGAATGCGTCGCGCTGTTTGCCGCCGGTGGAGCGACGGGCGGCATCCTCAGCGGTTTGCTCGATAGCGAGAACCTTCGCACTCACTGTATCGATATCGAAGGCGAAACGCGGGAGAACTTCTCCGTCATGGAGACGTCGACCCGGCGCGAGTACCGCTTCGTGTTGCCTGGACCAACTCTCGCGGCCGCTAAGTGGAGTGAATGTCTGCGCAGCGTGTCTGCTCATGTGGGCTCTGCGCGCTTTCTCGTCCTGAGCGGAAGCCTGCCCCCGGGCGCACCGCCAGACGCCTACGCTCAGCTCGCCCTCGCGGCCACCGCTGCGCGGCCGAATATCCGCGTCGCCGTGGATGCATCGGGCCCCACGCTCGCGGCGGCACTCGATGGCGGGCATGTCGACATCGTCAAGCCGAGCCTGAACGAACTGCGCGAGTTGACGGCGCTGCCGCTGAACGACGTCGAGGACCAGATTGACGCCGCACGGATGTTGATCGCGGAACGCAAGGCGAGGATGGTTGCGCTCACGCTGGCCGACAAAGGTGCGGTGCTCGCGACGCGCGACGAGACATGGTTCATGCCTGCCCTGAAAACGGAAGTCCGAAGTTCGATTGGCGCGGGTGACAGCTTCCTCGCAGGATTGATCTGGTCACTCGATCACGGAGCCGTTGCCGGCGAGGCGCTCGCATACGCGACGGCGGCTGCCGCGGCGACGATGAAGCAAACGGGTACGCGGCTTTGCGATGCACGAGACGTGGCGAGTGCGTACGCAAAGGGCGAGCGCGCTGTACCGGCGCAAGATGCCGCGCGCTATTCGCATCGTGCACCGGGCGTTGACGCCGTCGAAGCTGTATTGACGGCCGGCAGGCGCACCCGCGCTTGATGAAAGCGGAACGTCGATCCGTCCGGTCAGCCGAGCCCAAATCGTCGGACAAACCAGGTCTTGCTCAAATGCGTCAATGCTGCGTAGCTTGGAAGGATCAGGAGCAGGGCGGGCCAATACGTCCACGGCAATGGCGTGAACCCGGTGTTCGCGTCGATTGCGGACAGCATGGCGACTGCACGCTTGAGCGTCGTATCATGGCTTGATCAAGGTCAATTGCGACAGTCCAGACCGCCGTACATTCGATGTAATGGCAGGTCAGCGAAATTGCTTTGATGCCTGTTCTGCCTGATTCCTGCATTAACTGCGGCCTGCCAAGGAGAGCAAATGATGAACGGACCGTTCGTGACAGAAGCGCCGGGAGCGGCGACGGCCGATGAAATCCGTAAGATCATCGGGCCTTTCGAAGACGACGTCGTGATGAAAATCATGCGCATCACGCCCACCGTCGACGACGTCAGGCGAGCCTATTCATGGCTCAGATCGGACGAGTACCTGCAGCGGCACCTCGCACACAATCTGCCTGCACCCTCTGCCAGGGTTTTCGAAATTCTCGCTGCTGAGTATCCGGAACTGGGCGACCCTGTGCTATGACTGGATTCCTGCTGTGCTGACGTGGAAGCGACCGTCGTGCCTGGCCGGTCGGAGAATCAGATATTGTGTTGATGACGGGAGGCGGCTGTGAGCAGCACGAGCGCCCCAGGCAAGATTGACGAAAACGCGGTGCCCGGAGGCATTGCTTCTGGGGAACATCGCTATCATTTCGCCATTGATATCGACGGCGAATTCGCTATCTTTACGCTCGACACACACGGTCAGGTTGAGACGTGGAATGCCGCAGCCGAACACATCACGGGATATGGGGCGAGTGAAATCCTTGGCAAGCCGTTTTCGGTACTTTATCCGACCGTTTCGGCGGATGTGGCCGTCCCGTCGGACATTCTGGCCAGAGCAGTGACGACCGGGCGAGCCTATTATGAGGGCTGGCATGCACGCAAGGACGGAACCCGGTTCTGGGCCAGCGTATTGGTCATCGCGCAGCGACGTGAGCAGGGCGATCTTGCTGGGTTTGCAGCCGTCACGCACGATTATTCGCAGCGTCATCTGATTGAGGCAAAACTTCGCAGAAGCGAGCAGCGGTTACAGGCGATGATTGACAGCGTCGAAGACTACGCGATCTTCATGTTGAGTCCTACGGGCGAGGTCGCTTCCTGGAATACGGGAGCTCAGCGAATCAAGGGCTATTCCGCCGGCGAAATTATCGGCCGTCATTTTTCCGTCTTCTATCCTCCGGAAGCGCGGGCGGCGGGCCTGCCCGAACGCATGCTTGAGACTGCGTCCACTCAGGGCCGTTCAGAAGCCGAAGGATGGCGTATCAGGAGCGATGGCTCGCGTTTCTGGGCGGACGCTATCATCACTCCCATTCGCGACGAGAAGGGAGCGCTTCGGGGCTTCACTAAAGTGACGCGTGATCTGACCGAGCATAAACGGCTGGAACAACTCGAACATGTAGGCGAACTCGCCGCGGCGACTGAACGGGCGCGAGAAGAGGAAAAGAAGAGAATCGCCAGAGAACTGCACGACGACCTCGGTCAGCGGTTGACCGCCTTGAAAATGACCGCCGTCATCCTGCAGCAGGAGGTCGAAGCTGGCCATTACAACCCGGAAACAGCCGCGCAGGCACGCGGGCTGGTCGCGCAGACCGACGATACGATGAGCGCGGTCCGACGCATCTCGTCGGCTCTGCGCCCCACCATGCTAGACGATCTGGGATTGCTGCCCGCCGTAGAGTGGCTGGCGGATGAATTCAGCAGGCGCTATGGGATCAAGGTCAACACCCGTCTGTCGGCGGGCGAACTCGAGTTCAGCGATACGGCTGCGACGGCGATTTTTCGCATCGTTCAGGAGGCGCTGACGAACGTGGCACGTCATGCGTGTGCGACAGAAGTCGTCGTCACAATTGAGTTAGAAAATAACGAGTGTGAAGTCCGTATCGATGACAACGGACTCGGTGCCGCTCCAGCATCCTGCGACAAGCCGGTCTCATTTGGTCTGCTGGGCATACGCGAGCGCGTCCGGCAACTTAACGGTTTCGCGTGGCTGGGAAATAAACCTGACGGCGGATTTCGTGTCCAGTGCAGATTCCCGATCGACGCGATCGTCCGCCGTTGAGGCCGGTTTTATACGGGGAATGTCTGTCCTGCTACGACGGAAACTGAGGAAGCCATTTCACTGCTCGCCCATATCTTCCAGCGAGCTCGAACCCGAATTGATAAATCAAGTGCGGCACGCCTGCTTCCTCCTATCGTAGGTTTCCCAGCGGCCCTCTGGTTTCAGCTCCCGGTTGTCTGGTGTCGGTGCTGACATTGAAACCCGGCAGTTGCGAAGCTGGAACCCTCGGGAAGGCGACGCCTCGCGGGTCGTTTTTCTCCTGTCCGGTCTGGGTCAAGGACCTGACGCTCGAGCCATCCTGCTATCACACGGTTCTGTGGCGCGAAGGCTCGCGGGCTGCACTGAGTTCCCGATTCGCGGCTGTGCAAGTGCGCCGCTCACACCCTGATTATTGGCGGGGCCGCATTGCTGTGACTATCTCGCGGACCACGTCTCAGGTGGTTCCCCGGCGCGCCCAAAACACCGCTGCTGCATAGCGTCTCACCCAACCAAGGATCGTCGTGTGGGCCCGCGACAGGCCGCGCTCAGACATCATCTTGACAACGTTGCAAACAACCTCGTCCAGGCTCATGCGATTGCTCATTCGCGGCGCTGTTATCGGTTAGCCCATCACTAGAGCGGAGTTGAACTCCTCATTTGCACTAGATCCATTTGCCGCGTGCGTTGAGCGCCCCGGTGAGCGCGTCGAGCTTGCCGCTTCAACTCCTCATTTCGTCGGGGCGTCTGCGCTGCCGGACATGGACATCCAGATCCTGGATGTATTGATTCACGGGAACATGGTTGGCGTGCGGGCAAAAGTCAGGGGAACGCAGTCTGGGTCCCTGATGGGCATCGCAGCGACATCCAAGCCAATCGAGTTTGCGATTCACTCCTTTCACGAGTTCCGCGACGAACGGATAGCGAACACCTGGCATCTCGAGGACTGGCTAAGTGTCTTCCATCAGCTCGGAGCGCTGCCGCCCAGTCTCGATTGACCACGCAGTGTCGGCAGGTATGCCGCTTTTGTGGGCATTTCCGTTGCCCGGCAAGTTCGGATTGCATCGAAACTCTAACCCCTTGGGGTAATCGTCCTTTTGGTGCGAAAAATGGCGTGATGTTGAGCGAGTCGCCGATCCTGTTGAGCGTGTAACAATCGGGCTGGTCGCGTGCCGAAAGGCCGCAACCAGGCGATTCTCGCGCCATCCTTCTCCCAGTGCCAACCACTCGACAGCGCCTGATAGGCTCAAGGAGTGTGAGTGTGTGGTGGCGCTCCCCGGTCTCTGGACACCTGCGCATCAAGACCAATTTGCGTGCGTAGCATCTCGAAGCGCTCGAGTACCTTGTCTCCGAAAAGCGGATCGGGGCTAGCCGGAACGGTGGCATCGACTGCCGCCCAGTCTTGATCTGATAGCACCTGCGCGGCGCGAGGCATCACGTCGCGCTCTTCAGTGGACATGTGGTGTCGATAGTACACGAGGTACGTGGCCGTGGCAGCCTCCAGCACCGCGCGCTGGATCACGACATCCTCCGCCGCTTCGTTGATGCGGGTCAGGAGCTCTTCGCCGGCCGTGGCAAGCACGCGATGCTCCTGCAGGAGCCGGTTCACGACTGAACGCGCGTCAGGATCTCGTTCGGCGAGCCGCGCATACGCAACATCTTCCCGCGGATGATGTACACGATCGGAGAAGTTCCGCATGTAGTAGAGGATGTCGCTCATGAGAGCGTAGTTCGGGCTCTCGCCGCGGTGAAAAACAGCTATCTGTTCTTCCAGAATATCGAGCAGTCGCGCGAAGTTGACGTGCTCGGCATGCCATGTGGCGAGTGGATCAGCCATGGCGCCCTCCAGGGAAACGGGTCAATCCAATAGATGCTTGGGACGAAAGCGGAGGCGCAAGCCTTGTGCACGCAGCGGTCGACTGCGCCCAACCGAGCCAGCGTTATTAAAATGCTACCGGTTCAAATCCGGGACGGGCTGACGCAGGTCAAAGCGCTCGCGGATGTGGCAACCGGTCCGACTGCAAACGCGACCGCAACACGACGCGCCGCAGCGACCGCGAGGAGGGGGCACAAGGGCAAACCGTTGACCCAAGTCAACATGACGGGTGCTGCCCGTCCGTAGGCTGAACCAGCAGGTTGTTGGCGCGGCGCTGCGCAAACGGCAAAGCGAGGTGCCGCGTGCCGCCGGAAATGTCGGACCGAGCAACCGGTTTCGGCGGGGTCTCACAAACCGTGACCTCGCGCCGGACGTCGCCCTGACGACATCGGATTGAACCAACTGCGCGTTCTCAAGTTTCAACGTAAGTCCTAGCGGCGCCGACGCCAGTGTAGGAGGCCAGCAATGCGCGCTCTCGATGTAATGACCACCCCGGTCATTTCTGTAAAACCAGAAATGACGGTAGCCGAAGCTGCAAAGGTCCTGGTGGACCATCGCATCAGCGGTGTACCTGTAATTGACGAAAAAGGCAGTCTCGTGGGAATGCTCAGTGAAGGCGACCTGATTTGCCGTGGGGAAATCGGAACCCAGAAACGGCACCGCTCGTGGTGGCTCGAACTGTTTTCGTCGGCTCGCGATGCAAAGGATTACATCAAGTCGCACGGAAATCGGGTTGCGGAGGTGATGACAACGGACGTCATTTCGGTTGATGAAGCGACATCTCTCCGCGAGGTCGCGAACATCCTCGAAAAGAGACGCATCAAGCGCGTGCCGGTCATGAGGGCCCATCAGGTCGTTGGCCTTGTCAGCCGCGCCAATCTCGTGCAGGCCTTAGCGAGTGCCGGCGCGGAGCCCGCACCGCAGGTGATCCCGACCGACCGCGAGATACGGGCTATGCTCATGGGAGAAATTGCGGACCATCCTTGGGGTTTTGCCGGCCAGAATATTTTTGTGCGTGACGGCGTGGTTCACCTGTGGGGAGTCTACCGATCGGCTGCGGCAATGCAGGCCATGCGCATCGCCGCGGAGCGCGTTCACGGGGTGAAGCGTGTCGAGGACCACACCGAACCTTATCCGGCGGACTCTGGGATGTGAGACGAAAGGCTTGAGGTCGTGGGGGCGAGGGCAGTGCCGCCCGTTGGGTGCGCATCGTCGACGGGAACAGGCGGGACGTGCCATGCAACGGCAGTGCGAGCGGCGAGGTCGTCGTGCGCTCCCTGGCCCACGCGAGGTTATCTGAACACTCTGGACGCATCTGCGCGCGCCTGTGGGAGGGCGGTTACTCACACAGGACGTCGCGTGCATTGATCAGGATCCTATCTGCAGATCACCAATCGCACCAAGGACGTGATCAAATCGGGCGGTAAGAGGGTGTCGTCGCTGGCGGTCGAGCGTCTGATCTCGGCGCATCCGGCAGTGGCTGAGTTACCGGTCATCGGATCAAGGATGGGAGGTGGGGTGAGCCGCTCGAGCCGCACATATGTTGATGCTGGTCAACGAAACTGCGAGCCCGGCGCATAAAGTGATAAGCATGTACGCGCCTTCCCCATCTCCCTTCAGGAGGCGAGAATTCTACAGGCATGTTTGGTGTGAGTCCGCGACGCAGGATGAGTGGATAATCGTCGAATCAGGAGATTTGCCATGCCAGTCAGCCAGATGAAGAATTTGTATCGCGGACCCGCGTCGCGTGACACAGCGAGCGGACATTGCCTCGCTCGCGCGACGCCTGGCGAGTCCGTTGCCGGTCGTCGCACAGAAAACGACGCTACAGACTCCAATGCGTTAGCAGTGGTCTTTTATAAGGAAATTCTGGATCATTGCGGTTTTCCGCACCAATGCGAACTGATGCGCGTCTCGATCTCACCTGCTGTGCAGGAAGAGGCGGTAATCGACGCGATCCACAAGTTCGAGAGGTTGCAGAGAGTGAGTCACTGGAAATGCGCTGCCGACGGATATGCAGTCGTAAGAGGCACGCCGCGAGGCAACTGATTTGGGGGTGCTTTCCAGAACAGGCATGAGTACAGGACCAGATCCGAAAGCGAACGCTTATATGTTTTTCTGTTAAAAATTCAAGAGGAATCCCGAATTCGCAACAGGTCTTTCGGTGTGGGGACGGTCGAAGTTCCCGAATCGGTTGGATGCCGATCGCGCTGGATTGTGAGCACAACGCAGGCGTGGCACTGAAGGCATTGCGCGGAATCTTGGACATCTGCTTCGCGCCGGGAGGGAGAACATGTTCAAACATCTGCTGGTGCCGACCGATGGGTCGGCACTGTCCGAGAAAGCCATCCGCATGGCCGTAGGCCTCGCAAAACAGTTCGACGCGAAGATTACGGGGATTCATGCGATCCCGGAATTCCACCTCTTGACATATGACACGGAGATGCTGGCCGACACCCGGGCCGAATACGCCCAGCACGCGAAGAACCATGCTGAACGATACCTAGCCTTTATCGAGCGTGCTGCCACGGACGCAGCGGTTCCATGCGATACGACCTGGGTGGCGAGCGATCATCCTTACGACGCGATCATCCGCACCGCGCAGGAACGGCACTGTGATCTGATTGTCATGGCATCGCACGGCCGGCGCGGCGTGGAAGGACTTCTGATTGGCAGCGAGACGCAAAAGGTCCTTATCCGCACCCGGATTCCCGTGTTGGTATGCCGCAGCCAGTGACGGTGGTGAACAACGGTCCCGGCCGTACATGCCCGGTCACGCGCACCGGACCGTTGTGGTGCCATGGTGGCTGTACACGTATGCCGAATCGCCATTGGCCATTCCCGGTTGCACGGCGTCCGCCGGGACATGGCGAGCGTGTCGGCAGCCGCAGTAGCGTATTAGATGTGCGCAAGGTCATACGTACCAGGTCGCACAGCTGACAGCAGGCGGGTCGAGTCGCAACCGCCTGGTTCGGGACTAGCGGGACGGGTCCCGCTTCTCCTTGACAGCGTTCGCCCTGTCTTTCCGCCAGCTCAGAAAGTTGGTCACGGCAGCCGCAATGAGTGTCTTTTCCGCAGTAGCTGGCGAAGGCGTTGCCGGTCGGTATGGGAAAGCGGATGGGAATGGGACTGCCGGGGCGCTCCCCCGACAAGGCTCGTGATGCGCTGTTCGACTGCACGACGGTTACTTGCGGCAGCTGGTTCGCCGACATGTAACGTACGAAAAGAGCGGCGGTAAGGCAAAAAAAAAGCCCACAAACAGGCCAAGGAATAGCCGACAGAACAGCTCAAGCCGGGTGGAGTGTGCCACGCCTGCCTCCGTCTTCGTCGACGGTTGCCGTACTCTTATAGCGTGCCAGAATCTCGCGGAATGGACATTCCCGGGTTTGAAAGGCACGAAGGCGACCAGCACGTACGCATCAACCTGCTCGACAACCTGAGCGGGCTGCATGCTGGCCTGTTCGACACCGACACGGCAACGCGGATAGTGCAGCACCGTGAGCGTGACGATCGCGCGGCTGCGATCGTTGCCGGCGTCGCCGCCGCATGGTGCAGGCAGCCGGAAGCGCGGAGGCGACATGACATTGAAAGCGCAGCGGTACCGGGACAAGCTCCTGAAGGAAAGTCGGAAGGGTTTTTGCGGCTACCCGGTCGCAACGGTTGCCTTCTATGGACCCGACGATACGCGAGCGACAAAGGTGTCGGTGGGCATCATCGCTGACGAAGATGCAAACGCCGATCCCGTTGAATGGTGGTTCCCTGAGGTAGATGAATTGGTGCAGCCATCTCTCTCGATGCCCTGCCTGCTCCTGATCAGCGGCGATATCAGCCAGACCGGCTTCAGCCGATGATCTCGCCGCTCCAACGGTCGCGGTTACGCCAGAACGGACACAGCGGACAGGTTTCGCCTTCCGGATAGTCGATGCTTCCTCGTGCGGACACCCGATGATGCGATCGACGGCGACCACCGACCTGGCGCCCTGCTGTTCGATAAACCGGACATCAATTTGAAACAGGCAGGGTGATTGCGCCAGGGCAATGCCTGCGCCACAAACCTGTCTATCATCAACCGGATTCAGGCGTGGGAAGACTGAAATCGGCCTTGGAGGGGTTAGGTACTCTGATCGCTGCCGCATCTGTCGGAGTGCGGTACTGTCCAATATGCAGGACGCCCCGGATTGTCGCGCCCCCGACGCTCCCTCTACCCTCGACTTCCCACGCCATTTGCAGCGAATGCGCCACCGGCAACGCGCCGTCACAAGCGGGCGCGTTGGCCGACGCAATGCATACAGCACCTACTCGAGCTATCAGGAGGCAAGCATGCTCAGCGCCCATGAATTTGCGACGTTGATGCTGGTAAGGGACTCGGCCGACCACATTGCCGAGCGCGAGGAACTCGATACTTTGCTTGAACGGCAGCTCGTTGCCATGGAGCAGCTTGCCGGCGGGGCTGTACGGCCACGCATTACACAGGAGGGCGATTCACTTCTTCGTCACTTGGCGCGTATGCACTGACAGGTCTAACCCTGCCGGGTGTGGGCCGGGACGCCGGGCGATGGCGAAAGGAAAACGCTGCGCGCGAGCCGCATAGGAGCGCCAAGGCGGTGAAGAACGTGTCGAGCAATGAGCCGTATTTCGTTGCTTGCCGTGACGAATCCCGAACAGGTCGAGCAGGTCGCTCACCAGGCACTTCAACTGCCGCACGACGAGTTGCTTGGTGGTCGCGCCAGTGCCGATAATACGAGAGGATGCGATGATCAAATCAGGGTTGCTTACTTACACTCATTCTCCCGAACTGGTGCGTACTTAAGATGTCATCGTCAACGCCTTCAGCCATCCCCAAAGCGCACGCTCAACATTGCCGTCGCAAGCGCTACGGGATGAACAAGCCGCCAGCCAGCGTTATACTTTCAACCTTTCATTGCTTCGTCTGGCACCAAGGATTACACATGAGCGCATTGCCCCGTTGTCCAAAATGCAATTCCGAGTTCACGTATGAAGACGGAGGCGTCTACATCTGCCCGGAGTGTGCCCATGAATGGTCGGCGCACGCAACCGTGCCGATCGAAACGGTTGAGAGGGTTTATCGCGATTCCGCCGGGAATGTCTTGCAGGATGGGGATACCGTCACTGTCATCAAGGACTTGAAACTGAAGGGTTCGGCTGGCGTGGTCAAGATGGGCACCAAGGTAAAAAATATCCGGCTGGTGGACAGTGACCACGATATCGATTGCAAGGTCGATGGCTTTGGTGCCATGAGCCTGAAATCGGAATTCGTCAGGAAGGCGTGACCAGGCGCATGGCGCATGAGAATGGCGGCTGTTGGCTTCTGCCGGCTGAGCCGCCCCTGAGGCATTGTCAACTTGCCGAGAGGGAGACGGCACGACGGCAGATGTGAGAACTGGCCAGATAGCGGTCAACGGATTTTGGGCGACGACGCAAAGATAGAGATCGAGAATTCGGTTGAGCACCTGATCTCGCACGATTGAGGGGTCAACGGACTTTGATCGTCCCGATTCACGTGACGGAGATAAATAACCGCCAGTCGTTCAACAGATGCAGTGAGTGCAATCCGAAACAACAGCGCACACGGACGCCCTGACTCGTCTGGATAGGTCAGGTCGAGAAATGGTGTTTGATAGGGCGTGCGAAGCTCAGCGCGAAGAGTTGTGCCGATCCGGACGAACCCGCACACCCAAGCCTACGGAGCAGGGGGCAAAGTCAAGTAAAGCTATCTTTAAAAGATCGCCTCGTGTGACTTTAGCCATATACAATGGTCTTGTGTTCCGGTACGGGGTTCGCTTCATTATTGGACCATGCAGCCGGTATGGCATCGGTCGCGTTCAACCCGTAATCCTACGGACACTCAACGACCGCGTCGATCTCGTCGTTGATGAGATCGCGCACGTATGCGTGCTCGTCTGGCCTGAACCGACGCCATGCGCGATCGGCGAAGTGGTGCAGTATCACGACGGATTGCGTATCGATCTCAATGGCGATGCGGATCTTCAAAAATGGATCGCTTGCCCATGGAGACCCCCATCGGCCAGTCAGAAGTTTCGCGCCCATCTTCCTCATCCACAATTCCGATCAAGTCAGTTTACCGCGCTCGGAGGCGAGTCAAGTCCGGCTCCTGATATCACCCTCGTACATATCCTGGTTGTCGGGGTCGCGGCGCGCTGCCGAATGATCAAGCAGTGGCTGGTCTCTGCGGGGCGATCTGACACGGATGAGCAGTACAATTTTGTGACCGGATACTGGAGGGCATAACCATGAACGCGGTCCAGGACTACCGTGATTGGAAGCTGGATATCGAACCGGTTGCCGCCGGGGGAATGTACACAGCCAAGGCCACAATCTCGCGGTCGAGCACGGACTCGGACGACGGATACTTCAGCTACACGTTCAAGAATCTCGGCGTGTCGGACACACCTGAGGGCGCTATCCAGTGGGCTGCTGACTGGCTGCGTGGGTGGATTGACGATAACGCGTAGGCCGGTACGTGGCCGGGGTACGATGGGTCGGCAATCGATGCTCTTACAAGGTGCCACTTTTTGATCCCGGGCTGTGGCTCGAATGGGTAATGACGGTGACGTTCCGCTGCTGCTACGACTGTCCGCGGCCGACCCCACAAGAGACGTCCAGCTTTCTCGATAACGGACACTCGCACACGGGGTCGACTTCTATTGGTGGATCTCAGTGTTCCAGCACGCGTCGCATTCGTTGTTAACGACCTTCAATCGCGCGCTCCACCCGCACCGCGGTTACCTTGTATTCGGGTGCGTGTACCTGCCGGTCGCGCACGGGGGAAGTAAGGCGGTTCACGAACAGTTCAGCCCGGTGGAAGGTGGTGAACAACTGCCCCGGCTGGACATGCCCGGTCACGCGTAGCGGCAGCGTCGTCGCGCCGTGGCGGCTGTACACGTGTACGGAATCGCCGTCCACCATCCCCAGTTGCGCTGCATCCGCCGGGGACATGTCGAGCGTGTCGGTCGGCCACAGTTGCACATTAGGCGTGCGGCAGCTCATCGTGCCAGCGTTGAAGTGATAGAGCGTGCGGCCAGTGGTCAGAAGCAAGGGATAGGTATCGTCGGTGGTTTCGGATGTGGGTATGAAGTCGATCGGTGCCAATGCTGCGGTCTTGCCGATCGGAAAGCGCGTCCGGTGTAGGATGGGTGTGCCCGGGTGCTGCTCGCTCGGGCAGGGCCAGTGAAGGCTTTCTCGTTCCAGCCGGTCGTAGGTCAGACCGGCCGCCTCCGGCCACACCGTGCGCACTTCGTCCCAGATGGCGGCCGGGCTGTCGAAGCTGAAACCCTCTGCATGGCCGAGCCTTGCGGCGAGCGCCAGAACGATCCACCAGTCCGCCCTGGCAGCGCCTGGCGGCGACACCACACCGCGGATGCGCTGCACCCGCCGGTCCGCGTTCATGAAGGTGCCGTCTTTTTCGAAGCACGACGCCGCCGGCAGGAATACGGTGCCGAACTCGCGGGCGGTCTCGTTGAGAAACAGGTCTTGCACGATCACCAGATCGAGTCTCGCCAGCGCATCACGGGTGGCGGTTTCGTTGGCAAGCGACAGGTAGACGTCGTAACCGCACGCCCACAACGCCTTGAGCTTGCCGTCACGCGCAGCATCCATCATCTGCAGCAAATCCAGGCCATGCGTGGCGGGTAGTCGGCAGTCCCAGGCGGCTTCGAAGCGCGCCCCGGCCTCCTTGATCAGTTGAGAGCCGGTCAGCGTTACCGGGTCACACCCCATTTGCGCTGACCCTTGAACATTATTCTGGCCGCGCAAAGGGTTGATGCCGGCGCCGGATTTGCCGAGATTGCCCGTCAGCAAGGCGAGATTGATGAGCGTCATCACGCCCTCTGTGCCCTGCAGGTGCTCGGTCACGCCCAGGCCATGGAAACACATCGCCGGCTGGCCGGCTGCATAGATGCGCGCGGCGGTGCGGATGTCCGCCGCGGCAACGCCGCACGCGTCGGCAACCCGCTCCGGTGCGTACCCCGTGATGAAGGAGGCAAAGTCCTCAAGGCCGGTCACCCGTTCAGCCAGAAAGGACTGATCGACCAGGCCTTCCTCGATCACCGTCGCGGCCATGGCATTGAATAGCGGGATGTTACAGCCTGGCCGCACCGCCAGATGTACATCGGCAAGCTGCGCAAGTTCGGTGCTGCGCGGATCCACCACCACTAGCCTGGCCCCATGCAGGACAGCTTGCTTGATGCGCGCACCGACGACGGGGTGGTTCTCGGTCGGGTTGGCGCCGCACAGCAGAAAGGCGTTGGTGACTTCAATGTCGTCAAAGCAATTGGTCGCGGCTCCGGTGCCCAGCATGGTCTTGAGCGCCTTGGCGCTGGGGGTATGGCAGACGCGGGCGCAGCAATCGACGTTGTTGGTGCCTAGCACCACGCGGGCAAACTTCTGCAGCAGATAGTTTTCCTCGTTACTGGCGCGGGCTGAACCCAGCACGCCAATCGCATCCGGCCCAGCGGTCGCGATGATCGTGCGCAGCTGGCTGGCGACGAAACCGAGCGCATCGGCCCAGCTTGCCGCTTGCCATTCCCCGTCGCGGCGGATCATCGGTGTAACGATGCGGTCCGCCGCATGGTTGAACTCGAAGGCATACCGACCTTTCGCGCACAGATGGCCCCGGTTGGTCGGATGATCTGCGGGTCGCACCGTCACTACCCGCCCATCGCTGCTGCCGATGTCCATCTGGCAACCAACGCCGCAGTAACCGCAGGTGGTCCGGGTCCAGTCGGTCGGCTCGAACGGGCTGCGCTTGTCGAACAACGCGCCGGTCGGGCAGGTATCGACGCACGCGCCGCAGCTCACGCATCCGCCAGCGAGCAAAGACGGCCCCTTGCCGGGTGCGACATGGGTTTTTTCGCCGCGTTGCCAGGTCTCCCAAACGAACTGACCCTGCACATCTTCGCAGATCCGCACGCAGCGATAGCAATGGATGCAGCGCTCCATTGCCACGCCGAGATAGGGGTGACTGTCGTCACGGAACAGTGGGGCGAGCGTCGCTCCGCCTGCCGTTAGTTCGTAGCGAGCAAGCAGTTGGTGGAAGGACCGCCTGGGTTCGGCGATGACGGCTTCCGGCGGGTAGTGTGCCGCGATCAGCGCCAGATTGGTTCGACGCAACGCTTCCAGCGCCGGGGTATGCGTGCGCACCTGCATGCCATCCTCGACGGTGGCAGCACAGCTCGGTACCGGCTGAGGCTGGCCCTCGATTTCCACCACGCACAGCCGGCAAGCACCCGCCGGGGCCAGACGTTCGTCGTAACAGGTATGCGGCACTGCCGCACCGGCCTGCTCCAGGACATCCAGCAGGCACATGCCGGGCTGTGCATCGTGCGCAATGCCGTTGATCGTTATCTGAAGCATGCCGACCACTCCTCGCCGTAGTGAGTCTGCAAGGCGCGAGCGAACTCGGCCAGGCCGCGCCCGTGCCCACACAAGCTCGTGGCAGCGAGTGCTTCCAGCAGCGCTTCACATTGAGCCGCGTCGTCACTGCCTCGCCTCGGCACATCTTGCGTGACAGGGGCGAACATTGCCTCCAGCCTCGGGGTGCCCAAGTGGCATGGCGTGCATTTCCCGCATGATTCGCGCGCACCGAAGCGGAATACCTCCTCGACGATGGCTGCCAGCGGTGTATCGTCGGCGAAGGCAATCACACCGCCGTGACCGACCGCGCAACCGATCGCCTGCATTTCCTCGTAACCCAGCCGGGTACCGAGCAGCGCGGGCGGCACGATGCCGGCCAGTGGCCCGCCCACCATGACCCCCTTGAGCTGGCCGCGCCGCAGCCCGCCGCCCAGTTCGTCCACCACGCGCTCGAGCGGAATGCCGAACTCCACTTCGTATAATCCCGGTCTGCGGAACAAGGAATTGAGCGACAGCAGTTTGGTGCCGCGGCTTTGCGAGAAGCCCAAACTGGCAAACGCGTCAGCTCCGTGTGTGACAATCCAGGGTACGGTGCACAGAGTTTCCACGTTCTGCACCAAGGTCGGCAGTCCGAACAGTCCGTGTTCAGTAACCTGCGGCGGTCGCATTCTTGCTTCCGGCCGACGGCCTTCCAGCGCGTTAAGCAATGAGGTCTCTTCGCCGCACAGATAACTGCCTTCGCCGATCACGCATTCCAGGTCAAATTGCACACCCAGCCAGCCGGCTGCCCGCGCCTCGAGCAACGCGTTGGCAAGCACACGTGCCGCATCGGGGTATTCCTTGCGCACGTAAATATAGCCGTGCGTCGCACCCGTCGCATGGGCGGCGATGGTGGCGGCTTCCATCAGGCGGAATGGATCGCCCTCGAGCAGCAAGCGGTCGGAAAATGCACCAGGATCACCTTCATCTGCATTGATCACCAGGTATTTACGATGGGCGTGCTGTACTGCCATTGCTTCCCATTTCCGACCTGCCGGAAAGCCTGCGCCGCCACGACCGCGCAATTGCGCATTGTCGATCAGCCGCACCACATCGTGCGGCGGCATGGATAACGCAGCGAGGCGTGCCACGCCACCACCGCATTGTTGATATTCGGCCAGCCCGCGCACACCGCCCGTGCGCACATTGTCCAGCAACACACTGCGGCGGCTGTGGACCGCGATATGCGGCGAGATATCGTGGTCGGCATCGCTGGGTGCCGCATAGCACTTGCCCAGGCAATAAACAGGTGGGCTCTGCTGACACGCCTTGGCCCAATGCCCGAGGTTGCCCGCGCTGGCGGCGAAGCAGGCCAGACCGTTGCAGGCACAGCCCGCTAGCGGCACGCCGGCCAAGTGATAGAAGCTGCCGGCCGCGGCATGGCGTTGCATCGGCTTCATCTCGTGCTCCTTGCGTATCAGGACATGGTACGCCGCCGTTGAAATGACTTGCCGTGTGATGTCAAGTCGTCTTCGGGAGTATTCGAACCGACAGGCTCACTTATTTATGGAACGCCCTTCGCGCCGATAAGCGCGGTCGCCAATCGCTCAGCTTAGCCATGCCGACCATCATTGCTTTGCTCGTCCAAATCATCGACCGCCGAGCCCGTCCGTGGCTCCGTCGAGTGACACGGCACGATAGATCAGCACTTGTCGAATTTGTTCCCTAACTTACTGACCAATGAGTAAAGCTGACTTTCTGGCCTTCCTGGAGCGACCTTAAACCTTTAGCCTGAATTTCGGAGAACTGCGCAAAGAGGTCTTCGCTGCCGTCGTCCGGCGTGACGAATCCGAAACCCTTCGTGTCGTTGAACCAATTCACAGTACCTGATGTGTGTCAAAGGGCATCGACGCTACGACTGGGGTGTATGTAAATGTCAAGTCGACGCATCGATGCATTGACTCGTGCCAGCGACCGCTCATATCTCTACACTTTCCGCACAGATATAAGCGATCTCCGAGACGCGCGGAAGGTGCCGGCCCGACCACACGCGAGCAAACAAGCCGTCGATGCATGCACTATGACGCCAATAGCTGCAATCGCAGCATCGATGGTGCCCAAAAAGCTCCGACACCGGTTGCGACTTCGGTGCCAAGGATTTTAGTGTCGTTCTCGCCGCTCAATGATGTGCGGGGCCTATCGGACTGGCGTGTTCTGCCAGGTTGTATGCGTGAACTGCGCATCGAGCGTAAGTGCCGCGCCTTGGCCGGGACTTTTCCTATCACATGCCCATTGGCATCGGATAGGCTTCGGTGTGGTCTTCGACGCGCTTTACTCCTTGAATGCCCTCCGCGGCAGTGCGCATGGCCTGGATTGCCGCAGCTGACCGGTAGATTCCCCACAGGTGAACCACGCCGTCGCGCACGAGGATATTCTCGCCTGCGAAAGCCCATGGATGCCCCGCAATTTCTCCCATAAGCATTGCACGTATCTCACGGTCGGTTGGCGTTGTCTCCGCCATGGGCTCGTCGACGGCACTCGCCAGTGCCTGCACGATATTGGCGCGGCTGACAATGCCAACGATTCGCCCTGCGTCCATGACCGGGACACGCTTGATATGTCTGGTCTCGAGGATGTTGGCGACCTCGTGAAGAGATGTCGCTTCATCGATTGAAATGACATTTCTCGTCATTACATCCGCGACAAGCTTGCTGTGCGACTTGACATAGTCCCTGGCATCACGATTCGACGAAAATAGATCAAGCCACCACGAGTGCCTGCGCGCCTCAGTTTCGAGTTCTGCGCGGTGGATCAGGTCGCCTTCACTCAGCATACCCACCACACCGCCGTTTCCATCAATTACCGGTGCGCCGCTGATTCCATGGTCCATCAGGACTTTTGCAGCTTCGCGTACATTCATTTCGGGCTTTACTGAAATCACCGTTCCGGTCATTACATCGAGGGCACGCATTGCTGGACTCCCATGTTGATGTCGCGAGCCGCCGAGACCTACGACGGCATGAAAGCGCGGCTGTCTCAGACCGGCGTCAATCTGAGCCTCCGCAATATTGGGCGCAAGTATCCGGCTAGCCGGACCACGGCGAAACCCATTGCAAGGCAAGACATGGTCGTAGCTCGCCTGGCACCTTCAGACCGGGAAGAACCCTGAAAATCCCACCATACCTTCACCTGCAGGTTCAGCCTACGAAGGGAAAGCCCTCGTCATGTTGACCTGTGTCAACCTTTTCGGTCGGCAAATACTGCCCTTTCAACACAGTCGCCCAGCGAAGCGTCTTGCGGCAGCAGCCAAGGCTACGCCGACCTGCGGTATTGTCTGATTCAGATCAGTTTTCCGTCGAGAGGCCACGGCGGCTTGCGCCTCGAGAATCCGCCGGACCGTCGAGGCGATCGCAATCGAGCAACGGCGACCGGCCATCGTCCGTGTGCGGAGCGGCGCGTTAGCCCAGGAGGGGATTGTGGAAAAAATCCGCATCGTGGTGGATTCACGCAAGGCGCACGCCCCGCCATCATTCCATCGCGGTTCCGGTGGTCGAGCTGGGCCGGGCGCGGCCTCGGCGATCTTCAGATGCAGCACAAACAACAGCAGAGGCACTGCGAGTATGGCGCCGCCTGCACCCGTGAGCGCGAGGATGAGGCCGACTACAAGACCGAGTGCGGCGCTGCTGGCAATCAAGTGTTCCGTCGGGCAATCTCTGTTTATTCAACCGCGAGCCTTAGCGGGCGGCGGGGGCCGCACTCACGCGCGTTGCGTCGCGGCTTTCGTGCGCTCGATCAGTTCGAAGACGGCCATGCCGGCGACCATTGCAGCCACGAATCCGACAGCTTTGGGATAGCCCGCGCCCAGCGCTACGAGCGCGGGACCCGGGCAGAAACCGGCCAGCCCCCAGCCAATGCCGAAGACGGCGCTACCCAGAACCAATCGCGCCGTAATGGTCGTGCTGGCGGGAAGTTGCATCGGCAAGCCGAGATATGACCTGTCAAGGCGTCTGGCTGCGAAAAATGCAAGTGAGCCGACCGCAACGGCGCCCGCCATCACGAAGGCGAGTGATGGATCCCATCGGCCTGCGAGATCGAGGAAACCCAGCACCTTCGCCGGGTTGGCCATTCCTGACACCATCAGGCCAACCCCGAAAAGAAGGCCGGCCAGCAATGCCGTATGCGGCGCGAGGAACGCTCTCTTGAGGGCTGTCATATCAGCCTCCGATCAGGTGACGTTGCACAAAGACAGTGAGAAATCCCGCGACCATGAAGGTTGCAGTAGCGACGAGCGAGCGCACGGACCCTCGGGAGAGACCACATACGCCGTGGCCACTGGTACAGCCGCTGGCATAGCGGGTGCCGATACCGACCACAAACCCCGCTGCAAGGATCGCGCCCCAGCTTGCCTCAATCTCTGCCTGTGCAGGCTTGCCCAGCAGTCCCGCGATGACGGGTGCGCCCACGAGCCCCGCCAGAAACGCGAGACGCCAGTTGACGTCACCGCGTGGCCAGCCCAGCAGGCCCCCGAAGATGCCGCTGATGCCGGCGACGCGTCCGTTGAACAGTATCAGCACGGCAGCCGCCGCACCGATGACGAGCCCGCCTGCCAACGAAAAGCCCGGTGTGAAATGTCCAAGGTCCACCAGCATGACGCCTCCTTACTGCTTCGGGCAGAACTGTTCATAAAGTACGGCCATTACGGCGAGCGCCTGCGGACTCGCCACCGAATAGAAGATGTTCTTGCCTTCCCTGCGAGTAGCGACCAGGTCGTTTTCCCGCAATACGCCCAGTTGTTGCGACAGCGTGGGCTGACGAATACCGAGTTGCTCCTCGAGTTCGCCGACGGACAGCTCGCCTTGCGAAAGCTGGCACATCAGCAGGAGGCGATCGGGATTGGCGAGCACCTTGAGCAGGGCGCATGCATCCGCTGCGCCGGCCTGCATGGTGGCGAGATCGATGGTGAGACGAGGTTTTTTCATAAGTGATGTTCAATCTATGTCAACATATTATGTTTAATAATAGATTGTATGTGAATAGAATGATTTCATTCGTGGAGATAGCCATGCGCCCGACCATTCATCCTTTCTTTGACCCGGCAACCTGGACTGTGACCTACGTGGTGTTTGCAGGGGACCATGCCGGGTGCGCCATCATCGCCAGTGAGTAAAACTGCTGGGCGCGGGTGTATCCGAAGGCGCAGATCATGGGCTCTCCGACGATGTGAGCCAGCGTGCCTACACGGCGCTGGTTGCGAACTGGCTGGGCGAAATGGTCGCGGGCCTGCGCGCCGGCAGCACTTGAGCCGACGACAGATTGCTTGTTGGCCGAGGGACTTGATCCGAATGGTATATAAGCCGATCCTGCGTAAATGTGCGCCCGCTTGCGCCTGCGGCAAACTTGAATAGAGGGGGTAGACAGCAACTAACTGATTTTGCCCGATTTTTAATTGGGGGCACACGTCCGGCGTGGGAGCTTAGGTTTGCCGAACCGCCGGTTGAAGTCGGCGATGAAGGAGGGCGCATACGCATTGGCCGCCTCGCGGGTGCTGATGCCGCGCAGCCGCAGCTCCTTCACGAGGCGATCCTGCAGCGTGAGGTTGGCCCGCTCGACGCGTCCCTTGGCCTGGCTCGTGTTCGCACAGAATGCGTCGATGTTCAGTTCGTACAGGGCCCGGCCGAACTGCGTGACCCCTTTGCCCGCCGTCTCCGAACGCTGCTTCACATAGAACACGCTGGCCTTGTCGCTGTAAAACGCCACCGGCTTGCCGTGCGAACCCAGATACTTCGCCAGCGCCTCGAAGTAGCTGAAGGTCGACTCGGAAGCCGTGAAGTGCAGGGCCATCAGCCGTCCGGTCGCGTCGTCGATGAACACCAGCAGCGTGCACGCCGGCGCCCTGTCCTCGAACCAGCGGTGATCGCTGCCGTCGATCTGGATCAGTTCGCCC